>JBGSMF010000238.1:0-17923 GCA_041740315.1 Thermoflexales bacterium
GATAAAACCTGCTAGCCTGTTTCATGTCCACCTCACACGCAAAGGTGGATCTCATGATACTCCTGTCGCTTTGCGGCGCAAATCGGTTCAAAGATGTGGGTAATGGATAGCTGCTGCCAGGCAGGCTGCGCTGCGCTTGGCCCCTTCGGGAGTGCAGCCTGCCTGGCGCAGACAGGGTGTGGGGATACGTTGGCTACGTTACTTCCGACAAACTCTACTGTAACCGTTCAGTCCCTAGTGCCCCCTGCCCCCGCTGTAGGCAGGGGGTTTGGGGTTATACATCACCCATCTGAACGTTTACCGTCTACTTTTCCCCTGGCCGGGCGCTCAGCTTTGCGCACAATGCTTTTACCTCGGCCATACTTTGGTTAAAGGGGCCTTCTTCTTCCAACTTTAGGCTGGTGACGGCGGCGGCCCAGACCAGCGATTCTGTGGGCGATGCCGTCAGCCGCCTGGCAAGATAGGCGCCCGTGCAAGTATCTCCACGCCCGCTGCGCCCCCGCAGTTCGCGCGGCACAAAAGGCGATTGGTCAAAGACGCCATCGTGATAAAGCAGCACGCCGCTAGAGTCGGTCACCAGAATCTCGCGCGGACCATATTCGGCCAGCCGGCGGGCTGCTGCACGCCGGTCAGATTCGCCGGTGAGCAGCCTGGCCTCGACCGCATCGGTCTTGAGCACAGTGACGTGCCGCAAGACAGCCTCTTTGCCCGGCCAATCGTCGAGCGTGAGCGCGCCGTTGTGGAGAACCCGAATAAAGCCCTGCACATCCAGCGCCGTGATAGCGCCTCGCGCAGCCAGGGTTTCTACAAGCTCGGCGGGTATCTCGCCGCGCGCCGACGAGGCAACAATGGCATAAGCGCGCGCTTGCACGCCTGCGATATCGTCCACGCTGAACGGCCCGGCCGAACTGAGCAGCTCGATGGTGCGCTCGTCCAGGTTGTCTGTGGGGTAGACCAGGCGCAGCAGCGTAGAGGACGGCGTGGCGCGGGCGAGCATGGTCACGCCCAGGCGTTCCAGTTTTGCAACCGCGCCCCAATCCTGGCGGGCCAGGCGGGTCACAACCGCTACACGCAAGCCCATGCGAGCGGCAACACTTGCCCCAAAAAAATAGGCGCCCCCATCTACGATCCGCGTGGAATGAGGATAGACAATCGTGTCTTTAGTATAGTGCCCAATAAAGGCAATGTCGAACGGCGCTGATCGAGCCACATAGCCTCCCCAGAATTGTCAGATCATGTCATCTTGACGACCACATCGCTGATAATGTTGGCGGCCTCGTCGCCGCGGTCGGCGGCGTTGGAAAGGTGGCGGTAGATCTCGCGGAGCTTGAGCATCTCTACAATGTGCTCTGGCTCGGCGGGGCCTTCAAAGAGCGCAGCAATCGCCTCGCGATAGACGCTTTCCACGCGGTTCTCTAGCGCCTTGGCGCGCTGGGCGTGATCGGTCGCCACGCCGGGATGGTCCTTGAGCCGCAGCATCGCCAGATGGACTTCGTTTGCCGCGTCGCGCAACAACGAGACCATCCGCTGCAAATAGGTATTAGGCGTGACGTGCAGAACCTGCATTTCATCCACCGTCGAGTAAGCGTAATCCAGAATGTCGTCAATCGCGCGCGAAAGCGCAAAGATATCCTCGCGGTCCATCGGCGTGACAAACGTGCGATTGAGTTCGTCTACCAGGATGCGGCGGACTTCGTCGGCTTCTTTTTCCATCCGGCGCACCGCTTCGGCAGAGGTCTCGTTGCCATTGTTCACGTACTCTAGCAGCGCTTCCAAGCCTTTAACGGCATATTCAGCTTGTTCAATCAGCAGCTTGACAAAATTGTCCTGGCGCGGCTTGAAAAAATCGCTCAGCCAGCTCATAACCACCTCCTCAACAATACGGCCAGGCCGGCCGCTAAAATTGCAGAGAACGGAATCGTCGTCAACCATGCAATCACAATCTGCCCCGCCGTGCCCCAGCGAACTTTGGAGACGCGCTCGGCAGAGCCTACGCCCATGATGGCAGAACTGACGACCTGGGTCGTGCTCACAGGTCCGCCTAAAAGCGCCGCGCTCAAGATCACGGCGGCCGAGGCGACCTGCGTAGTGAACCCATGCACGGGGCGAACTTTGAAAAACTTGCTGCCCAGCGTCTTGATGAGCCGCCAACCGCCCGTGGCCGTGCCCAAGGCAATGGCCGCAGCGCAGGCGGCAACGACCCATAAGGGCACATGGAAAGTTTCTAATGCTCCTTCCGAAACAAGGCCCAGCGTGATGATGCCCATCGTCTTTTGGGCGTCGTTCGTCCCGTGTGAAAGCGCCAGGGCTAAGGCCGTGAGGATTTGAGCTCGTTTGAAAAAGGTGTTGATTTTGGGGCTAGAGGCGCGCGCCAGGAATAACACCAGTTTCATCACCAGGTAACCCGCTACCAGGCCAATCAGCGGAGAAATGGCCAGCGCCAGCACTACTTTGCCAAGCCCGGCCAGCCTGACCACGCCCCAACCGTTTTGCGCCACAGCCGCGCCAATCAGCCCGCCCACCAAAGCATGAGATGAGCTGGAAGGAATACCCAGCCACCACGTGATAATATTCCACACAATTGAGGCGATGAGAGCCGCCATCGTGACAGATAACTCGATCTCATTCGCGGTCAACACCTCGTGGCCCAGCGTGGTGGCCACAGCCACACCAAACAGAAATGGCCCAATGAACTCGGCCACAGCGGTGATGGTGAGCGCCTGGCGACCGGTGAGCGCGCGCGAGGCAATCATGGTCGCCACAATGTTGGAGCTGTCATGGAAACCATTCAAAAAGTCAAACACCAGCGCCAGCGCAATGAGCAGCAAGATTGGGAAAGAGATGCCAAACATTAGCTAACTCTTTAAATTCATTGTTCAGTCACACACCCTTTCTCAACCAACAGCTTGACCCCGGCCGCAATCTCTTCTGGCGAGTTGAATGGCTGGAACTCGCAGGTGCGCAGCGCGCCTGCCGGCAGATAGCGGGCCACCATGTCCCAATCCAAATGACCCAAGCCGGGGGCCAGGTGGTCTTGAACGCCCGTAATATCGTGCAGATGAACACCCACCATTCTGTGCGCAAAGCGCCGCAGCCACTGCTCGTGCAGGCCAAAGCCCAAATTCTCCAACACTTGCGCATGGCCCACGTCATACCAATAGCCCACCACATCGCCGCACCCCAGATTGAGCAGGTCGTCAAGCTCATCAGGCAAGGGAATCTCGAAATAATGATAGCGGTTTTCCAGTCCCAGCCGGAGGCCCAACCGGGCAGCGAATTCAGCCAATTCAAGCAAGCTGCGGCGCACGGATTGCATGTTGATTTCGGCCTGGGCGGCACGGGCTGCCACCAATCGCTCTTTGGCTTGAGCATATATGGGTTGGCCTGCCTGGCCCTGCTTGTACAAATCAAGCACCGTCATCTCTAGTTCCGGGTCAATGCTCACCTGCCCCGGATGAACAATCACCGCTTGCGCGCCCAATTTGTGAGCCAGGTCAAGGCTGCGCCGAACGGCAGCTACCCCTCTCTGGCGATCCTCTTGATCCAGTGCAGAGATCAGCCAGTTGCGCTTCCTGAGCGTTGCCATCGAAAGATCAGCCGGGCATGGTTCGTGGACACTGGTGATTTTATGGCCGTTCAGGCTCAAACCATCAAGCATAGCTGAGTTGACACCGTGATTTAACTCGAATCGAGTAAAACCCAGAACTTGGCCGGCGCTAAAGAAATCGGCCAGGCGCTGAAACTGGCCGATGCCCCACATGGTAGATAAAGCTAGATCAGACACAATGCACTCCCTCATCTTGACAAAAGCATTGACCCATTATATACTGTTTTGCACACGTTTGCAAACACCCGAAAAACAGAGAAATACACAAGATTTACGAGTTGCACACGTTTGCAATATGACAAAAAACGCTAGAATCTCTATCATAGACATTGCCAAAGCTGCCGGCGTTTCCCACTCGACAGTCTCGCGCGCTTTGAGTGGCAGCTCTCTTGTCAATGCATCCACAAAAGCGCGCATCCAGCAATTGGCTCGCGAGATGGGCTACTCGCCCGACGCCTGGGCGCGCAGTTTGGTGATGGGGCGCACCCGAACAATCGGCGTGGTCGTTACCACTGTTGCCGACCCGTTCATCGCCGAGGTGATTCAGGGGATTGAGAGCACCGCTTACGAACATGGTTATACCATTATCCTCGCCACTTCCAATTCTGACCCGGCGCGCGAAATGGCAGCAGTGGAAATGCTGCAATCCAAGCGCGTGGATGGCATGATTGTCACCTCTTCGCGCGTCGGCGCACTCTACCAGCGGCATTTGGAACGAGTTGACGCCCCTGTGGTGCTGCTCAATAACCACAGCGAAGAAAGCGGTCGCTATGTGTTTTCGGTGTCTGTAGATAATCAGCACGGCGGGCGACTGGCAACCCAGCATCTGATCGAACGAGGTCATCGCCGCATCGCCTATATTAGCGGGCCAGAGGGTACCAGTTCCAGCGCGGGCCGATTAGGGGGTTACCAACAAGCGATGGCTGGGGCCGGCATCGCCTCTGATCCCAAGTTGGTCGTGCCCGGGACAGGGCGCACGCAAAGCGGGGAACAAGCCATGACATTTCTCCGAGCGTTGCCCAAGCCGCCTACGGCAGTGTTCTGTTACAACGACATGACGGCGATTGGTCTGCTGAATGCGGCGCGAGCGTCCGGGCCATCTGTCCCGCGCGACTTGGCCGTCGTCGGCTTTGACGACATTCCATTCGCTGCATGTGTATACCCTCGCTTGACTACAATTGCCCAACCCAAATTTGAGATGGGGCAACAGGCTATGCAGATGCTCCTGGCATTGATGGCGGCTCCCAGCCCAGCCGAGGCGCAAGTCACCGACATCATCGTTCAGGGGCAACTCATTGTGCGCGAATCGTCAGGGACGCCAAGGGATCCGAATTAGGTTGAATTAGGTTCGAATTAGGTTCAATGTGGAAAGGAGGTGTCACAGCATTCAAAAATGTCCTTTACTAGACTTGCCGTCAACCGTCAAAAATCATTCCTATCACAATAAGAGGAGAAAGCAAAAATGTCACGCCTTAACAAAACCGCATCATTTGTGTTAGTGGTTGTTGCAATAGCTTCGCTGGTCGGCTGCGCTCCTGCATCCACACCGCAAGCGCCGACCCAGCCCGCGCAGGTGACCCAGGCGAACCTGACCATTGGCCTCGCCGTCCATTCTGACCCCGCGGTGGATACTTTCTGGGCCGTGGTGGTCAAAGGCGCCAAAGATGCTTCAGCCACTTATGGCATCACGCTTAAATCCGGCGGCAATCCGGATCCCAAGCAGCAGGCGCAGTTGATCCAAAATTATGTCGCCGCCAAGGTAGATGGCATTGTCGTCTCGATGGCGAATCCCGATGCGCTCAAGGACGCCATCAAGAGCGCAACCGATGCCGGGATTCCCGTCATCACGATCAATTCCGGCGAAACCAAATCGAAAGAATTCGGCGCGCTGGTTCACGTAGGCCAGAGCGAGAACGTCGCCGGACAGGGCGCGGGCCTTCAGTTCAACGCCGCCGGCGTCAAGCACCTGATTTGTGTCGTGCACGAAGAAGCCAACATCGGCCTGGAAGATCGCTGCGCTGGCGCGAAGGCTACGTTCACGGGCGGCAACTTTGAAGAGTTCAGTGTCGCCTCAACCGGCGTGAAAGACGTCGCGGGAACGCTAAAGGCGATTCAGAACAAGCTCACGGCAGACAAGACCATTGATGGCGTCCTGGCGCTGAACACAACCATCGCCATCGCCGCGCGCGATGCGGCCAAAGCCGCGGGTTCCAGCGCCAAAATCGCCACCTTTGACCTCAGTCCCGATGTGCTCACGGCCGTTGAAAATGGTGAAATGCTGTTCGCCATTGACCAACAGCAATACTTGCAGGGCTATCTGCCGGTCGTGTTATTGCACCTGTACAAGACGAACCTGAACACGGTCGGCGGCGGCTTGCCAGTCTATACAGGGCCTGGCTTTGTCACCAAGGACAACGCGGCAGCCGTGAAAGACCTGAGCGCCAAGGGTACGCGGTAAATTGTATGAGCTGAAACAACAAGGTGCGGAATGGACATTGCCTATTCCGCATCTTGTATCCACATCCCAAACCGAGCGCGGGTCAGTGGGCTAAGGAGATTGATTATGACCATTGAAACTGCGAGTGCCAAGTCGGACGAGCGACTTGCCCGGGCCGGAATTGTCAGAGGGCTTTTCCGCCGGGTCGAAGTGGGAGCTTTGATCGGTGCGGTCGTGATCTGGGTATTCTTTGCCATCGTCGCGCCGGACATCTGGCTCACCATCATAGGTGGGTCCCGCATCCTCGATGAAGCAACCACCCTGGGGATTATGGCAACGGCTGTCGCACTCCTGATGATTGGCGGCGAATTTGATCTGTCTGCCGGGGTCATGACAGGCACGACCGGACTGTTGGCAGGTATACTGGCCGTGCGCGGGGGATGGAATATCTGGCTGGCGATGCTGGCGGCGTTGGTCTTTGCCGCTGGGGTCGGATTCTTTAATGGTTGGATGGTGACCAGGACACACCTGCCCAGTTTTATTGTAACCCTCGCGACGTTTTTCATCCTGCGCGGCGCGAACGTCGGCGTGACAAAACTGGTGACGGATCGGATCGTCGTGGAAGGGATTGATCAGGCAGTCGGTTTTTACACGGCGCGGTTCGTCTTTGACACCGAGTTCAAATTGCTCGGCGCGACCTTTCGCACCTCGATGATTTGGTGGATCGCGCTGACGCTCATCGCCGCGTGGGTCCTGCAGCGAACCAAATTCGGCAACTGGATATTTGCCGTTGGCGGCGATGCGCAGGCGGCTCGCAACGTGGGTGTGCCCTCGAACCACGTCAAGATTGCACTGTTTATGACCACGGCCATCGCGGGCTGGCTTGTGGGAATGATGAATATCGTGCGTTTGCGCTCGGCTGTCGCCAGCCAAGGGATTGGCGAAGAGTTTGTGTATATTATCTGCGCCGTCATCGGTGGCAGTCTGCTTACAGGCGGTTACGGCTCTGCCCTGGGCGCGGCGATTGGCGCTATCATCTTTGGCATGGTGCGCGTGGGGATTGTCTTTGCCGGGTGGGACACCGATTGGTTCTATAGCTTCCTGGGCATCATGTTACTCGTTGCGGTATGGGTGAATGATAATACCCGCCGCCGCGCCGAATCGGTGAGTATAGCAGCGGCAAAAGCGCGCACAGAAGGGGAGAGTAAAAATGGCTGAGACCCTTTTGAAAGTCTGCGATATCACCAAGCTGTTTGGCAGTGTGATCGCCTTGAGCCATGTGTCTGCCAAGGTCAATCGGGGTGAGGTCACTTGTTTGTTGGGCGATAACGGCGCGGGCAAATCCACGCTGATCAAAATTCTCTCCGGCGTCTACCCGCCCACCGAAGGCGAGTATTACTTTGAGGGCAAGCGGGTGTGTTTACAGTCGCCGCGTGAGGCGCGCGCACTGGGGATTGCAACCGTCTATCAGGATCTCTCACTCCTGCCTCTGATGCCAATTTGGCGGAATTTTTTTCTTGGCGCAGAACCCGAAAAAGGAGCGGCGATTCTGCGCCGTTTTGACGACAAGTTTGCCAAACAAATAGTGCGCGAAGAACTGCGCAAGATGGGCATTGATATTCGTGACCCCGATCAGCCAGTGGGCACCATGTCCGGCGGCGAGCGCCAGTCCATCGCCATTGCCCGAGCGGTCTATTTCGGGGCTAAAGTGTTGATTCTGGATGAACCGACGGCCGCTTTGGGCGTGAAACAGGCCGCCATGGTATTGCGCTACGTCGCTCAGGCCAAAGCACGAGATTTGGGAGTGATTTTTATTTCTCATAATCCGCAACATGCCTACACCGTCGGCGACCGATTTATCATTCTCAAGCGAGGCAAGACACTGGGAGATTGGACAAAGAATGAGTTAAGCCAAGAGGCCATGGTTCGAAGCATGTCCGGCGCCGACGAGTTGGAAGCATTGAGTCAAGAGTTTGCCCAGACCGCCCGCGGGAATAGAGCCAGTCAAGCCGCGCCATGCGAGGCCACCTAGGAAACGGCTGAAATTGACCAAACCATGTTTCGCATGCGATATGCCTCAACTTGGGTCGTCCCGATCATTGCCATAAGCCTGACTCTGGTGAACTGTTCTCAGCAACAGACAGTGATGCCCAAGCCGCTGCCTAAGCTGGTGGTGGACAACTCTGTGGCGGACGATCTCAGAGTAGTGGCTGATGAGACATGGGGTAAGTTCCTGGCCGTGTTCCAGGCCAGGGCTGATTGCTTTGGCGATGTCCATCTGCATGCAGCGTACGATTTGGACAAGCGGGCAGCTTACAATCCGGCCACCACAACAGTGACGGTAAAAGTGCCTGCGACGGCAGCGATGCTCCAGGGTGCGCTGATCCATGAGTGGGCGCATCATATCGAGTTTCAGTGCGACGCGCAAAAGGAGCTTTGGCCGGCTTTTCTGGCGGCGCAAGAGCTGCCGGCGAACACGCCGTGGCGGACTGACTATACGCCAGCCAACACTCCAGAGATCGCCTGGGCCGACATTCCTTCTGAGCAATACGCCGAAGCGACCATCGAGGTGGTGCTCGGCAGTCGGCAGATCCCAACCACGGCACGCGTCAGCGCGGAAGCAGTGCTGGTGATTGCCAAGTGGGCATCTGGCAAGTGAGACTCTGTTCTTGCAGGGGGCCGGGCTTGCCCCTGCGCGGAATGGTTTGTTTTCAGAATAGTTACAGTGGAAATTCGCATTCAGGAGGATATTATGAACACTATGAAGGCACTCGTATTCAAAGATGTCGGCAAGCTCGTACTGGAGGACATACCCATCCCCAAGGTCAAGGCCCCTGACGATGTGTTGCTCAAAGTAAACGCCGTCGGCATTTGCGGCTCGGACGTCAAAATCCTCGAAGGCAAGCACCACTTTAAAAAAGACACGGTGCTGGGCCACGAGTTTTGCGGCGAGGTGGTCGAGGTTGGCTCGCACGTTCGCTATGTCAAGGTGGGCGATCGAGTGGCGATTGACAACAATATCCGCTGCGGCTTTTGCTCGTTCTGTCGCATGGGCCTGAGCAGCCAGTGCGTCGAGATCAAGACGAGCGCGCTAGGCGTGATGCGCGACGGCGGCTATGCCCAATATTGCCTGGTGCCGGAAAAACAATGCTTTGGGCTGCCGGATGAGATTGACGATATTTTGGGCACCCAGGTCGAGACGCTGGCCACCGTGGTCAACGGAATGAACACCTTGCTCATGCTACCCTACGATTACGCGCTGGTCCTTGGCTTTGGGCCGATTGGCTATCTGTTTGCGCAATTCGCCAGGAACATTGCGGCCAAGGTCGCCGTGACCGAGATTGATCCATTCCGCATTAGCGTGGCCAAGGAATGTGGGCTGACGGTGTGGAATCCGAATCAAGACGACATTGAAGCCAAAATCACCGAATTCACCTACGGGCGCAAGGCCGATATCGTCATCGAAGCTACGGGCAATGCGCTAGAAACCGCACTCAAGTGTGTGACGCCCGGCGGCAAGGTGCTGCCTTTTGGTATGGATTCGAGCATCCGCGCGACGGTGGTGCCGAACGAAATCACACGCTGGGCCACCAAGATTCTGGGCCTGTACCTGGGTCAGAACACGATGGTGCCTTCAATCCGCATTTACCAAGAAAAGCGCCTCAACATGAAACCGTTCTTTACCAAGGTCATCCCATTGCAACAGGGCCTCAGCGCTTTTGACGACCTGGGCCTGGATTTGGCTACCTTGACCCATCATCCCAAGCGCGCGATGAAGATTGTTATGAAGATGTGATCAGAGCAAAAAGGCCGCGCTATGAAAAACAAGGTAAATATTGGCGTCATTGGAACAGGCCGCATGGGCAGCGTGCATGCCCGCAACCTGGCGCGCCACATTCCAGGGGCAAACCTGGCAGCCGTGTGCGATATCCGCTTGGAGGTAGCTCAAGCTGTAGCCGACGAGCTGGGTATTCAGCGTGTCGTCAAGGATTACCACGAACTTTTGGCGGACAAGGATATCGAGGCCATCCTCATCGCCACCAGCACCGATACGCACGCATTCATCATCAAAGACGTGGCCGCGGCCGGCAAGCACATCTTTTGCGAAAAACCCCTGGCGCTGGATTTGCCCAGCATTGACGACGCGCTGGCGGCAGTAGACGAGGCGGGCGTCAAGTTGCAAGTGGGGTTCAATCGCCGCTTTGACAAAAGCTTTCGGCGCGTGCGTGAGATCGTGGCATCGGGCGAGATTGGCCGGCCTTGCATCCTGCGCATCACCAGCCGCGACCCTCAGCCGCCGCCCATCGAATATATCAGGGCTTCAGGCGGCCTGTTCCTGGACATGACGATTCACGACTTTGACATGGCGCGCTTTCAGGCGGGCGAGGTCGAGCAAGTATACGCGGGGGGAACCGTGTTGGTTGACCCAGCGATTGGACAGGCAGGCGACGTGGATACCGCCGTCATCACGCTGCACTTTGCCAACGGGGCGCTGGGCGTGATTGACAACAGCCGCCGGGCCAGCTATGGCTACGATCAGCGCCTGGAGGTGTTTTGCTCGGCTGGCGTGGCCATGGCGGGAAACGAGGTGGAAAACACCGTCGTCACGGGCGCCGAAGCGGGTTTTTACTCGGCCAAGCTGCCATACTTTTTCATGCAACGCTATGCCGAGTGTTACGTAGCCGAGGTGCATGAATTCATCGAGTGCGTCGCAAGCAACACGCAAAGCGCAACGCCTGTCACAGGCCGAGATGGGCGGCTGGCGGTGGTGCTCGGCTATGCTGCGCTTAAATCTTGCCGGGAAAATCGGCCCGTCCGTTTGAGCGAGGTGGCGGCAGTATGAAACTAGGCTTTCACAGCGCCACGACTAGAACGAGCGATCTTGAGGCAGATGTGCAAGCCTCGGCCTGCGCCGGGTTCAAATCGCTCGAGCTGTGGGCAGACAAAATAGAGCGTTATCTTGCCAATCATTCGTTGGCCGACCTGGGGACGCTCTTGGCGGGCAAGGGCATTGCGCCGTTGGCGCTCAACTCGATCGAGTTTATTGCGTTCCGGGGCAACGAAACCAGCCTGATCCAATCGCGTTGCCGCCAGATGTGCCAGGTTGCCCAAGCCATCGGTTGCCCAACGCTAGTGGTAGTGCCCAGCCCCACACCTGACCGAAATATGGCGTGGGCCGCTATTGTAGCAGAATACGTCAGTGTGCTGCGCGACCTGAGCGACATTGCGGGCGAGTATGGCGCCCGCTTGGCTTTCGAGTTTTTGGGCTTTGGCTGGTGCAGTGTGCGGACGCCGCGCGCGGCTTTCGAGATCGTCTGCAAGACCAAGCGCAACAACGTTGGCATGGTCATTGATGCCGCGCACTTTTACGGCGGCGGCGGGCTGCTGGCAGAAATCGGCCAGCTTGACCCCAGCCGCATCTATGCTTTTCACCTGGACGATCTTGAGGACACTCCGAAAGAAGCCATTACAGACGCCAACCGGCTGATGCCGGGGTTGGGCGTTGTGCCGCTGGGTGAAATCTGCGCGCAACTGGCGCGCATTGGCTACGATGGCCCCTGCTCAATCGAGCTGTTCCGCCCAGAATACTGGGAGTGGGACCCAAACCAAGTGGCGCGCCAGGCGCGCCAGGCTGCGCTTGCAGTGCTGTCTCCATATTTCAAAATAGAATAGGAGCAACTACTCAGGTCAGAGATTCGCAGAGAAAAAAGAGCTACACAGAGTTTTTCCTTCTCTTCTCTGTGTTTCTTTGTGCATTCTCTGTGCAACTCTGTGTAAGGCTGAGTTACGAATAGGATTGATACGAGGACTGATAAGGAGCATAGAATGTCAACTAATGTAGTACCCAATGGGCTGCTGCCCACCAATCAACCTGATCTCTTTTTCGAGGACAATGCCGTAGGCCGTTTAAAGAAAGAGGTCTGGGATGCCACCGATGAGCAAATTGACGCCATTCTAGCCGACTATGGCATCCCTTCGCCCGTCGAGTGGGCCAAGTCTGGCTCGTACATTCAGACCACAGTGCGCCACCAGGTGGAGGCCAATCGCAAAAAGAATGACCTTGTCTTTATCCCGGTCGGCTGCACCGAGCTGCACGGCCGGCACACTGTCAGCGCAATGGACACGCTGTTTGTCAGCGCCATCTGCGAAGGCGTGCGGCGCTACACGGCCAGGCGAGGCGCGCCGGTCAACCTGGCGCTGCCGCCGCTGATGTACGGCGGACATCCGTACCATCACCTGGGAATGCCGGGCACGGTCGTCGTCCGCGAGCACGTGGTGCGCGAGATGATGATTGACGTGATGTTGGGGCTGTGGAACGACGGCTTTCGCAAACAGCTCATCGTCAACAACCACGGCCAGTTGTGGATGTTGGAATCAGCAGTGCAAGAGTTCCAAAAGCGCTACCAGCTTCCGGGCATTTTTCGAGTGATTGACTGGCATCGCGGCGTGCGCGAGTTCTTTCGCACCCAAGAGCGCGGCGGCCGGCTGACGACCAACTTTGTCCACGCCGACGAGTCAGAGACCTCGCTGGGCTTGCTGCTCTTTCCAGAAATGGTAGACATGAATTATGCCGTGGATACCGAAGGCAAGAGCTACTTGCCAGACGGCCACTTTGACAAGTCGGTGGACCCATTTGGCCGGCCCAGCCGCTGGTCGGAAGGCGAAGGCCATTTTGCCATCGAGATTGCGGCCACGCCCGAAGGCGTGGTGGGCCACGCCAAATCAGGCGCAGCGCCTAAAGCCAAGCGCCCCATGGCCGCCATCTTGAAATATCTGACGTTGTGGAACGACCACATCCTTGAAGCCTTCCCTGCCGGCGCTGTGCCGCCAGTGGAAGAGGTCACCTTGCGCAGCGCCCAAGAGATGGAGCCGTATTTGCGCGAACCACTCAGCCCAGGCTGGAAGCCGGTCTATGGCATCCCGCGCATCGGCCAGGGCACAGAAGTGTAGGGTAGAGTTAAAGGGGCAGGTTTGAAACCTGCCCATACGCAGAGGTTAGGGTTAAGGAGAAAAGTATGAAGGGCAAAATGCAAGGCGTCACGCTGGTGGCAGATTGGGATCCCAAGCCGGGGTTCAAGCTGGGCGCTAAAGATATACAAGGCCGCCAAACTTATCTGGGCAGCCAGGTGTGGAGAAACCCCAGGCTAGAGATCAGAGAATACGACATCCCCACCCCAGGGCCAGAGCAAGTACTGCTAGAGGTCAAAGCATGTGGTATCTGCGGGTCAGATGTCCACATGGCCCAGGTGGATCAAGATGGATACATCTTTTATCCGGGGCTGACAGGCTTTCCCTGTATCTTGGGGCACGAGTTTTCTGGCGTCGTTGTAGAGGCCGGCAAGAACGCTTTTGACAAACGAACGAACAAGCCTTTTAAAGGCGGCGAACGGGTTACCTCGGAAGAAATGTTGTGGTGCGGCCAGTGCAGACCGTGCGCCGACGGGCAACCCAATCATTGTGAGCAACTGGATGAAGTGGGTTTTAACGTCAACGGCGCGTATGCCAAGTATCTGGTCTTGCCGTCTCGAACCCTCTGGAGCTTGGAGCCGCTGGCTGGCGTTTACAAGGGCGATGACATTTTTGTGGCCGGCAGTCTGGTAGAACCCACCTCCGTAGCCTATAATGCCGTGATCGAGCGGGGCGGCGGCATCCGCCCGGGTGATCGGGTGGTTATTTTGGGCGGCGGGCCGATTGGGCTGGCTGCCTGCGCCATTCTCAAGCGAGCCGGAGCTTCAAAGGTCATCATATCCGAGCCGCAAGAAGAACGCACCCGCCTGGCCCTGCAACTGGGCGCAGATTATGCCATCAACCCGCTCAAAGAGGATTTTGCAGACCGCGTCTTGGAACTGACCGAGGGCATGGGGGCCGATCTCTTTATGGAAGCAACCGGCATGCCGACGCTTGTTTATCCGGGCATTGAGCGCGTCATCTGGGAAGGCCGAACGCTAAACAGCACGATTGTAGTGACGGCCCGGGCAGACGCCAAAATGCCCGTGACCGGCGAAGTGTTGCAGGTGCGGCGAGGGCGCATCATCGGCGCTCAGGGCCATTCTGGGCATGGCAATTTCCCGCGCGTCATTGACTGCATGGCCTCCGGCATGGATATGACACGCATGAGCACCAAAAAGGTGAGCCTGGAAGAGCTGCCTGAAAATATCGTCCAGTTGCAGACGGATCGGAAAGAATGTAAAGTGACCTACGTGGCCCATTGATGAAACTCTCGATTGTCCTTTCCACCCAAGCGGCGCAATTTCAGGCGGCAACATTCAAGGGCGACCTGGAAACCAATCTGGCGCATCTCGCCTCGATGGGCTATGACGGGGTCGAGCTGGCTATCCGCGATCCCAGTCTGGTGGATGTTGGCGCGTTGGAAAGCCTGCTGCGCAAACACAACTTGAGCGTGCCCGCCATCGGCACGGGCCAAGCCTGGGGCGAAGAGGGTCTCTCGTTCACCGACCCCGACCCGTCTGTCCGCCGCGCTGCCATCAAGCGCATCAAAAGCCACGTGCCGCTGGCCGCCCGCTTTAACTCTGCCGTCATCATCATTGGTCTGGTGCGCGGTATCGTCAAAGCGGGTGTGGATCACGCGCAAGCGATGGCGTGGCTGGTGGAAGCTTTGCAAGAGTGTTGCGCCGCCGCCGCGTTGGCCGGTGTGTGCCTGGCGCTGGAACCCATCAATCGCTACGAAACCACGCTCATCAACAATGTGGCGCAGGGAACAGAGTTGGTTGAGCGTGTGGGCGCGGACAATTTCGGCTTGCTGCTAGACACCTTTCACATGAATATCGAAGAGCCATCTATCGAGGCTAGTATTCGGCAGGCCGGCAGCCACATCTTGCACTTTCACGTGGCCGATTCAAACCGCTGGCATCCCGGCGCAGGCCACCTGGATTTTCGCGCGCTGCTGAAAGCGCTCTTTGAGACAGGCTACCAGGGCTTTGTCTCTGGCGAGTTTGTGCCAATGCCCGCTGCACCCACCGCCGCTCGGCGGGCGATTGAGCACCTGCGAGCCGTTCAACTTGGCTAGAAACCAGTAGAAACCAGGTTTTTCAGAAAAACCTGGTTTCTTTCTCGGTTAGCGTTGGATGCGCGCCGAGCCGCCCTTGGCAAAAGCCCGCACCTGCTCTACAGTGGCCATGGTGGTATCGCCTGGGAAGGTGGTTAAAAGTGCGCCATGCGCCCAACCCAACTTGACCGCTTCTTCTGCTTGCTCGCCCGTGAGAAGGCCATAGAAAAAGCCGGACGCAAAGCCATCTCCACCGCCAACCCGATCGTAAATATCAAGCTCGCAAGTGGGTGAAACATAGGTCTTGCCGTCAATCCAGGCCACCGCCCCCCAGCTATGCCGATTGGTCGAGTGCACCTCTCGCAGCGTCGTCGCAATGACCTTGATTTGCGGATATTGGCCCACTACCCGATCAATCATCCCCAAGAACGCGCTCGGGTCAAGCTTGGATTTAGCGGCAACTTGTGGCCCAGGCATGCCAAGCCCCATTTGCAAATCCTCTTCATTCCCAACCAGAACGTCCACGTTCTCCACGATGCGCTTGATGACCGCCAGCGCCCGCTCGTGGCCGCCCCAAATGTTCCACAGCTTGGCGCGATAGTTCAGATCAAACGAGACTATGCAGCCTTTAGCCTTGGCCGCCCGCATCCCTTCGATAATTAACTCACCGGTCGTTTCCGACAGCGCCGCAAAAATGCCGCCGCTGTGGAACCAGCGCGCGCCGCTGGAAAAAATCGCTTCCCAATCCACGTCGCCGGGCCTGAGCTGCGCCGCCGCCTCGTTTGAGCGATTGTAAAACACTACCGGCGCGCGCACGCCCTGTCCGCGGTCGCTGTAAACCGTCGCCATATTGGGGCCGTTCACGCCATTGTGCTTGAAGCGCTTGTAAAAGGGACGGACGCCCATAGCCCTCACTCGCTCGGCGATCAGCTCGCCGATGGGATAATCTACCATGGCTGTCACAATGCCCGTCTGCAAGCCAAAGCAATCGGCCAGATTGGCCACCACATTAAACTCGCCGCCGCTGACGTGAATTTGGCACTGGGTCGCTTTGCGGAAAGGCATAATCCCCGGGTCAAGCCGGTGAACCAGCGCCCCCAGCGATACCAAATCTAACGCGCCCTCTGGCCGAATATTCAGACCATATTGCATTTTGCGTTCCTTTCTTCTATGTGCTAATTACCTCACCCATCCCCACCCCAGCCCTCCCCTTCCCTCTCCAAATCGGAGAGGGAAGGGGAGGGTATGGGAGGGGTTAGGAGAGGTTCTAAAACCACTCGGTATGAAAAACTCCTGGCTTGTCCACGCGGCGATAGGTATGCGCGCCAAAGTAATCGCGTTGAGCCTGGGTAAGGTTGGCGGGCAATCGTTCACTGCGATAGGCGTCAAAAAAAGCCAGCGATGCGCTCATCGCCAGCGCCGGGATACCCAACCCTACCGCCGTCTGCACGACCAAGCGCCAATTATCTTGCCGGCTTTTAACCGCCGCCCGGAACGCATCATCAAGCAGCAGGTTGACCAGGTTCGGATCGCGCCCATAAGCAGCCATAATATCGCCCAGCAGGCTGGCGCGGATGATGCAGCCCGCGCGCCAAATCTTGGCAATCTCGCCCAGGCGCAGATCGTACTTGTACTCTTTAGATGCAATCTTGAGCAATCCCAACCCCTGAGCATACGAAGTGATTTTGCTGGCATACAGCGCATCGCGCGCGGCGTTGACGAGCTTGCGCTTGTCGCCCTCGTATTTGGGCGTCGGACCGGCAAGCACATGGCTCGCCTTTACCCGCTGCGGCTTGAGCGCCGAGATGATACGGCTTTCTACCGCCGCGTTGATGGTGGGAATCGGCGCGCCCACATCCAGCGCATTTTGGCTGGCCCATTTGCCGGTGCCTTTTTGCTGCGCTTCGTCCAAGATCACATCCACCATAGGCTGGCCTGTCTCAGGGTCGGTTTTGGCCAAGATGTTGGCCGTGATTTCAATGAGATACGATTTCAGCTCACCCTCATTCCACTCTGCAAAGATAGTGTGCAGCTCTGGCGCGGCAAGCCCCAGGCCGCGATGCAGCACATCGTAAACCTCGGCGATAAGCTGCATGTCGCCATACTCAATGCCGTTGTGAACCATTTTAACATAGTGCCCCGCCCCGCGCGGCCCCATATATTCTACACACGGGCTGCCATCTGGCGCTCTGGCGGCAATGGCATAAAAGTTTGGCGCCAAGGCCTCCCACGCTTCGCGCTGCCCGCCGGGCATGATGGCCGGCCCCCACAACGCGCCTTCTTCGCCGCCCGAAACGCCCGCGCCGATATAGTTGAACCCTTCGGCCTCCAGTTCTTTGTTTCGGCGCTCGGTGTCTAGAAAGAACGAGTTGCCGCCATCTATCAGAATGTCGCCTGGCTCCAGGTGTGGCTTGAGGTGAGCGATGGCGCTATCTACGGCTGAACCGGCGGGAACCATCATCAACACGCGGCGCGGTTTTTCCAAGGCTTGCATCAGCGCCGCCGGCGTTTCGACGCCGATGATGGCTTTGCCCTTGGCTTGGCCCTCCAAAAAGGCCCTGGTCTTGGCAGCATCCAGGTCATAACCCGCCACCGGAAAGCCGTTGCGTTCCATGTTCAAGGCCAGGTTGTGGCCCATCACACCCAGCCCGACAAGGCCGATTTTACATGCCATCGTTCTCTCCTGTTTCTGACTCTATTCCAAAAATCACCACAAAGGGCTATATAGTTAACCTTATCGGAAATAGCAGGACGGGCATCCCCATGCCCGTCCGCCAACGTACACCCTGGACTGCCCGTCCAGGGCAGGCTTGCACCTGCGCTGCGCTTGGCGCAAGTGCAGGTGTGGGGATACGTTGGCTGCGTTATTTCC
>JBGSMF010000239.1:0-45969 GCA_041740315.1 Thermoflexales bacterium
ATGCCGTTGGCCAGCCGGGCCGCGGTGAGGCGAGCGGCGCAGCCGGAAGAGCCAGAAGAAGCTGAGCAACCCGTCAGCCGGGCGACAGCGCCAGAAGAGGAAGCGATGCCGTTGGCCAGCCGGGCCGCGGTGAGGCGAGCGGCGCAGCCGGAAGAGCCAGAAGAAGCTGAGCAACCCGTCAGCCGGGCGGCAGCGCCGGAAGAGCCAGAAGAAACTGAACCGCAAGCCAGCCGAGCGGCAGCGTCGCCAGATGTGGAAGAGTCGTCTTTGGGGCGAAGGGTTCTGTCCAAGTTGCATCGCTCGGTCCAGCGTTTGACCCTGCCCGGTGGAGCGCACATGCTTGCGCATAGACAAACTGAGCAGGACGAATTGCCTGCGTCTGTAACAAGGCATATCCGTCGAAAAGCTGCAGTGACGGCGCAAGCTGGTGAAATGGATTCGGGTGGCGATCAAGTGCAACAACTTCCCATTGCTCTGCGTTCGATGCAGGTGGGCGGGGGCCCGCCTACTGCCGATGCAGACGAGTTGACGCGGAGTGCTTTGCCGCTCGCGCCGATAGGGCAGGTTGCGCCGGGCAAGCTCGATCAGAGCACGGTATCTACTGCTCGGCGATTGACAGTCGCTCGAAAACCAGAGGCCCTCCAGCGAGCGGCTGAGCCGGCGATGGCGCCCCCAGCGCCAGAAATGAAGGAAAAAGAGAAAAAGGTAAATCTGGATGAGCTAGCTAAACAGGTTTATCCATATATCAAGCGGTTGATTGCCGTCGAGCGTGAGCGACGGCCATGGTTATGATAGGAACTAGTAGAGCTTTGTGGCTACTGCCAATTGGGTAGATTAAACAACAGTAGCCCAAGTAAGGGGGATGGTTATGAAAAAACAAACTGGACTCGCCGAGGTGCCTGTGCCTGCCACGATTGTAGTAGAGGGAGGCGCACCTATTACTTGCATGTTCAGGCCCTCGCAATTGACGATTGAAAAGAGGGCTAACTGGGCGGCGCCACAAGCATCTGGAGAAAAGAAAGGCGCAACCCAAAAGCGCAATGTGCCAGTGGTGCATTTTGGGGGTGGGGAAGCCAGAACATTTGCGCTGAACCTTTTGTTCGATACAACGGATAGCGGCTCTGATGTGCGGAAATCGCATACGGATAACCTGTTCAAGCTGACGGAAATCGCCCAAGGCAAAGAGCAGCCCCCACTGTGCAAGTTTGTTTGGGGCAATCTTCAACTGTTCAGGGCCTATGTGACATCGGTCAAAGTGACCTTTAAAATGTTCCTGGCCGATGGCACCCCCGTGCGCGCGGAAGCGTCTGTCACCTTTAATGAATTCGAGGATGAGAACAAGCCGGCAGGGCAAAATCCCACCTCGTACACAGAGGCAAGCAAGACCTGGATTGTGACAGAAGGTGACCGGCTGGATTTGATCGCTTATCACGAATATGGCAATGCGGCCTACTGGCGGCATATCGCCAAAACAAATAATCTGATGAATCCTACCGACTTGCAACCCGGGCAGATTCTTAAACTCGTGCCTCTTCCCGAATAGCAAGTTGGTAGTAGTGTAAGGAGCGAGCAGCATGCCACAACCCAAGTTTGCTGTCCCAAGGTTTACAATCAAAGTGGAGAGTCAGCCCTTGACAGAGGATTTTAACCAAAAGGTGGTAGAGATCGTCGTTGACAGCGACATGTACCAACCCAGCATGTTCACAATCCTTGTCCACGATAACGACATGTCTTTGGTTGACTCTGAGAAGCTTGCCATTGGCAAGGCGCTTGAAGTCATCATCGAGCCTCCCGAGCAAGGCAATCGCGCTGGGAGCTCAGGCAAAGATACGCTTATCAAGGGAGAGATTACGGCGCTAGAGCCAACTTTTGGGGCAGATAGCAGCGCCGTTCTGCTGGTGCGGGGTTATGACAAGTCGCATCGCCTGCATCGCGGCAGAAAAACCCGCACTTTTCTCAAGATCAAAGATAGCGACCTGGTTCAAAAAATTGCTGGCGAAGCGGACTTGTCTGCCAGCGTTGATCCTACCTCTGTCACTTTTGACTATGTCCTTCAGAATAATCAGACCAACATCGAGTTTCTTAGAGAGCGCGCCCAGCGCATTGGTTACCAGCTCTATGTTGAAGATGAAAAGCTCTATTTCAAAAAAGGCACGGCCAATGCCGGCCAGGGGCCAGAGCTGGTTTGGAAAGAATCGCTGGTCAGTTTCAGGCCGCGCTTGACGGCTGTGCAGCAGACCGATAGCGCCGTTGTCACAGGCTGGGATCCACTTGCCAAGCAAGCCATCGTTGGAACATCTAGCCCGCCCAGCTCAGCTAACCAGGGCGGTGTCACGACCACCGGCGGCGCTCAGGCCAAGAACGTCTTTGGGGGCGCGGCGGAGGTGGCCGTGGTGAGTTATCCGGTTGCCACAACCAGTGAGGCAGATGCCCTGGCGCAGGCCATGAATGAACAGGTAAACAGCGCCTTTGTTCAGGCCGAAGGGGTTTGCTTTGGCGAGCCGCGCATCACGGCGGGCAAGATTATAACCATCAAAGGGGTGGGAACGCGCTTTAGCGGCAAATATATGGTCACATCGGCCACGCATGTGTTGAATACGGGCAGTGGCTATTCAACCACCTTTACGATCTCTGGGCGGCATTCTTATACGCTGACGCACTTGCTGGCGGAAGGAAACGGCCATGTCGAGCGCCAGGGCCGGGTGCGCGGCGTGGTGGTGGGCCTTGTGACCAACATCAACGACCCCGATGGCATGGGGCGGATTAAGGTCAAATTCCCCTGGTTGCCCACGGATGGCGGCGCAGAAATCGAAAGCACCTGGGCCAGAATTGCGGCTCCCATGTCTGGCAAAGAAAGAGGGTTCTTTTTCTTGCCCGAAGTTGACGACGAGGTCTTGGTGGCGTTTGAGCATGACGATCCGCGCTTCCCCTATATTGTGGGCGGGTTGTGGAATAAAAAGGATACTCCTCCCCTGACAACCAGTGATGCCGTGGCTAGCGGCAAGGTCAAACAGCGCATCATCAAATCAACCAGCGGTCATGTGATTATTTTGGACGACACGTCGGGATCTGAAAAAATCACCATCCAGGACAAGACTGGCAAGAATGACATTATCATCACCTCTTCTGATAACTCTATGCTGATCGAGACAGACAACGAGATTACGATAAAGGCCAAGAAAACCATTACGGTCAAGGGTGAAGATATAAACATGAGCGGCAAGAACGTCACCGTCAAAACGCAGCAAGATTTCAAGGTTGAGGCCACCGGCAAGTGCGATTTGAAGGGAACATCTGGAATGACGCTCGATGGCACGTCGCAGACAGTTCTCAAGGGCGCCCAGGTGCAGGTTGATGGGTCTGCCATGACCGAGGTCAAGGGCGGCATTGTCAAGATCAACTAAGAGGCTATCCTAAACTCTGTAAGCGGGCATCCCCATCCCGCCATCGCGTAAGGATGCAGCGGCTATGGAGCAATTTTAAAAGCACAAGGACATTCTATGCCTAGCGCGAAGGATAAAGAATTCTTGGGGCAAGGTTGGGCTTTTCCCTTGCAGTTCAATCCACGCGGCGAAATTGCCCTGGTAAGCGGCGAGACTGACATTGAGCAGTCTATTCACATCGTTTTGGAAACAATGCCAGGCGAGCGCGTCATGCGGCCCGAGTTTGGATGCAGGGCCAAGGAGCTGGTCTTTGCTCCATTAGATGCCGCAACCGAGGGCCAGATGCGGCAGTACGTGCAAGAGGCGCTGGCGCGTTGGGAGCCGCGCATTGAAGTGCGCGAGATTAATGTGGTTGACAGTGTGGGTAGCGAGGGCAACTTGCTGGTGGAGGTAAACTATATCATCAAGACCACTCACGATGAACGAAGCATTGTCCATCCTTTTTATATTCGTGAAGAAGAGCCGCTCATATAGGAGAAGCAAATGCCTTTGCAAGAGCCTGTTTTGGATAATCTGCGCTTTCAAAAGGATTTTGTTGACGAGGCAAGGCGGCGGATTATTCGTTATTGCCCAGAGTGGACCGAGTACAATCTGAGCGATCCAGGGATTACGCTCATAGAGTTGTTTTCCTGGATGGCTGAATCTATTGTTTATCGCTTGAATCTTGTTCCTGAAAAGAACTATATCCAGTTTCTAGAATTGCTGGGCACCAAACTTCGACCGGCCGCTAGCGCGCGAGTAGAATTGACTTTTAGGCTTTCAACCCCTTTTCCCATCCGACCTGGCGATGAAACGGTGGCGCTTGTCCCCAAAGGAATCGAGGTTGCCACTCAAGTTTCGGCTGAAGAACGTGAGGAAATTTTTACCACTGACGAGCGATTAGAGATTATCCCGCCTCAGTTGATCTGCCTGAGACGGAACCTAGACTTTAATACCGATTATTTGCCCCGCCTAAAGATCAGGCCTTGTTCCATCTTTGGCAGCCGACCGCCCAAAGAAGGAAAACAAAATGTGGGCGACACCTTTTATCTAGGCTTTGCAGATAAAGACCTCAGTGGACACATTTTGCAATTGCGCTTTGGATGTGAGGCCGGTCAGGCTGCCGGCATACGCCCCAAAGATGCGCCGGTGGTGTGGGAGTGTTCGACCGGAAACGGCGAGTGGCAAAGAATTTATCCCAGCGAGTTTCCGGGCGAGGAAGATATGACCGATGGATTTAACAGCGCGGAAGGGCAGGTGATTTTCTATCTTCCGCTTGGCTTCAAGCCGGATTATGTTCAGGGGCGCTTTGCGAACTGGCTCCGTTGCCGTTTTGAAAAGCACCGGCCAGACCAAAGGCCTTATACCCAATCTCCCCACGTTCAGTGGGTAGAGGTTTTTACGCTGGGAGCGACGACGCGCGCGACCCACGCGGTGGTCATGAAAGAGGAACTGGTGGGGCATAGCAACGGCGAGCCGGGCCAGGTTTTTCACCTGCGCCATTCGCCAGTTCTTGTCTTGGAAGAAGGCGAGAACTTGGAAATTGAAGAGGAACGAGAGGGTGAGCCAGTTTTTGTTCCTTGGCAGCTGGTAGTTGATTTTTCAAATTCGGACGAATTTAGCCGGCATTTTACGCTAGACAATACAGGGGGCGAGGTGGGGCTTGGCCCGTGCATTCGCCAACCCGATGGCGGCACGCGCCAGTATGGGCGAGTGCCGGGCATCAACCGCAGGATTCGTTTTTCCCGCTACCGCTACGGCGGCGGCATTGCAGGTAATGTGCCGGCAAAAAGGATCCGGGTGCTCAAGACCGCCGTGCCGTACATCAATGAGGTGGTTAACCTCAAAACCGCCATGGGCGGTCAAGACGCTGAAACGCTTGAAGAAGCCAAGATGCGCGCCCGGCGAGAAATCCACGCGCAACAGCGGGCCGTGACTTGTGATGACTATGAAATTCTTGCGGAAAAGGCCGATGACCGGATTGCCCGGGTCAAGTGTATTGCGCCGAGCCACGGGAACAGCCTGTTGCCTCCTGGCACGGTCGAGTTGTTGGTGGTGCCGGCGGCTTTTGATGGGCTCAAGCTAGGCGACCTGACCAGGCTTCAACTCGATTCAAAGCTTGAAGAAGCCATTCACAAGTACCTTGAGAAATACCGTTTGCTTACAACGACCTTGCGCGTGCGCGAACCGCGCTATTTGGGGATTGAGGTTTCGGCTGATGTGGTGGCATCCGAGTATACTCAACCCGAGCTCTTGGGCGACAAGGTGATTGCGCGCCTAGAAAACTTTATTTCTCCGCTTGTGCTCGATAAGGAAAGCGCGGCTCAAAGCGATCTCATGGGGCCCGGTTGGAAGGGATGGCCTTTTGGCCGCTCGGTGTTTGTGGCCGAAATCTATGCGCTGATTCAAAAAGTGCCCGGCGTCAAGCATGTTTTGGATGTCC
This sequence comes from Thermoflexales bacterium, assembly GCA_041740315.1. Taxonomy (GTDB): domain Bacteria; phylum Chloroflexota; class Anaerolineae; order Fen-1058; family Fen-1058; genus JBGSMF01. Next base: position 5,866 of record JBGSMF010000239.1, read on the forward strand.
GCGTGAAAACTCGGCCTGTTATCCCTATCCAAGAAATACGCTCGGGTGAAGAGGAGCCTGGCGGCGGTCAACCCTCTGAGGCTGATAAAAGCCTGGTTGTTCTTGAAGATAAAAGGATTGATTTGCCAGTTGACATGTTGCCTTGCTCTCTCAAACACAAGATTAAACTGGTTGAGCTATGACGATTAGGATTAATGAGGCTGAACCCAATCAACCCAACTCTGGGGGAGAGTTGATCCCGGCCGGTCAGGGCCAAGTTGGGGCGTGGTCACCTGAGCGAGCATGGAATGAATTGGCAATTTCGCATGTTGCGAGGCGCTATCGGTGCTACCCAGGCGAAACGGTCACTTTATATACTCGCGTTGAGGTGATTGAGCCGGTGGCAGGTTTTGTGGTGCAGATTAGTCTGCCGCCGCACTCGGCGCTTAAATCTCAATGGGCTTCTCCAAACCAGGGCGAAGGGCTGCCAGACCTTGTTGTCACTGGAGATGCGCGTTACCTGGCATGGCGGCGCGAGGCCCAGGTTAGCGCTGGCGAGCATTATGACTATACGACGCAGGTTGAAATTGCTCAAACGCACCGCGATCAGCTTTTGGAAAGCACGGCGATTGTTAGCTGGGCAGAGGGAGAGGATGCCCGCCCGGCAAGCGAAACGGCGGCCATCCAAGTTTTGGCCAAAGGGCGTTACCTCAAGTACTTGCCGGGGATTTATACCGAGCGGGATGAATTGATGGGGCGTTTTTTGATGCTGTTTGAGAGCTTTTTGGCCCCTATTGAAATGCAGATTGATACCATTTACTATTATTTTGACCCGAAAATTATGCCAGCTGATTTATTGCCGTGGTTGGCCAGCTGGCTTGATTTGGTGCTGGATGAGCGCTGGTCAGAAGAGAAGCGGAGAATACTGCTAAGCTCTATTGTGGAGCTTTATAGGCGCCGGGGCACTAGACGGGGCTTGCAGGAATACCTTGAAATCTATACAGGGCAAAGGCCAACCATTATCGAGCATCGGGCCAATAACTTTAGATTGGGGCCTGCAACCCGCTTGGGGCCTGGCATAGCCCTGGGACACCGAAATGCGCCTCACACCTTCACGGTTGTGATGCGTTTGCCGCCTATGCTGGAGGCTGAGGGTGAACGCGCTAAAGAGGGCCGGCAAAAAGAGAAGGAACGCCGCCACAAGATTGAAATGATCATTGAAGCCGAGAAACCTGCTCACACAACCTACACGCTGGAGATTGAGGTTGCCAATCAGCAAAATGAACCGGCATCAACACAGACAGGCATCAACATTGAAATGAAAGGGTAGCCAACGTGACCAAAGAAAAACTCCTTGAAGCGTTTCCTATGCGCCGGATTGAGCCGTTCGACGGTATGGCTGTAACAGCTGAAGTGTGGCAAAATGCTCACGAGTACCACAATCAGCAGCGGCGTTTTCACAATATGCTCAGCCATGGGAGCGGGATTGTGACAGGCTTGGAGGTTATTGCGAGCGATCCACCCGATAGCACGGTGTATGTTTTGCCGGGGGTAGCAACCGACCAAGCCGGCCAAGTTATTGTTTTGCAGCAGCCATTGACATTCGATATTGCCAAGGCAGAAGGCTATCTATACGTGCTGATCACTTTTGGAGAAAGCAGCGCCAAAGACGAAGGGTTTGACCAACATGGCGAGGAAAAGGCTCCATATATTCACAGTGGGTTCAGCCTGGAGGTCGTCTCAACTCTTCCTGATACGCCTTTTGTAGAACTGGCGCGGATTGACCGCAAAGGGCGCGAGTCAACATTATCCGACGCGGCCGATGTGGCTTTTCCTGGACAGAACCAGATTGACTTGCGATTCCGCAAATATGTTGGCGCTGTGCAGAAAGAAAGCTATTGCTTGGCGGTGTGCTACGCTGGCGGGGTTGCCGATAAGCGGCATGGGCGCGGGTTGAGCCGGCTGGCCCAAACCATCAGCCGGCTTGCCTGGATGTCTCGACCTGACCATCTTGATATTTGGGTTGATGACGGGGTGCGGTTGGATGCGAAGGTGAGCCGTGACCGCTATGTGCTGCTTTATTTGGTAGGACAAGGCGCATTTCATTTGAGCCAGGAAGAAATGAAAGCCTTGTACGCTTATTGGCAAGGAGGCGGCACTGTGTTGTTTGAAAGTTGCCGTCGAGACGCGCCAGAGGGCAAATCTCCCGCCGATCCGTCTTTTTTTGATGCGTTGTCTTCCTTCGGCATCAAGCTTGAGCCTGTCAAGCCAGGCCACTCGCTGTTGAGCGAGCCTTTTTTGTTTGCGGCTCCTCCGGCAGGGTTTGAAGCTCGGGGCGAGCCTGTGGTTAATGTGGGTGATGGCATTATTTTTAGCTCGCATGATTATGGTTGTCTGTGGCAAGGAGAACGCCATAACGCTGTTCCAACGCGAGAGGACATTCGCGCGGCGTTGGAATGGGGGGCAAACATGATTCACTATGCGGTTGCTCGCCACAAACCAGCCTATAAACCGCAAGAAGGATAGGTGTTGGGGTGAATCGCAATTGCTACGATGAAATGCCATACCCTGTTTTGTCTTACACGTTCACTCACCCTGACCATCTGGCTACCCTGGCGTGGTTGCTTGGCATGGATACAGCGCCGATAGAAAAATGCCGCGTGCTAGAGGTGGGATGCGCGAGTGGGGGCAACCTTATTCCGATGGCGAGCACTTTGCCACAGAGCGAGTTTGTGGGCATTGATTTTTCTGCGCAGCAGATTGCCAGCGCCCAGGGTGCGCTCAAAGTTCTGGAATTAGAGAATATTGCTTTTAAGCACATGGATATTATGGAGGTAGATGCGGGGCTGGGTCAGTTTGATTATATTATTGCCCACGGGGTCTTTTCGTGGGTGCCTCGGCCTGTGCAAGACAAACTGCTCATGATTTGCAAGCAAAACCTTGCCCCGAATGGGGTTGCTTATGTAAGCTATAACACCTACCCGGGTTGGCACATGATGAGCGCCATTCGTGAGATGATGCTTTACCATACGCGCCATGTCAGCGAGCCGCAGATGCGGGTGGCCCAAGCCAGAGCTTTCCTAGAATTTCTCGCCGACTCGGTTGAGAAAAAGGGAGATAGCTATGGCAATTTTATTGGAGCTTATGGCGGCTTTTTGAAGGCAGAAGCCGAGCATCTAAGGGCAAGCAGCGATTCATACCTGCTGCATGAAGAACTGGAAGATGTCAACGAACCTGTCTATTTCCACCAATTCATTGAGCGCGCCGCAGAGCAAGGCTTGCAGTATTTGTGCGAAGCCGACTTTAGCTCTGTCTTTCCAAACAGGTTCCCTCAAGAAGTGACGAACGCCTTGCTCAAGATGTCGCACGACATTGTTGAAATGGAGCAGCATATGGATTTTTTGCGAAACAGGACGTTTCGCAAGACCTTGCTTGTGCACCAAGGTGTTTCAACTACGCGCACGGTCAAGCCTGAACGATTGTCGAATTTGCACATTGCCTCAAATTCCCGGGTGGTTTCGGAAAACCCGGATATCAAGTCTATTGCCATAGAGAAATTTGAAGGATACGACGGCGCAACCTTGACAGTTGACCACCCCGTGACCAAGGCAGCCATGATGCACTTGAGCCAAGTCTGGCCTGCCACGGTGTCCTTTGAGGAATTGCTCGTTGAGGCTCAAGCCAGCCTAGCTTTGGAAGCCGGGGCAGCACCAAGCCCGGGCAAGCAGGCTCAAGATGCTCAGGTGTTTGCTATCAATTTGCTGCGGGCGTATACCTATAGCGGATCCTTGGTTGAATTGCATGTGTGCGCCCCACGCTTTGTGATTCAAGCCAGTGAGCGGCCGGTTGCCAGCCCATGGAGCCGTTGGCAGGCACAAATTGCAACGGGACTAGAACCCCAAGAGGCTCTTTTGGTGACGAATTTGCGACATGAGCGGATAGAACTCAAGGGTATCAGTCGTTACTTGATGTGTTATCTAGATGGCAACCACGATCGAGCTGCCCTTTTGGATGGCCTGACCAAGTCACTGCTGAGTGGTGATTTGGTTGTTGAGCGCGAGAATCATCCCATTACAGATACCGAAGAGGCCAAAAAGATTCTAGTAGAAGATTTGGAGCAAACCCTTGCTTGGCTGGCGCGAATGGCCTTGTTGGTGGCTTAGGTCTTGATTTTAGCCGGGCAGGGAAGCGGCGCAGCAGATGGCCTGGATCAGGCTAGGTAGAGGCTAGGTAATAGCAGGAGCTAGTGGATGAGTTTGCAAATCAAGCTTCATGTCACAGATAAAGAAAAATGGTGCAAAGAATTTGTGGTTGAAAAGAGCATCATTCACATTGGCAGCGCCATGGGAAATGATGTGGTGTTGGATCCTATTCGCGGCAAAGGGGTATCGCCTCGCCATGTCCAGGTGATTGCGCCCTCAGATGGCTCTCGAATATATCGCCTGGTCAACCTGGGCACTGGCCCCATCACACTAGTGTCTGCGGGTGGAATCAGCATTGATCCGCCTAATGTCGCCCAAGTGCAGGATGAGGATGTCATTGAAGTAGGCGAGTTTTCTTTCACTTTGCAGGGCAGTGAAAACGGCTTGTCAGCTCCGGTTGGCCCAGAGGGGTCTGCCAATATCGGGCTGCGGGTCTTTGTGAAGCAAGCCGAGGTGGCGGGTGAATATCCGGCGGAAGGAATGATTGTAGTGCGCAACCAGGGACAGCAGACCGGGGTGCAGTTCAAGCTGGAAGTTGTCGGCTTGGAGCCAGAGTGCTATGATATTGGGCCGGTGCCGATTTTGTTTCCGGGAGTCCAAAGAGAAATCCCTTGGCGGATTTATCACTCTGTCAACAAGAAACCCCTCTTGGCCGGGGAGCGCAGTTTCATGGTTCGGGCGACTGCGCCCGAATCATATCCAAACGAAATGGCCGAGGTGAGCCAGACGATCAGGGTTCTTCCATTTTATCGCCACACACTGCGTCTGGCGGGAATAGCCCAATGACTGAATGGGAGCTAGAGTCATGCCTGGACTAGATCTTTTGAATATCATGCTTGCAAGGTCCGTTATCCAACAGTTGCCCATGTTGGCGAGGATTGCCATAGGGGCAGTTATTATTGCTTGCGCAGTGTTGCTTGCGCTCTTGGCCTGGCACGTGTTTGGGAGATCGAACAAAAGAAAGCAAGAAATAGAGCGCAATTTGGAAATTTGCAATGAAGGCAATAGTCGCAGCCGCTATGATGTGCGCGCCCAAGACCTAGGGGGGGCGCTCAAGTTCGAATTTCGCTTGAATGGGGTTGCGCTGAATCAGCATACCGAAGTTGTCAAAGTGCTTGATCCTACTGTCCTGGCCGCTCAACCGGCTGTGGCTCAGGGAGGAGGGGAGCCGGCCAAAGATTCATCTGGTTCTGGCGGTGATCGCACGGGCCAGGCGGCCAAGACTGGAGGAGTTTTGCTCAACATCTTTGGCACCATTGGCGATGTGCTGTATTCGCTAGGCTTGCCGATAGGCGCCCGCATGCGCCATATGGGGGGGACGGTTCGGCAGGTGGGACAATTGAAGCAGGGGACAGACAAGGTTCAGCCGCCCCAGTTTTCTTCGGGCGCGCCTTCGCCCACAGCCAGCCAAGACCAGCCAGCTCAAGGGGCGGCTCTAGTTTATGGCACGGTCAAGCAGATATGGTCTCAAACCCCAATGGTCGAAGCCGGTGAGACCCTCCGGGTGAACCTGCTCGTCCGCCCCATTCATCCTTCTAAGCGAACAGAGGCTTATCACTTTAGCGTGATTTCCAGGCCGGCTGAACAAGCCGCCGCCGCAGAAGTGGCTGAGAAGGCAAGTATACAGATTGAAGAATTGCCCTATTACTTTCGCTTTTTACCCGTCTTTGTCGATGTATTGATTGCTGCAATAACTCTGTTTATTTTGGGCATGTGGGTGTAGAAAACGAGCGCGCCGGATGGAGGACATATGGCGTCCACAAAATACCAGCTAGAAATTATTGATCCAGGCGGCAAGGTCAAGTTTGAGGCGCTAGATCCAAAGCGGGGGTTGACCAATATTGGGCGGCACCATGATAATGACGTTATCGTTGACAGCCCGGGTCTGGCGCTATTCCATGCTATGGTGGATCATAGGCAAGAGCCTTGCCGGGTTATGCTGTTAACTCAAGAGGGGGTAACAACGCTCAATGGACAGCGCCTGTCTCCCAACGTATTTCACGAGTTGCGGCCCTGGAGCACGCTGACAATAGATGGGCACACCCTCGTCTTGGTGGAGAGTGGAGCAGCCGCCCCCCCGCCGCCCATGGCTGTTGAGCCTGTGGCGCGGGCAGAGCCTGCCGACTGGACCCAGCTGCCGGTCGCGGTGTTGGCAGATGCAGGCGAGACCGCTCGTATCAGCCCGGCAGAAGCGCCCATCCTAACGGAACCGCTGGGCATGTTTGAGGGCTCTGCAGAGGAGCTGATTATCACCGAGCTCCCCCCGCGCGATTGGGTTTTGGAAGTAGAGCAGACAGCTATTTACAATGTGACGATTACCAATGGCGGCTTGAATGTTGCCTGGTTTGGAGTAAAAGTTGAAGGCCCCGAAGTTGAGCATTGGGATATCAAGGTCTATTACGAGGCGCGGGGTGAAGAAAGAGAAATCAAGCCCGAAGACTATGCCGTCAAGCTTGACCCTGGACAGCGGGCGACCGTAACTGTTTCTATCACGCCACCAAGGCAGCCCAGCAGCCATGCCGGCCGGCATCCTTTGTCCATTACGGTGACCTCGCCCGAATACCCCGGCCATTTCAGCCGGCAAAACGCTCTTTTGACCATCAAGCCTTACTACCAATTCAACATCGGCGAGCTGGTTCCCAAGGAACAGATGCTCCGGTGGCGCAAAGCTTTTGGGCGAGCTGAAATCATGGTGACCAACAAGGGCAACAGCCCTGCCAGCTATATTATCAGCGCCCAAGATACCCGCCAGGCGTGCACGTTCGAGTTTGAGGTGCCGGGCGAGGAGGCCAGTCAGGCCCAACAGGCCGAGGTGCGCCTGGAATCGGACACTGCCCTGACTGTGCCTATCACCATCACACCCCAGAGTAACCCGTTGTTTGGAGTCAAGCGGGCTTTTTCCTTCACTGCGACAACCAGGCCGATGGAAGGCACTCAGGTGCCGCGTTCGGTGCAGGGGCAATTGGAGCGCGTGCCACCGATTGGCCCCTTGCTCGTGGCGCTCTTTGTGCTCTTGATGGTGACTCTATGTGTTTGGTTTGCCCGGCCACAAATTAGCGAGTTTGAAGCCAATGGGATAGCCGTCAAGGTGACTGCCATTGCCGGAACGCCGGTGGCGCTTAGTTGGCATACGTCTCCCTTTGTGACCGAGTGGAAGATTGATCCACTAATTGGTGCTGTGACGGCGAATACGGGAAATGTGACGATTGATCCAGAATCATTGGATACTATCTTTGTCCTATGGGCCGACAACCTGATATCCAAAGTTATCCCCCAGCTTAGAGCCAATAAGCAAGTGAGGGTGCTTGTGACGCCGGTGCAAGTCGAGGCATTGTTCCAGGTGCGCATGCCAGATGGGCGAACCATCACTTCGCCGACCAGTGAGAAACTCACCATTTACGCCGGCGAGACGATCGAGTTGTCTTGGGTGCTTAGCTACACAGCCGAGTCAGAGTTGGTGATCAACAACCAGGCGCAACCGCTATCGGGAAGTTTGGGCCGCTATTCCGATGCGCCCAAGATCAATATCAAATACACGTTGGTGGGCAGGAATCGCTATACCAGCGTGCAAAAAGATTTAGAGATCGAGGTCATCCCCCCCCCGCCGGCCACGCCGTACATCATAGCGTTTTTTGCCAATCCGGATATAGTTATTCAGGGCACGCCGGTGGCGTTGGCCTGGGAGGTGGCCAACGTGAAAACGGTGTCTATTAGCGGCGTTGGAGCCAACCTTCCGGCGAAACACGAAGTAGCCCATCGCCCCATGGAAAATACAAACTATCTCTTGGAGGGCTCTAACGACGCAGGGGACATTGTGCGGGCGACCCGCCAAGTGTATGTTACACCGGCTCCTTCGCCCACGCCAACGCCGCAAGCGCCTGTTATCGAGTATTTTACGATCTCGCCTCAGCAGGTGGTGCGCGGCAGCACCGAGGCGTCCTCAGTCAAATTGACCTGGCTGGTCAAAGGCGCGTACACCAATATCGAGCTTAATAGCCCAGACTATGGGATAATGCCTGGGCAATCTCCTACGGGCACCGTTACGATATTCGCCACCAAATCCTCCACGTTTATTCTAACCGCCTATAATGGTGACTTGAGCAACAGCAAGCTCCAACAATTGACGGTGCTTGAGCCAACGGCCACCGGGACTCCGCCACCGCCACCGCCAACAGGAACGCCCACACCGCCTGCGCCACAAATTGTTTATTTCTTGGCCGAAAGCGGCGAATCGCCGCCCGTGCCAAGCGATGTGGTCCCAATTTCTAGCACTCAGGGAGTGGCCGCCACTTATCTGGTTAGAAAAGATGCCCTGGTCAAGTTCCGCTGGTTTATAAGGTATGCGTCCACTGTGACGTTTATGAGTGTTGATGCTCCTCCGGAGGGAGAAAATTTTCAGACTGTTCAGGTCAAACGCTCGGGTTTATACAGGCTTAGCGCGCAAAACCCAACCGGGCGGGTAGATAGGGTAATCGAGCTGGTGGTGAATTTGCCTGTTATTCCTCCGCCTTATGATGTGAGTGGTTCGGGCGGCGTGGGCGGAGTTCCGCCGCTAATTATCACGTGGCGATACAATCTCCAATATCAAAGCCAAATCATTGGTTTCCGGGTGTATCGCGCCAATTTGTCGCAGGCCGATTACGTTTTTGAGCTGGTAGCTGATGAGTCTCAGCTGGATCAAGCGGCGCGTGACTGGAGCGATACAGAGTTGCCGGCGTGTGGAAAAGCGTATTACGTCGTGGCTGTTTACCTGGATCCCGATACAGGCAATCCGATTCAAACCAGTCCCAGCCCAGAGAGTTGGTATAGCCCCGCTTGCTCAAGTCCATGATTGCGGGCAAGGGGTATTGGATTGATAGAATTGAGGGCGCATTGAGATTTTTGAATAATGCAAAGGCGACAGAGGGCAATATGAAGCGCGCACGTTCTAGGTCTGTTGTCAGTATTTTGACAACGATGGGTATTGCTTTGGCGCTGGTTGTTTTGGCAATGTGGAGCCTGACTGCGCAATCTGCGCCAGGGTACCCTGACGCAGACAGCTTGCCAGCGCAAGCGGAACTGGCGCAGTCTGCGCTTGCCAACCCGCCAGCCTCGTTAACTCTACCAGCATCCACAGAGATTTTTTTGCCGCCAGCGCCGATGTCTCTCGCTGCGCCACAAATTGCGCCGAAGGTGGATTTGCCAGTTATACCTCCGCCTTATGATGTCGGCGGCGAGGGAGAAGCCGCGTCCTTGATGATTGCGTGGCAGTACAACCTCCAATATCAAAGCCAAATCATTGGCTTTCGGGTGTACCGCGCTGATTTGTCGCAGGCTAATTACGGTTTTGATCTGGTGGCCGATGAATCACAATTGGCGCAAACGGCGCGCCAGTGGCAAGATGCAGAACTGCCGGCGTGTGGAAAAGCGTATTACGTTGTGGCTGTTTACCTGGATCCCGATACAGGCAGCCCGATTCAAACCGACCCCAGCCCAGAGAGTTGGTATAGCCCCGCTTGCTCAATGTTGTCCGCGCCTGCCAGCCTGCCGGCCTTGCTGCCCCAACCATCATTGCCTATACCGCAGCCCGCTGTTTCCGAACCGGCTGTGACTGACCAGGGGAACGACGCCTGGCCAAGCTGGATTCAAGATTTGATAGAGGCCGGCGCTCTGAGCCCGATGGCTAATATGGGAATTTTGTCCATTGAGAAGCAAACCGCATCCAGTGTGTTCAATGGAGGCGAGCTTACTTATACCATCCTTTTCAGGAATACGAGCGCCATCACCCCGGCTACTGACATTCGAATTGCGGATGTATTGCCTACGGATGTATTGTACGACATTGAATGTAGCGATAATTGCGGCAGAATCGTCGAGACCCAGAGCTTTCGTGATGCTGTGGGGAATCTCATTGTGGTTACAGTGACCCGCCAGGTTAGTTGGGCCATCGAATCGCTTGCGCCTGGGGCCACTGTTTACCGGGTATTTACGGGCACGGTCTTGGGGCAGGCCGATGGCACCATCATTCGAAACCAGGCCTTTGTTGCGTACAATCAAGGCGGCATTGGCATTCCAGACGCCAGCAATGAAACGGCAACCACCGTCCGTCTTCTTGCCGCGCAAACCGGCCAGCCTAGCATATCGCCTGTGCCTACCTGGCTCTCCAAAGATTTTGGAGGCACCCTTAGCCAGGATTGGGGGGATTTTAACAACGATGGTCAGTTGGATTTGGCAATGGGGTCTTCGCTGGGAACAACTGTCTACCGCAACAACCAGGGGCAGTTGACGCGAAGTTGGGGAGACACCAGACAATCCTATGGCGTGCGCTGGGCCGATCTAAATAATGATGGCCGCTTGGAATTGGTGGTGGTGGGCGACAGCGTGGATGGCACGCCTGTTACTGTGGGCAAGAACTATGTTTATAGCTTTGAGCTGGACGCCAAGGGAGGAATAAGGACAGCCAGGAGGACGGAATTTGCTTCAGATTTTCAATTGGTGCGGTTAACCGTTGGCGATTTCGATGGAGATGGCTTTGTTGATCTGGTGGCCGGCACCAATACGTTTAGCACTACGTGCCCTGTTCGCTTGTACCTGAACAATCGCAACCTCGCTGACCCCAGTTTCATCGAGCCTGCGTATGATGACTGCCTTTCACGGGCTGCTGCTGCGGCTACCGGCTCGGGCGATTTTGACAATGACAATGACCTCGACCTGGTGCTCGGCACATTCCCCAACAATCTCTTGCTCTATAAAAATGGGCGTGATGGCGGAGTGATTACGATTACCAACCCATTTATGGCGCCGTCGATGTCTGGCGACACCTCTCTCGTCGTTGACCGCTCACCCGCCTTTTTCCCGTATGATTTTGCCTGGGGCGATTACGATGCAGATGGCTATTTGGACCTGGCGGCAGCTTTGCCCCTTCAGCGCGAGGCCCGCGTGTACCACAATCAGCCGTGCAGCGTCCAATGCGGATATAGCAAGCGGGGCTTTGCGCTGGCCGCTACTATCCGCGCCGACTCTTTTATGAAGCCGCTGGCGGTGGATTGGGATGATTACGATGGAGACGGGCAGCTAGACTTGATTGTGGCCGATTCATCGCCCGAGGTATATCGCTATGCCAACGGCAAGTTTTCGCAAATGGCGCAGTTGTCGGTTGACCAAATCAAAGGCCAGATTTGGAGCATTCGAAGCGTCCACATCAACCCGCGTGGCGAACCGGCCCTGGCGCTCAGCAATCGTGACGGTCCCAGCTTGCTTTTTTCCGCCTCGACGCCTAATTTGTCGTCAACCCTGACACTTTTGCCTCAAGGCGCTTTTCCAGCCAATAGCGTGGCCTGGGGCGATATGGATAGCGAAGGCACGCTAGACTTGTTGTTCGGCGGCGGCGTGGGCGGCGGGGGCGTGGTGCCCAGCCGGTTCTACTATAACGATTCGAGCCGCACTTTTTCCCAGTGGAGTTCTCTAGGGGCCGGTGGGTTAGACAATCGCAGTGTGGCTTTGGGCGACCTCGACCGGGATGGTTTGCTAGACGTCGCTATTGGCGTATCTTCAAATGGTTTTGTTTACCTCAACACATCTGCGCTTAACAACAATCCGCCTGATTGGACGATTAGCGCGCCGAGCAGCCAGTACAATCGGGTGGCTTGGGGAGACGCAAACGATGACGGCTGGCTGGATTTGCTCGTCGGAAGTCCGGGTGGGCCTGTCCGACTCTATCTCAATCAAGGCGCTTACCCGTGGTTTGTTACAACCGGCGCGACTTTTGAAACAGCCGAGACGGGCAATGTCAGCAGCCTGGCCTGGGGTGACTATGACGCCGATGGTTACCTGGATTTTGTCGTCGGCAGTTATGAGCAAAACACCCGCGCTTACAGGAACAATCGAAATAATACTTTTAGCCTGGCTTGGCATTCCTCTTTCTTGTCTAAAACCACCAGTGTAGCTTTGGCAGACTATAACAATGACGCCTGCCCCGACCTGGCCGTGGGCAATGATGGGCAGCCGAACAACATTTTTGAAAACCAGGCTTTGAGCGGCGGCGCTTGCGCTGGTTTCGGCGCGTCACCCGTTTGGACCTCGCCGATGATCAACAAGACCACCAGCCTGGCCTGGGGTGACTGGAATAACGATGGTTATCCCGAACTGGCTGTGGGCAATGATGGACAGCCCGACCAGGTCTATGTCAATTATAGCAGCATCCCCGGCTCGCCGCAGTTGCTGTGGAACTGGACGTCAGAGGCGGCTTATCGCACAAGTGGTGTGGCCTGGGGCGACGCCGATAACGACGGCGATTTGGACCTGGCCATTAGCCAGTCGAGCGCGAGCGGGCAGAATGGCTTTTATGAAAATACTCTGGCAATGCCCTCGCATTTGGATCCAAAAATATTCACGCCTACCATTCCCTTGGCCAACAACTCACTCTACCTGTCTATCGAGCGGCCGGGCCAAACAGAAGACGCTTACTTTTACTCTTCCTCTGAACTCTTGGCCTATCCGCGCGATTTTATGCTGCCAACGGTGACGGTTCATTTCAAGGTGTTTGATCCCACCGAGACGCGCTTGGTGGCCGGCTCCACTCTCACCGGCGCCCAAATTTTGCAGACCAGCTACGAGTATTCGTTAAAGGGCGGCAGCCCCGGCACTTGGAAGACGGCTTCTTTCTGGCCTATTGGTTCGCAGCCCCAGCCCATCACGCAAACCTCGCGCCTGGGGCAAGAAGAAACTTTTGTTTGGAACGCATTACTGGACCAGGCCATTAGCAACGACGCCCGCTTTCGGGTCCGTATTATTTACCAACACGCCACTGGCCCGGTGCAAGAGACTTCATACACAGCCATCAGCCCGCCTTTCCGCATCAGGGCCACCACTTGCACCTGGCCCGAGTTGCCATCTTTCACAACCAATCCTGCCCATCCCTGGCCCAATATTGACACAGAGTTCACCGGACGGGTCAGGCCTAACAATGGCTATGAGTCTTTGTCTTGGGTGTGGGATTTTGGCGATGGAATTACGACAACGGGGCAGGAGGTCAATCATACTTATCTCACAGCCGATTTTTACACCGTCGTCATGACGGTAACGGGCAAGCCTTGCCCCACCACCCGAGAGGCGGTGGCAACGGCCATCATCCAAGTCGGGAATCCATTGCCCTACAAGACATATCTCCCGCTTGTTATGCGGAATGGAAAGTGAGCCGATTATGTCCAACAGACTGACTTTCCCAACAGGAACTAGCGTAAATAGTGGGCTGCCCAAGCTAATCCTCTCGGTGGCTGGGGCGATTGTGGGTTTGGTCTTGCTTTTGTCATACGCTACGGCGGCCCAATTGCCCACGGAGACAAGCTTACCTGAGGCGGCCTTCTTGCCCAAGCTTCAAGCGGCAGAGCAAGTAGAGAATCTCATCCATCCCGGTGACCCGTCACCTCAAAATCCTAAAGATCTCAATTCCCCGGCCAAGAACGCCGCGCCGCTTTTTCCGCTGGCTGCGACCTTGTGCACTACTCCTACCCCTGTTAGCGTGGGGGGCATTAATGGCCAGCCGGCCATAGCCGATATGGCCGATGGCTCGCACCGCATCGTTTTCTGGTCTACCAGCAACATGGCCGATAGCGCGCAAAACCGCGATGGCAATATTGAAATTTTTGTGGCCGATGTTCTGACTTCGGGCGTCAAATTCACCCAGGTGTCCAGCTCGACCGGCAGCGTGTTGGGAGGGTTTAACCTGGCGCCTTCAATCAGTGAGGATGGCTCTCGGGTGGCGTTTTTCTCTGACCGCGATTTGGTTCCACCCAGAAACTGGGACCGGAATTTCGAGGTCCTTATCGCCGACATCAGCGCCGTTGACGGCAGCGTGAAAATCACCCAGGTGACCTCAACCACCAAAGGGGTTAGCATCTTGCCGTCGCTCAGCGCCAGCGGCAGCCACGTTGCCTATATTTCTGACAGCGATGGCAACATGGAGGTGTTTTTGGCCGAGATTGGCGCTGATTACACAATCACGCGCGCCCAGGTGACCGCAACTGGCCAGGGCACCCACGACCAACCTTCGGTCAGCGCTGATGGCAAGCGAATAGCTTTTGTGTATGATGACGGCTTTGACCGGGGCATCCGCATGGCCAGTTGGGTGAGCGGCAGCACGTTCGTAATTACGAATGTCACGCCAATTAGCGGCACGGTGAGCGACCAACCCTCTATCAGCGCCGACGGCAACTATATCGCCTTTGTGTCTAACCTGGATTTGACTGGCGAAAACGCTGACGGAAACCAGGAAGTGTTCCTGGCGCAGATAGGCGCCGGCTTTATTGAATTTACACAGGCTACTTCTACTTCTATTGGCTATAACGACCGGCCCTCGCTCAGCACCGACGGCACCCGTTTTGCCTATGTTCCCGCCGATAATGACGGCATTATCTTTTACGACAAGGTCTACTCTAGCCTTAGCCCGGTTTATCTTGGGCCGCCCGGCACCCAGCCGGCGATCAGCTCTGGCGGGGGCAGCCTGGCTTTTATTTCTTCTGACGAAAATTCTTTGCACGGACTTTACATGGCCCAGTGCGGCCTGGCTGGCCTGTCTATTGGCAAGTCTGTAGAGCCTGGCTATCCTGTGGCGGGCGATTATTTGACTTATACCCTCATCGTCTCGAACGCTGGGCCGTCGCCGTCTGTCAATGTGGTTGTGACGGACGAGTTGCCATCAAAGATTATCCTTGAATCGGTTACTCCTAGCGCCAGTGGTTGGAACTGTGTTACAACTACCAACCCGTTCATCTGCGAAAAGAGCCAGTTGAATGCCAGAACCGTCGAGGCGCTCACGGTTGTTGGCAAAACCACCCCCGAAACCAGAGGGGGGATATCAAATACAGCTATCATAACAGGCAATACGCTAGAGTATGACCTGGAGGACAATGACTGCACTCTTCCTGCCCGAGTTGTCGTGCACACCGATTTGTCGGTGACCCTCAAGAGCGTTGCGCCCAAAAAGGCGGTTGCGGGCAGCAATCTGACCTACACGCTCGCCATCACCAACAACGGGCCTTCAAATTCTACCGGCCTGACGCTGACCAGCAAATTTCCCTCGAACGTTGTTCCAGTCGGGCTGCCTACTAATCATTGTTATGGGGTTAACCATGTTGTCACTTGCACGTGGGGCGGCCTGGCGGCCGGATTTGGCGTGGCTGTTCCCCTTTCGGTGCACGTAGACCAGTACGCCAGCCTGCCGATTACTTTTACTTCGGCTGTAACGTCCAACTTGGCGGCCAGCGAGCTTGACCCTGAGGTTGGCAATAATGAGACGGGCGCAATTGTGGCGGTGGGCATGGTGGCTGATTTGGAATTGTCCAAGACCAGCGCACCTGCGGCGGCGATAGCCGGCGATTTCTTGACCTATACGCTTGTTGTCCACAACGACGGGCCTTCGGCGGCCAGCAATGTGAGGTTGACCGACACGCTGCCCTCGGATGTCACGTTTAGCTCGGTCAAGCCCATAACCAGTTGCGCCCTGGCGCCTTCTAACATCGTCACTTGCGCGTGGAGCAGCGTGGCGTGGCAGGCGACCATTCCCGTCACTATAGTGGTGAAGGTAGGGTCTGGCGTCAGGAACCCACTGTACAATGCAGCCGTTATCACCAGCAGCGTCGCAGACGATCCCGACCTTGGCAACAATACACCTGCCCTTACCACTTTGGTCAGTGCTGCGGCCGATTTATGGGTTTCTAAATCAGCGTGGCCCGCGCCGGCGGTTGCCGGGAAAGATTTGACCTATACCCTGTCTATTACGAATGTAGGCCCATCAAATGCCACCAATGTGCATCTGACTGACACGATGCCTTCAGGCGTGATCATCATGTCAGTTTCCAAGCAAGATTGTGACTGGACGTCTACTTTTGTTTCTTGCACGTGGAACTCTTTGTTACCTGGGCAGCATCCTGCGGTTACGGTCAGGGCGAGGGTGGTCCCAGAGCTTAGAAATCCATTCCATAACAATGCCAGTGTGGATGCTGATGAAGCCGATCCGGGGGTCTATCCAAACACTGCCCAGGTCAATTCGAGCGTGCTTGCCCAGGTTGACCTGTGGGGCGTCAAATCTAGCCTGCCGGCCGACGAGGTCTTGGCCGGCAAGAGCCTGACCTACACGCTCGTTATCACTAATGATGGGCCATCGCGGGCCATGGGCGTGAAACTGACTGATACATTGCCCTTGACTGCAACGATCAGCCCGCCCTCTGGCGTAACTTGCGCTCAGGTAGGCGTGACCCTAACCTGCGCTTTGCCTGACATACTACCCCTTAAAGGATATACTCTGGCCTTTACCATGCCCGTGGGCGTGTTTGACCGGAATCCGCTTGTCAACACGGCCCGGGTGGGCAGCCAGGAGGTGGATACCAATCCTGTCAACAATGAGCTCAGCGACACCACTATCATCTCGGCCACGGCCGATATCTCGGTGACCAAGCGAGCCTGGCCCGGCGTCGTCGTGGCCGGCAACTATCTCACCTATACATTTGTGGTGACCAACTGGGGGCCTGGCGGCGCGGCCGATATAATGCTGACTGATATATTGCCGAGCCAGGTATCGCATAATCTTTCTGATACCATGATGGTGCTGCACTTTGAAGAGACAGGCCAACCATGGCTTGATTCTTCAGGACATGGCAACAACGTGTCTTGTGCGGGCACTTGCCCGGTATCTTCTTCTTCTGGCAAGTATGGAAGGGCGTTGCTCTTTAATGACGAGGAGCTGGTTACAGCGCAGCCTCTCCCGCTGGCAAATGCTTCTTTTACCGTGGCTTTTTGGTCCAAGCGTACCTCAAGCAATAATTACGATTATGCCGTCAGCCAAGGCATAGAAACCCTCAACCAGGGATTTTACATGGGGTACAGGAACGATGGTGGAAGCGACAAGTTTAGGTGCAGCTTTTATAATGGCAATTACCTTGAAACGTCAACACATAATGATGTTGATGGCAAATGGCATCACTGGGTCTGCACATATAATGTGGCCAACCATACCAGGATTCTTTACCGTGATGGGGTTTTAGAGATTAGTCAATCTAGTATAGACCCTTACATTTACTCTGGTACTAACCCATTTACTGTTGGAAATGGTCTAGGTTCGGACCACTTTGACGGCTATCTGGACGATGTGGTCGTTTATTCGCGGACGTTGACAGGCCCCGATATTGCCAAGCTTTACCAGCAGGGCCTTGGCTCGCTCAAATACAGCCAGGGCACCTGTGATGCTGGTGACACATTGCTCTGCAATCTGGGCGATTTGTGGCCGCACACCAGCGCCACGGTGACGCTCCAGACTGTCGTTGATCCGTTGCACATTGGTGGAACGATCCCAAATACTGCTTTGGCCGACGGTAGTGAAACTGACCCCGTTGAGGCAAATAATAGCAGCACAACAACAACTATCGTCGCCCCTACCGCCAACCTGGTGCTGGACAAAACTGCCGCGCCAGAGGTGTTTGCCGGCGAGCGGCTGACCTACACGCTCGTAGTGAGCAATATAGGCGTTATGAACTCGACTGGAGTGTGGCTTACGGATACGCTGCCTATGAGCGTGACCTTTATCTCTGCCTCCATCTCGCCTCCCACTGGCCGGAGTTGCACTTACTGGTCAGGTCCGCCTCGGGTTATTTGCAACCTGGCTACTATCCCTTCTTATAACCAAGTCATTGTCACCATCCCGGTCACTGTGTCGGCTGAGATGACAGGCACGCTCCTCAACCAGGCTATAGTAAAAGGCAACCCGGCAGACAATCCTGGCGATAATGTTGCCGACATGGCTACGTTGGTGAATATCAGGGCCGATTTGTCCATTGGCAAGAGCGTCTCCTCTGACGAAGTGTGGGCGGGCGACCCGCTCACCTACACGCTACGGGTCACCAACACCGGCCCCAGCCTGGCGTCAGGCGTCATTGTGACAGACGAGTTGCCAGCGGACTCTTACCTCAAGAGCAGAGGCGGCACAGGGTGGATATGCAATCCCGCCAGTGGCAACAAGGTAGTCTGCACGCGGGATAGCTTGGCGCAGGGCGTCGCGCCGGATATTACGATTGTCATCACTGCGCCGGTGGTAAATGTCCTGACTACCATCACCAATACGGCCATAGTCACTTCCACTTCCTACGATCCAACGCCTGTCAATACTGCCAGCATCACCACGACGGTCAAGCCGCACGCTGATTTGGCTATTACCAAGTCGGATTATCCTGACCCAGTGGTGGCATTGGGACGGCTGACATATACGCTGCGCATCACTAACGCAGGACCAAGTGTGGCCAGCATGGTCAGAGTGACTGATACATTGCCGGACGAAGTATCGTATATCAGAGTTTATACAGGCAGTATTTGGGCATGTTCTTATGCACCTGTTTATCGCAATGTCACTTGCACATTGGACAGTTTGGATGTCGGACCAGCGTCGGCTTATATTACCATTGTGGTCAGTGCGCCTTCCTATAAGATAAGCTTTGACAACACAGCAGAAATTAGCTCAACTATTCCTGACTTGATCTATAGCAACAATATTTCCACAACAAACACTCTTGTGAATATGAGGCCGGTGGTTGACCTGGATGGCAGCGGCGGAGATATTCATTACGAGACCACCTTTACAGAGGGTGGTGGGGCGGTGAATATCGAAGATAGTGACATGACGGTGAGCGACGTAGATAACACCACGCTTGATCTTGCGACGGTGACCATCACCAACTTGCAGAATGGCACGGCTGAAGTGTTGGCAGCGAGTCCATCTGGGGCGATAGGGGCGGGGGCCATCAGTTACAACTCAGGCACGGGTGTGTTGACGATTGACCCAACTGGGACGGCGGCAGTGGCAGATTTCCAGGCTGTATTGCGCACGGTCACGTACAACAACACGTCTGAGAATCCCAACACGACGGCGCGGCTGATTGACTTTATGGTTAATGATGGGGCAGCGAGCAACAGCCCCCTGGCGCGCACAACCTTGACGGTGGCGGCGGTCAATGACCGTCCGGTGGTTGACCTGGATGGCAGCGGCGGAGATATTCATTATGAGACCACCTTTACAGAGGGTGGTGGGGCGGTGAATATCGAAGATAGTGACATGACGGTGAGCGACGTAGATAACACCACGCTTGATCTTGCGACAGTGACCATCACCAACTTGCAGGATGGCACGGCTGAAGTGTTGGCAGCGAGTCCATCTGGGGCGATAGGGGCGGGGGCCATCAGTTACAACTCAGGCACGGGTGTGTTGACGATTGACCCAACTGGGACAGCGGCAGTGGCAGATTTCCAGGCTGTATTGCGCACGGTCACGTACAACAACACATCAACAACTCCCAACACGACGGCGCGGCTGATTGACTTTATGGTTAATGATGGGGCAGCGAGCAACAGCCCCCTGGCGCGCACAACCTTGACGGTGATTGCTGTTCTCCAGTTCACAATGGGGAGATACCAATTGCCTATCGGCGCTGCCGATGACCTGCTGTGCGCAATTCCAAAAATGTTGCCTGGCTGGAATGGCAATTTATCAAGCATCGCTGTTGATAAAGACAGAATTTTGCGCCTTTATCCACCAGCTCATCGCAAGGACTGAGGTTATGCAGACCAGACGATTCCTTTTAATCTTGCTCCCAGCCTTTTGCGGCCTGGCTGCGCTTGTTTTGGCAGCGACCTGGGCGGCCAGCGCTGCTCCACTGCCTACGGCGCGGGCGGCTGGCGTCATCTATGTAGATGCCGACGCCAGCGGCGCTAACACTGGCTTGTCTTGGACAGATGCCTTTACCGACTTGCAGTCGGCGCTGCTCACTGCCACGGCCGGGGCCGAAATCTGGGTGGCGGAAGGCGTGTACAAGCCCACGGCGGGAACGAACCGCGCAGCCACAGTCCAGTTGAAAAATGACGTGGCATTGTACGGCGGCTTTGCGGCGACCGAGACGCAGCGCAGCCAGCGCAACTGGGCGACCCACGTCGTCACTCTCAGCGGCGACATTGGCCTGACCGGTATTGTGACCGACAATGTGTACCACGTGGTTACAGGCAGCGGCGTGACCCGCACGGCTGTGCTGGATGGTTTTATTATTACGGGTGGATATGCTGATGGGGCAAGTAGTAACAACAAGCGTGGCGGTGGAATGTTAAATATCAGCGGCAGTCCCACACTGCGCAATGCCATTTTTAGCGACAATGCTGCTTCCAATTATGGTGGTGGAATAGCAAACTCTGTGTATAGCAATCCGCTGCTGGTCAATGTCGTCTTTCATGGTAACGATACTACCTCGGGTGGGGGAATGTCGAATTCCTTTAGTTGCCCGACATTGGTTAATGTGGTTTTTGATAACAACCAGGCCGTCGGTGGAGTAGGCGGCGGAATTGCCAGTTGGGATAATACTTGCTCTGTGCTGATGATCAATATTCTCTTCAAGAATAATGTGGCCGGTTCGGTTGGCGGCGGAATGTTAAATGATACAGGTAGCTTTACGTTAATCAATGGCAGCTTGAGCGGCAATATTGCCTCAAGTGGGGGAGGCGTATATAATTCTAATTCAAGTGGTAGTCCAATGGTGGTCGGCAGCATTTTGTACAGCAACCTGATGGATCAATTCGTTCATGCCTCCGGCGACGCGCCTACCATTCGCCATAGCCTGGTGCAAGATGGCTGCCCGGCCGGGGCAACCTGTGACCATCTCCTCACCGCCGACCCGCAGTTTGTGGACATCGCCGGCGGCGATCTGCGCCTGCAGCCTGGCTCGCCCGCGATTGACGCCGGGGACAATACCGCCGTCATCACCGACACGGCCGACTTGGACGGCGACGGCATCATCACAGAGACTCTGCCGTTCGACCTGGCGGGCAATCCGCGCTTTCTGGATGTTGCCTCAATCGCCGATACCGGCATTGGCCCAGCGCCTATTGTGGATATGGGCGCCTACGAAGCGGCTTTTGCCGATGTGGGCATTGTCAAAGCAGTAACGCCAGCTCTCGTTGCTCCAGGCGGACGGATCACCTATACGCTGGCATTTTCTAATGGCGGGTCGGTGACGGCCGGCGGCATTGTCATCACCGATAGTGTGCCGCTCACGTTGACCAATGTCAGTTTTGCCTCCGTTGGGGCGGTGGTCACGGCCACAGGCGGGGCCAGCTATACCTGGCAGGCGCAAGACTTGGCGGCAGGTGTTGGTGGTGTCATCACCCTGGTGGGCACTGTTGGCCTGGTTGGCAGCGGCGTTTTTAGCCTGACCAACCAGGCGGTCATCAACGCCGTTGATGATGCAGGCGCAAGCAACAATACATCGGCCGCATCTAACACGATAGATGCGCAAGCACCAATCGTGCAAGCAGTTAGTCCGCCCGATGAAGCAGTAGACATTAGCAAGATGTCGTCTGTGGTGATTACTTTTAGTGAAGCTATCCAGCCTGCCAGTGTTGCATTTACTATTACACCCGGTGTGGGCGATCAGGCGCTTGCGTGGAGCTCAAGTGGAACGGTGTTGACTGTGAGTCACGCTCCCTTTGCCAGCCAAACTCGCTATACTGCTACTATCGCGGCGGCAAATGACCTGGTGGGCAATGCCTTGACCGATGCGCCATATACCTGGCAGTTTACTACCGGCGGCTATCAGATTTACTTGCCGGTGGTGCTGCGGGCGTTTTAGAGTTGATCCATAGGATGGTTATTCTATTTTTTTACCGCTGAGGCGCGGAGCACACAGATTTTTTGGATTTTCTTTGTGCCCTCTGTGTCTCCGTGGTGAATTTTGTCAGACGACCAATTTTTGATATGTTTTACCGGGGTTGTGTTAATGGATGTAAGTATGGGTGTCTGGCGGCGCTGGTGCTGTTTTTGGGCGCGTGCGCGCCAGCTTATGCCGACGTGCGGGTCATTCCGACGCGCTTTCGCACGCCCACCCCGCGCCCGATGGTTTGGCCGACTGTGGCAATTCCAGATCCTACAGCCACGCCTATACCCACGGCTATACCGCGGTGCTGGCCGGAGCAATTGCCGGAGGGTTTGCATATTTCGGCCAGCGGCAGCTATACCGAAACCGAAAACCAGGCCGTTGGGCCAATGGTTTGCCGTATCCAGCGCGATTCGTGCGCCTATTATTACCTGGTGGGCGATCTGGACCCAGAAATACTGTTCGCTCGGAGCGAAGCGCCTCCCTATGACGAAGAAGATATTTTGATGCATCCAGACATGATTATGCCGCTTACCACCCTGCGAGATTTGGTGGCCGCCGAGTGGAACGGCGAGGTGCGCTTGCTTGTCACCGACGCTTATGATTCGCTGCTAGAGCACCACCTGGCCCAGGCAGACTTTAGCCGCAGGTATTCGCAGCATTTTGAGGGGCGTTCGATTGACTTGGTGACCTACCCGGTCAACAGAGCCTTGTACCCGCGCTTGTGCGCGCTGGCTCGCTGCGCCGGGTTCGATTGGGTGCATAACGAGGGCAATCATTGCCACGCGTCTATTAATGCCCCCAGTTTGTGCCTCAAGTGCAAAGACTGACGCGATTTTCAAGAGCGCAAGAGTGACAGGGCCGTGTGTTAGTTGCATAGTGCGAAAGGAGTGGGTAATGAAAAAGCAAATCCAAAAAGCAGAGTTGAGCAGCCCCAAAAAGGCCAAGCGCAAGCCAGAACAGCCTGTCAAGGATAAAAAGCCCAAGGCTAGTTCTTCCACCGGCAGCAGCCCGGCCTTGCGTGAAAAAAACCTGGAAGCGCAGGCATCGCTCTTGCGGCACATGCCGGCCGCGCAGCGTCAAGATGCTGTGCGGCAAATTGGCCAGTTGAGCGGCAACCGCTATGTGGACCGCCTGGTGAGAAGCATAGAACATGATGCGGTCCAAACCAAGCTAGAGGTTAGCACGCCAGGCGATCAACACGAGCAGGAGGCCGAGGAGACTTCCAAGCGCGTGATGACTATGCCTGGGCCGCAAAACGAAGAGGAACTGGCAACCAAGCCTTTGCAGCGCCAGAAAGATGAAGAAGAGCTACAGGCCAAGTCTTTGCAGCGTCAAGAGGACGAGAAAGAGCTACAGGCCAAATCACTTGCTCAGCGTCGAGAACACGAGGAGGAGCTTCAGACCAAGTCTGCACAGGGAGGCGAGCTAGAGGCCAGTGGCGATGTGGAAGCCAAGTTGTCTAGCGCCAAGGGGGGCGGGCAGCCCTTGCCTGGCGAGACCCAAGAGTTTATGGAAAGCCGCTTTGGAACAGACTTTGGCGGGGTGCGGGTTCACGCCGATAGCCAGGCCGCCCAGCTTAGCCAGGGTTTGGAGGCCGAGGCTTTTACCCATGGTAAAGATGTCTACTTTGCGTCGGGCAAGTATGACCCCGGCACCAGCTCGGGCAAGCATTTGTTGGCGCACGAACTGTCTCATGTGGTGCAACAAGGTGGCGCGCCTGCCAAACGGCAGGCAGAAGAGCAAGACGCCGAGATCGCCAAGCCTGCGCAACGCCAGGCAGAAGAGGAAGAAAAGGCGACCGATGGGCCTGCGCAACGCCAGGCGGAAGAAGAAGAGGTGACCGACGGCCCCGTACAACGCCAGGCGGAAGATAAAGAACCTGTGAACGTCAGCCCCGCGCAGCGCAAGGCAGAAGAAGAAATTCAGACCAAGGCGGCTACTGTGGGTGTGTCTACTGCACAAAATGCACAATCCGCCGCGGCCAAAGCGGCCCTGGTGGGCTTGCGGCCCTACCGGGTGAAAATCGGTGAAGGACTGCAGATTCTTGCCAAAAAACTGGGGGTGCTGGTCGAAACCCTCAAGGCGCTCAACAAACAGAAACTACGGCGCTGGGGAAACGCCGAGGGGTTCCAGGCGGGCGAGCTGATTATGGTGCCCAGTTGGGCGCGCATGCCACAAAACACTCAAAAAGTAGAGCCCAGGGCCCAGGCTATCTTCCAAGAGATTGCCATTGCCTATGGCCCTAATGCCGATAAATCAACCGTCACCGAGTATTCGCTCAAGGTATTAAAGGACCTGTTAGGCGCGGCAGGCGAAAAAAGGGCATTGATTACCAGCACCACCCGCGACCCAGCCCGGCAGGCTACGGCCATGGTTGAAGAGCTTAGACATCTGGGTGTTGGCTCTCAGCGGGCGCTCTATGACCGGCCCGGCAACATGGTGATTGACTTGTTTGTCAGGCTGCAGGCGCAAGCCATGCCCACTCCACAGATTATCGCGGCCATGGAAACCAAGATCAAAGAACTGGGCGCAATGAATGTTTCGGCCCACTGCCAAGATCCCAAGGTTCTGCAGGCCATAGATATTGATCCTAATTTGATTAATAACCCGGCAGAATTTCTCAAGGCGCTCATGGCGGCCAAAGAAGTGGGGCTGATTGCCAAGTTTATTTTGCCGCCAACCTATCCCGCTTATCACATAGAAATTCCTCAGGGCAAAAAGATATTCTAATAAGCATGACCCAGCCAAAAGAGTGCGAGGGGTGGCGGGCAGCCGCCGCGCGCAATGGGGGGCAAGATGAGCAAACAAAGCGAAAAAATAGATTCTCAGATTGAAAAGAAGCGCAAGCCCAAGCTTGAGGAGCAGGCCAAGCCTGTAGCGCCTGCAGTTGAATTGGCGCCGGAAGAAACTCGGGTAGCCCCTGACGGCGGCGATATCGAGCGTCAGGCGGCCTGGCTGCAGCGCCTCAATCCCGCCCAGCAGCAAAGCGCGCTGCGCAGCATCAATCGCCTGCAGGGCAATCTCCATGCCCAACGGCTGGTTGGCGCTATGGGGCGGGGACGAACGGCCGCGCGCGCAGTTGGCCCGGACATCCAGGCCAAGCTTACGGTCAGCGAGCCGGAAGACCAATACGAGCAAGAAGCCGAGCGGGTAGCCACCGAGGTGGTGCGCATGCCGGCCCCGGCCACGCCCCCGCCGCCCGATGACGATAAACATCAGGGCGAGGCCGCAAGGCTTCACCGCGCGCCCCAGGCCGGCAGCGATGGCACACTACAAGCTCCAGAAGGAGTCGAATCGCAGATCACACGGATGAAGGGCGGCGGCAACCCGATGCCCGATGGCGAGCGCGCTTTCTTTGAAGAACGCATGGGAGCAGATTTTAGCGGCGTGCGCTTGCACACCGATCCCCAGGCGGCGCAAAGCTCGCAAGAGCTACAAGCCCGCGCTTATACGGTGGGGTCGGATATTTTCATGAGCCACGGCGAATACCAACCCGGCACAGAAGACGGACGCCGCCTTATGGCGCACGAATTGACCCACGTGGTGCAGCAGGGCCAGGCCGGAGGGCTAAAGCGCAATGTGATTCACCGCCAGGAAGATGATAAAAAGATGGCCGGCGTGGCGGTTCCTGCCACGCCCCAGACCACCGTGGCCGATGGTGGCAATGGCAAGGGGCCGAAAGATGACAATATTGGGGCAGCCACCCAGTTCATTGCTGCTCCACCAACTACCCAGAAAAATGGCGGCAATGGCAAGGGGCCAAAAGGTGATGTCTCTGTGGCAGCCCCACCGATCGCGGCTGCCCCACCAACCACTCAAAAGGATGGCGACAATGGTAAAGGGCCAAAGGACGATGGTAGTGGAGTAGCTGCGGAGACTGTTGCTGCCCCACCAACTATCGAGAAGGACAAAGGGCCAAAAGGCGATGACGGCAGCGGCGATGGTAAAGGGCCAAAGGGTGATATTGCTGCAGAGACTGTTGCTGCCCCACCAACTACCAAGAAAGACAAAGGTCCCAAAGGCGACGGCAGCAAAGCAGCCCCAAAGGGTGGCGGCGATGGCAAGGAGCAAAAAGGTGATGACACCTTGGTAGCCCCGCCGACCGCTGTAGCCCCGCAATCTGCCCCCGCCGATAGCGGCACTGGCAAGGCGCCAAAGAAAGAGTCTGGCGACAAAAAGATAGCCAAGGCCAGTGGAGAGCTCAAAGAGAAGGGTGAGGAGCGCAAGGAAGAAGCTAAGGCCGGTCCTCAGGCAGATATGGCCACGCCAGAGGGTGAAACATCCAAGACCGAATTGGGGAATATCATGGTCTCTATGGATGCGGCCCAGACCGAAGAGCAAGGCAAGGCTGAGGGCGAAATGGGCAACCTGAAAACTCAGGGGGAGGCGCTGGAGCAGGACAAAGCCCAAGTGGGGGATGAAGCCAAGCAGGCTGAGACAGGGTTGGGCAATGTCCAGGCCGAGTTGGCGCAGCACGAAAAGGATGGCGCCAAGTTTGCGGCTTCACCCGAAGGTAAAGCTCCAGGCTCGCCGCAAGCGCTCCTGGCCGGCTTGGGTGTGGATACTCTGCCCATCGAGGATAAAAAGCGGCAAGACGAAGAACGATCCAATGAACTCATCGCCCAATTTGTTGCCGAGTGCGCTGCTCAGGCCAGTTCGCTGGCAGCCATGGCGCAGACCATCCCCACCCGCATTGAGCCAACACTGCAACAGGCCAAAGCGACTATCGAGGCGTCGGTTGAGCAAGCTAATGAGTCTGTCCGCGCGGCCATAGAGCAGGCGCGCACCAAGGCCCAGTCCGATGCAGATACGGCCCGCGGCGAGATTGACGCCAAGTATACGTCCACAGTGACGGCTATCGAGGCGGCCACGCAGACGGCTCGCACCAGCATCGAGACAGATTACACCACCAAGCTGGGCGAGCTGCTGAACATTGAAACCATCAAGTCGGGCGAAATTGACGTGATGGTTGCAGATGGCGAAAAGGCTGTGCACACGGCGGCCTCTCAAATGGCCCAATCGGCCAGAAACACTGGCGCGCAGTATGTGGCCAAGTACCAGGCTGAATCGTACCCAGAACCCAGCTTCTTTGAAGGCTCGGATTATTACGAGCGTAAGCGACAGGCCAAAGTTAACGCCGCCCAACAAGTGTCTGAGCAATATGCCGGCGAGTTTGAAGCCAAGGGCAATGAAATTGGCGGGCAGGTGCCAGGCTCCGCCGCTGATGTCAAGGGCGAGCTGACGGCCAAGCTCGATTCGGCGCGGCAGGCGATCGAAGGCGAGCAAACGGCTGCTCTGACTGAGCTGGATCAATCTATGCAGAATGCATTGACCCAGGCTTCGGACACCAAGACAGCCCAATTGCAAGCGGTTGACGAAAGCCTCACATCTACCATAGAGTCGTTGGGCCAGCTAGAGACCAGCTTGCTAGAACAAGTCACACAGACCGGGGAGCAGCAGACACAGGCGGTTGAGCAAGCTGCCGAGCAGGCTCAGGCTTCATTGCAGCAATCGGTCCAAGAGTCGGTGTCTAGCCTGAACGAATCCATCTCTGAACTAGAAGCCCAGGCGCGCGCCATCCCAGCGCCCCAGCCGGCCCAGGTGGAGCAATTCTTGGCCCAGGCCAGAGATCAGTTTAACAGCTTGTACTCCGAATCTACTACCAGCCTGGAAACACAGATTTCAACGTCTGGTGAGACCATCAATCAGACCGCAGAGCAGGCGACCCAATCGCTTGGTGAGCTTGGGCAGCAAGCGGCGCCCCAGGCTGATGAGATTGCAGCCAACTTTTCCACCAACGTGGCTGGGCTGACGCAAAGCGCAATAGAGTCGTTTACCAAGCTAGAGACCGATCACACCACGGCCGTCAACGAGCGGGCGACCCAGGCGGTGAGCAATTTCGGCGCGGCGCTCACCCAGGCGCAGCAAGATGCTGATAATATCACCAAGTGCCTCAAGTCTGGCATGGAAGGCTTTACCAAAGACTTTGAGAATAGCCTGCGCCCGTCGCTCCAAGAATTGCCGGGCAAGATTGAAAAAGAAGCTTCCACGGCCGCCGATAAAGTGCAGCCGGCCTGGAAGAAAGTTGTCGCCTTTATAGCCGTGATTATCATCACCGTGGTGGTGGCGGTCGCCATCGCTGCGCTGGTGGCTTCTGGCGTTGGGCTGGGACTGGGCTTGTTGCTGGCGGCTGGCATTGGCGCGCTGGGCGGCGTGGCCAAGGGCATGATCAACAACTGGGCCGAAGGCGAGCCGATCACCAAGAACCTTCTCAAGAACGCCGTGATGGGCGCGCTCGACGGCATGCTGCAATTTGTGGGCGGGCGCTTTGTCCAGGGCCTCAAGCTACCCGATACGGGTTGGAAGCAGGTCCTGGTCAAGAAGGCGGTGGACACTGTCAGCGGCGTCGTCACCGATATGGCCGACCTGGCCTGGGACGGCAAGTTGACCTGGGAGTCGGCCGGCAAGGTGCTATTGAACAACCTGGTCAAGGGGCTGGTCAGCTTTGGTACCGGCACGCTGCTGGACAAGTGGAAACTGCCGGATGGCTCGTTCAAAAAGTACCTGGCTGAATCGGGCATGGGGACGATGGGCGATACCGTCACCAAGATGACCCAGACCTTTCTCATCAGCGGCGAGCCGTTCACGTTCCAAAAGGCGCTCAACATCTTGGGCGAAAGCGCCGCCGAGAACTTGCTCACCAACGCTGTCCAGGCCGGCTTTGACAAAGCCAAGGTCGAAGACAGGCTCAAAGGCAAGTTCGACACATGGTTTGGCAACAAGCCGAGCGTTCTTATTGACCCCAAGACGGGCCAGCCGTTCGGCCAAAAGCCGGAAAAGGGTGTCATCCTCGATGCAGATGGCAACCCGATCCGGCCCAACACCCCACTGTCCAAGCTCCAGGAAGCTTATGAAAACCTGGGCAAGTGGGCTCGCGGCGAAACGGACAAGCCGCACGTGCTGGGGCCAGATGGTCAGCCGGTTGATTCCAAGGGAAAGCCGATCAAAGACGAGTCGGAAGAACCCGGGGTGGGGCTGTATGGCCCAGATGACAAGCCTCTGCTCGATTCGAACGGCAAGCCGGTCAAGAAACCCGATGAGCAGCCAGGCGGGGGCCTGGTGGATGAGCACGGCAACCCGCTGCTTGGCGACAAGGATAAGCCAAAAGATTCGAACGAGCCGGGGGTGGGCCTGTATGGCCCAGATGGCAAGCCGCTGCTCGACTCGAATGGCAAGCCGATCAAGGGAGACACAGACAAGTCACCGGTGGTATTGGTGGATCAGTATGGCAATCCCATATCCAGCAAGACAGGCACTAGCAAACATGATGAAGACGAGTCGGAGTCAAAGACGCCAGTTCGAGATCGCGATGAGCAGACGGATACCCATCCTACACAGAAGACGTGGGACGACCCAACATTGACTAAGGATGATTTCATCAGAAGCTACAAGGAGCGTTACCCCAACACTACCCTATCTGATCAAGATTTGGCGGATCGTTATGATAGTGGAATGCGCCTTAACCCCGATACGGGGCGATTAAAGAAACCCTCTGAGCCGCAGCAGGATAAAGAAGTAACACTGGCTCAGTATCTAAGCGACCCTCAAAAGCGACAAGAGTTTCGAGATCAATTTATTGCGCAGAACCCTCGCTTCCAGGAATATGAAACGTGGTTGAATCGGATCGTATCCCAACATCCAGAGTTGGGGAATATTCCCATTGAGGATTTGATTGCGCTTCGTGGGTACACATCCGACGACTATAGAGATTTGAACACTGCCCTGCGCACCAAGAAACCAGAGGATTTGGCTAGATTGGATAGCTATCTCAAAACGGCCGCTTCGGGGTTGAACCAACTACCACCTTATCAGGGGCAAGTATATCGTGGAACGACGCTCTCGGATGAAGTCCTTGCCAAGTACAAGGCTGGCGAGGTCGTTACCGAAGACGCTTTTACGAGCACGAGTGCCAGTTCGCAAAGCCAGTTCCCGGGCAATGTGAATTTTGTGATCCAATCAACAAAGGGGCGGGATATATCTTTTCTGTCAGAGTTGCCGCACGAAAAAGAGATTTTGTTTGGGCCAGGCACCAAGTTCAAAGTTCTGCGAGTGGATAAGGATCCAACAACAGGCAAGAGTATAATCTATATGACAGAGGTTCCGTAAATGAACACATTGACAGATGAAGAAAAGCGCATCTTGGCTGTGTTGCAGCAAAAACAGGCGGAACGAGAAGCGATCCCGCCGTCGGAACGTATTCCTATTACTAACCCTGACAAATATGCGTTTCCGATAGGCATACCTGAAAATGTCATTTTATGTCCATATTGCCTGGGACTCATCGAGGAAAAGACCCGGCGTTGCCCATATTGTGGTCGCGATGTGACCAGTGACGCGCCAGTCGAGATGACTTTGAAGGAGTACGAGGCTGCCGAACGAACTAGTTGTTCTTTTTGCGGAAAAAGCAGGTTAAAGTTGGCCAAGATTTGCCTTTCTTGCGGTAGATGATATTAGGCTGTATCTTATGAAAAACATTGACAGTAAGCAGTCTTTGTGGGTAGACTTTGCGCAGTCGCGCTATTACCTGATTCCCGATGGGCAAGAATTGCCCGAAGGCGAGTTGCGCTTGACCACGTTGACGGGGCGCGCCTGGCGCGTTGACCCAGAAGCGGCCTCGCAGTGGATTGTGTCTGAGGCGGTTGCCCAGGCCCACATGCAGGCGGCGGCGCTTGATTTTATGAGCGGCGCCAAGAATACGTTGATGGATTGGTTCTCTGCGGCAGCGCCCGCTGTTGAGGAGGAAACTGTTGCCCCAGACCAGCCCGCCGCCGAGCCTGCCGGCGACCTGGCCATGTTGCTGTTGGGCATCCCGACCGAGGCGATGAGGCGCGAGCCGGCGTTGGGCGGCCTGGGCTTGCATAACATTGTCAAAACCCTGGCTGACTTGCTGGGTGACGTGATCTCTGGCGATGAGGCGCGGCTGGCGGCGGCCCGTGAGCGCGTGCAAGCCTTTCGGGCCGAGTTGGAAAAGAGCGGCGTCCAGGCCCACCCCAGGCTAGACGCGCTGCCCGATAAGGTATACGCCTGGTATACGGCTACCGGCGACAAGGCTGCTTTTCATCAAATAGAGCGGGTGCTTCAAACAACGGCCACCCGGCTGCGCCTGGCCTATGAAAAGGGTGAGGCGGATATCCAGAATATCCTGGCAGATTTGGCCCAAGATATCCGGACCGTGTTTACCGAGGAGGAAGAAACGCCCGAACAAAGACAGCATCGCTACAGGGAAATGGCGCGGGCCTCAATTGAAGCCAGGGGAGTGCCCAAGTTTGATTTCAAGAAACTGTGGGCCGAGTATAACCAAAAAGATAAAGAGCCCTAAATCGCTCTCTTGACAATGCCATGACACCCAAGGTGTTCCGTCTATCTCCGGTGCTTCAGAACATTGGCGCAAGCCTGGCGCTTGTCGTGGCGTTGTGTTATGTGGCTTTTATCTTGGCCGGGCTTTTTGCGCAAGATGCTGCCACCTGGCTTTTGGTGTTTCTCTTTACCTTCCCTTTTGCCGCGCTGGGCGTCTATTGGTTTTTGCGGCACAGCGGCAGCGTCAGCCTGACCGATGACGCCATCATTGTGCGGCATTTTCAATTTGAGCAGCGCATGGCTTATGACGACGTTGTGGCTTTCCAGGAAAAGGACGCCCACATGCCGCCCAATTATGTTCTCAAGAGCCGTGATGGCGTTCTCAAGTTCAGCCGCGAGACCGACAACTTTTATGAGCTGTACGGTCTCTTGCGACAAAGGGTTGCCTTATTGGGCGAGGCAGAGCATATTAGCTTGCCGTGGGTTTTGAATTTTATGCCGGGTTTCTTGCAGAGCGTTGGAACGTGGGTGGGAATCATCGGGCTCCTCTTGGGCGGCATGACGTGCGTGGGGCTGCGCAGCAGCAAAAACATCTTGGAAGATGTGTTCTTTATAGCGTTGACGGCGGTGTTGTTCTCGGGGCTGGTTATCGCGGCGGCGCTGCCCAAGCTCAAACAAAAGCAACGCGAGCTGGTTTTTACTGCAGCAGAAATTCAACTGCGGCCCTTTTTGGGCCCGTCCCAAATATTTAAAACCGCTCAGATACAGGATATCTTGGTTGAAGAACGGGTGAGCGTGGCCCGGCCGGTGCGTTTGGGGTGGCAAAGCATACGGGTAGTTTTGCATCCCCTAATCATAAAATTCCGCGATGGTAAGCATTTGGTCATAGAAGAAGGCCAGGCCTGGCAGGCCGGTTATTCGCCAGAACGCTTGTTGGCCACTTTGCGCCAGCTGTACAAGCCGCAAAGGCTAGGCGCGCAATTGTTAGGGACGACGCAAAACAAGCGGCGAGGGTGAGTTGCCAGATCCAACTTGAAATAGGGGATTTGTGAACCAAACGCGCAATGTAAATGTTATACGGATAGTGGGAGCGTTCCTTATAGTGACCGGCGTGCTTTTGCTGGTCATTGCGTATCAAGGGCTGCGCTTTGTCAACTATCAAAAAAGCGGCGTTGCGGCCCAGGCCACTGTGGCCGATAAATACACGGCCCGAACCCGCAAAGTGGCCGCCGGCTCGTCGCTGTATCGCTCTGATTTTTTGCTCGACGTCACTTTTTTCACCGGCAAACAGGCCGCCGGCGCCAAGTTTATTACGGCAGAGGCAAAGGCTGACGAGAATAGCGTGGCTGCGCTGCGCAAAGGCGACCAGGTGCAAATTACGTACTTGCCCGACGATCCCCAAAACAGCGCGGTGTTGCAGGACGCGCTTGAAGCAGGAACGCTTGGCCTGGAAGAATCCAGGTTGGCAAGTTATGGTCAAACCGGTGTTACGGTTCAAGCGACTGTGGACGATATCAATAGCGATCAGCGCACGCTTAGGGTCATGTTCATGACCTCGCTTTCCAGCGGGCTGGGAGATTTTGTGTCTGCAACGCTCGACGTGAGCAAATCGGCCTGGGATTCCGTGGACAAAGGCGGGCGTATTGAGGTGGTCTATTTGCCGCAGGACCCGGAAAACAATGTGGTCGCCAAGCGCATGCTTGAAGAGGGCGCGGTCAGCCCGTATCTCATGTCTGGGTTGGCATTACTTGCTTTTGCTTTGGGCGTGGGCCTGATGTGGAGATATGGCCGGGCAAGCCGTCCGCCTGAAACGGCCGCCTGAAGAGAGAGGCTATGAGCCTGAAAGAGGATGTCAACGCCGGCCTGGCTAAAATTAGCGCGCCAGATAGCAAGCCTTTTGCCCTGGATGAAACTGGCGCATGCTTGATCTCTGTGCCCATGCCAGATTTGGTGGTAGAAATGGAAGAGAACAGCCTGATGGTGCGGGTAGAGCTGTCGCCCGCCGAAAGCCTGTTTAGCCTGTCTACGCCATTGGCCGTGGTGGAGGGAACGCCCAAGAACGAATTTTTCCGAACATTGCTTTACCGCCAGCACTATGCCGATGAGGTAGGCGGGGCATGCCTGGCATTGCAGACCGAAGGCGAGGACCTGGATGTGTTGTCTGCCACCTATCATTGGCTGCTGGGCGCCATTACGCCCAACGAGTTTGCGGTCTTGTTCAAGCAATTTATCATGGCGGCCATTGTGCTGGTTGAAGAGATTGGCCAGATGGCAAGCCGCGACGAAGCGGTCAAGCCGGTGCATAAAGGGCCATTGTAGGATTGAATATTAGCGAGCACCCTGTAAGCTTGCATCCCCATGCAAGCCAATTGTTAGAGAGTTGGCGAGGATTGCTATGAGCGAAAAGAAACAAATAGCGGAAGCTAAAGTCAAACGCCAGCGCAAGGCAGAAACGCCGGTGGCGAGAGCGCCGGGACGGGCCGCTGGCTTGCCGGCAGGCCCCGAGGGAGCTGCGCTCCACGGTAGTGATGTGGGGGCGCAGGCGGCCATGCTGCAGGGCATGCCGGCGGCGCAGCGTCAGGCGGCTATTCACCAGATCAGCCGGATGCAGGGCAACCAGCACGTTTCGCGTCTGATTGCCGCGATGAGGCAGGGCGGGGCGGCTGCTCACATTCAGCGCGCCGGGCAGGAGCAGACCGAACTCATCCAGCCCAGCTTTTGGGGTAAAATTGGGGCGGGCATCAAAAGCGCCGCCCAGGCGGTGGGCGGCGCGGCTGAATGGACGGGCAACAAGATCGCCGAAGGCGCCAAGTGGACCGGCGGCAAGATTGCCAGTGGCGCCAAGACCGTTGCCAACGTGTTTCACAATGGCGCTTATAGAGATTTGAACACAACCCAGTATCGCATCACATCCAAAAAGATCGAGCTGGTCAAGCGAGTGGAACGGCGCGACGGCTCGGTGGGCTACCTGGCGGTGGGCGAGGTCAAGGACTTTGAGGGCAACCGCCCCAGGGTCGTCATGTATGCCCAACCGCTTGACCTGAAAGACTGGGCGCCGCAGGTCACCCATATCAACGGCATGAATGTCAATCCGCAAGGCGGCATCAAGGATGCCCAGGCGCTGCACGGGGCGATGGTATCTTCGCTCAAGGGGAGCGGCGAAGTGACGCTGAACGAGAGCGAAGAGCAAAAGCTGGCCGTGCTCTATACCTACAGCGCCACCCGTGGCTTTGGGCATGATTTGGTGGAATGTCTGGCCGGCAAGGTGGGGCTGGACGACGAGGCGACGCAAAACCAAGAGACACTGATGCTCGATGCGGTGCGCCACAAGCGCCGCACGACGGTCTCGGCGCACAGCCGGGGGACAATCAAGACAGACAATGCGGTGCGCAATGTGCACAAGCAGCTCAGCAGCGGATATATGCGGCTGACCTACAACGGCCCAGAGGCCCATCTGGCCGCCGAAGAAGCTCGCAAGTTTGCCGTCACACATGGCAGCGCGCCAGACCTGGACCCCGACATGCTGGCGGAAATCGCCCGGATGGTCAAAGCCAGGCAATTGGCCGACGAAAAAGCCTCGGGCGAAATGGACAAGTACATTCACTTGATCTATGCCGGCAATGCGGTTCAATTCCCGTCGCAAGCGGTTCAACTCAACTTGGTTGTGGCCAAAGGCGACCCGATAACGATCCTGGTGGGCAAGTATGCCAAATTTGCCGCTGCCAAAAACGTCAAAATGACCAAGGTGTCGGGCGGGCATGGGTTTGATGAGAATTATGCCAAAAAAGTGGGCGAGTTGATCATTGCCGACATGGCCAGCCGCTAGCGCGCCGTGGCGCGTTGCGAGAAAGAGGTGCTATGACCCTGAAAGAAGATGTCAACGCTGGCCTGGCCAAACTTAGCGCGCCAGGCTCAACCGAGCCATTCGCCCTGGACAAGAAAGGGGTCTGCGCCATTCCTGTGCCTATGCCGGCAACGGTAGTGGAAATGGCAGACAATCGCTTGATGGTGCGGGTAGAGTTGGCGCCTACCGAAAGCTTGTTTAGCTTGTCCACCCCGCTGGCCATTATCAAGGGAACGCCCAAGAGTGAATTTTTCAGAACCTTGCTTTACAGGCAGCGTTATGCCGATCAGGTGGCTGGAGCCAGCCTGGCGGTTCAGGCAGAAGACGAAGAGCAAGAGGCGCTGATCGCCATCTACCACTGGCTGCTGGGCGCCATTACGCCCGACGAGTTTGCCGCCTTGTTCAAGCAATTTATCATGGCGGCTATTACGTTGGTGGAAGAGATTAGCCAGATGGCCCGCCGCGAAGAGGCGGTCAAGCCGGTGCACAAGGGGAGACTATAGCGACTAGCGGCACCCCCAGACCGCGTGTTGGATTGAATCTTTTATGCGCCTTTGGCAAGGCCAGGGGAAGACATAGATGAGCGACCAAAAAAAGGATACCCAGCTCGAAAGAAAACGGCAGGTTGAAGCCGAGCGAAAGCGCGCCCCCGCTGCCCAGTCGCCTGATCTAGTTGCCGAGGCTCTGCCAGACCCCTCGCTTGCTTTCAAGGGGGGCACGGTCGAATCGCAAGCAGAGACGATGCAGCGCCTGGGGCCGATTCAGCGTCACGCCATGCTGATGCACATTAGCCGTGTGCAGGGTAATGCGCACGCGCAGCGGCTGCTGAATGCCATGCGGCAAGGCGAGCAGGTAGATAGCTCTTCCGATGCCCAACCCGCCAGGCCAATGCCCCAGGCAGACATTCACCCTATTCGCATCACTACACCCAAACTCAGCGCCAAGCCGGCGCTGCCGCCTGTTCAGGCCAAGCTCACCGTCAGCCAGCCCGAAGACCAGTATGAGCAAGAAGCCGAGCGGGTAGCCACCGAGGTTATGCGCATGCCGCCCGCGCCCGCTACGCCGCCGCCGCCCGACGAAGGCGACAAGGGTGAAGGCAAAGCTGCCACCGTCAAGCGGGCGGCTTCTCAACTCGAGAGCCGGGGCGATGGGCAGCTTCAGGCCTCGGCTGAGGCCGAGACGAACATCCAGCGCATGCGGGGCGGTGGGCACCCCATGCCCGATGGCGAGCGAACTTTCTTTGAAGATCGGATGGGGGTAGACCTGAGCGGGGTGCGGCTGCACACCAATAGCCAGGCCGCGCAAACCTCTCAAGACCTGCAAGCACAAGCCTTTACGGTC
This sequence comes from Thermoflexales bacterium, assembly GCA_041740315.1. Classification (GTDB taxonomy): domain Bacteria; phylum Chloroflexota; class Anaerolineae; order Fen-1058; family Fen-1058; genus JBGSMF01. Next base: position 42,249 of record JBGSMF010000239.1, read on the forward strand.
GGGTCTGATATTGTGTTTGGACAGGGCAAGTACCAGCCGGGCACGGAGGGCGGGCGGCGGCTGATGGCGCACGAGTTGACCCACGTGGTGCAGCAGGGCGGCAGCAAAGCGCGAGCCGCCCGGAAGCAAGCTGAGTCAGACCAGGTCGCTGAGGGTGTATCCAAAGAGGACAAGCCTGCAGCGGCAGCCGAGCCCAAGCAGGCTGACAAAACCAAGCCCGCCGCGCCCGAGATGGACAAGGCTGCCAAGGTTGCCGAACAGCCCAACGAGGCCCAGGTAGACAAAGCTGCTATCGAACAACCTGAAAAGGCTGAAACAGACAAATCCGCCGCCGATCAACCCGAAAAGGCCGGAGTGAACAAGTCCGCTGTTGATCAGCCCAAGAAAGCCGAGGCAGGCAAGCCAGAGGGCGAACCGCCCAAGAAGACCGAGGCAGGCAAGCCTGGGAGCGAGCAGCTCAAGAAGGCTGAGGCAGAAAAGGCAAAGGCCGCAGATAAAGCCAAAGAAAAAGACAAAACGGCTAAAGCGCAGAACAAGCCCAAAGCTGAAAAAGGGGCTGGGGGGTCAGGCGCGCCCAAAGCCAAGGGTGAGCAGCCAGAACCAGAGCTAGCTGCAGGCGTTGCGGAAGCTCAAGCAGGGGGCGCGGGAGGGCAAGAGAGCCTGGCGGCCCAGGTAGACGCCATGACCGAGGCCGATGATATTGAAACGGCTCTCGCTAACCTGGCCGAAACAGCCGAGGCTGTGCCAGATGGAATGCCGATTGAAGCTACAGCCCCAGAGCCGGCTGAGGCCGGCCAAGGCCATGAGGTATTGGTTCAAGACCAGTTTGCTCAAACCGAGGCCGGTTTGGGGGCCAATGCTGCCAACCTGGCGCAAAAGAAGGCGGCGGCCCAGGCGAGCTTGGCGGCCAAGCTAGATGCGGGCAAGGCGAAAATTGAACAGGAAAAGACCGGCGCCAAGCAAGCCGGCGACCAGGCCCGTCAAAAGACAGAGACGAGCAACCAGCAAGATCAACGCCCGCCCAAGCTCGAGCCATCTCCAGATGGCCAGGCCAGTGGCGTGGATGGAGCGCCGCCGGCCCCGGCTTCTCCCAAGGAAACGCCAGGCCAGGAAAGCGTCGGCGGAACACTAGACGCGATGGTGTCCAATGCGCCTAGAGAAGAGGACGTTCCTAAAGACCAAGCCGCCGAGATGGACAAGTCTGCGCCCGATTGGCGCAAGAATCTAGCCAAGGGCAAGGCTGCCGGCTCGGCCGACCCCAAGGCGGCCAGCGATGTCAAATCTAAACTGGACACGGGCAAAGCCGAGGCTGCCGGCTCGGAAGCCACGCAAGAGATCGAGTCCAAGATTGCTCCACCCAAGACCTTGGTGCAGGCCAAATTGGATGTCAGCCAGCCCGGCGATGCTTACGAAACCGAAGCTGACCGGGTGGCGGATACTGTGATGCAAACGCCGGAATCGCAGCCGGCCCACGGCCAGGCGCAGCCGGTCGTTTCGCAATTGCCCCAGGTGCACCAACGCACTCAACCCAAGGTTCAACCCCTGTTTGGCTTTTTGCTCAAGTGGCTCAAGATATTGCTCAATCTATTGCTGCGATTTATCAATATTGAAGGCATCCAACTAGAAATCAAGTCGGTTCTGCGCAGCCTCAAGCTCAAACTGCAGGAAATCGTCGAAAGCCTCAAGCTCAAGGTTGAAACCACCCTCAAGAGCCTCAAGCTCAAGATCGAATCGGTGATCAAGGCCAACCTGGCCAAGCTCGACGCTTTGACCAAGGGCACCTTTTTGCAAAACCTCTCGTTGAGCCAGCTCACCGAGACTCAAACCGAAGAGGCTCAAAAGACTCAAGAAATCTCGGCCGAGGCCGCCGCCAAGAGCCAAGAGCTGCAGGCGGAATCGGAAGCCAAGTCGGCCGAGCTTGAAACCGAGTCGCAAGAGACTTCGGCCGAGATCAAGACAGAGGCGGAGGAAAAGAGCAACGAACTGGTTGAACAGACCACCCAAACCGAAACCCAAATGAAGGGCGATATGGACACGCTGTCCACTGAAACCGACACCAAGGTGGGTGAGATTCAGGGACAGACCGAGACGGACGTAAAAGGGGTGGAGGGTGAATCTGAGAGCGCCGCGGCCGAGGCGCAGAGCGAGTCGAAAGAGATCGAAGAGCAGGCCGGCGCCAAGACAAAAGAGCTGCAAGAGCGCGCCGACACGATGACAAAAGAGACCCAGGGCCAGGTCGAGACCTTTAAGGAGGAACAGCAAAAGACCAGTTATAAAGATGCCCAGTCCTTCCGCGACAAGTATGCTGCTTTCAAAGACCAGGCCCAGGCCAAATGGACCGAGTTCAAAGACGTCACGACCCAATCGGTGTTTGATGGAATCAAGGAACGCTGGGATGGGTTGCGCGAGCGCGGCCTCCAGACCTGGAATGGTTTGAAGGACAAGGCCCAATCTATTGTGACCAACGCCCGGACCAAGATTGCGGAAACGTGGGAAAACCTCAAGGGGCAATGGACCGGTCTCAAAGAAAGAGCAAGCAATGCTCTGAGCGAGCTCAAGACCAAAGCTACCGAGGCTTGGAACAACCTCAAGACCAAGGCTACCGAGGCCTGGAACAATCTCAAGGGCAAAGTCACCGAGGTTTGGACCAATCTCAAGGGCAAAGTCACCGAGGTTTGGACCAACCTCAAGGGCAAGGTGACCGAGGCCTGGAACAATCTCAAGAGCAAGGTTACCGGCTATCTGGACAAATTAAAGAGCGTGACGTCCGACCTGACCGGGACGTTCAAGAATTTGGCCAAAGACGCTCTGAACAAATTAAAAGACCAGGCCAAGCAGGCTTTGAACAGCCTCAAGCAAAAAGCGCTGCAAGCGGTGGGCAAGCAAATTGCCCAGGCGACAGGCTTGTTTGCCACCCAGACGGTTGATGCCACCGTTTCCACCGCCACGGCTACGGTCAAGTCTGTCCCGCCAACGCCATTTTTCCCTGGACAGGTCTTTTTGTCGTTGGGCAGCCTGGTCAAGACAATCAAGACCACCTTTGGCGATTTGCTCAAGAACGCGGCCAAAGCTCTCAAGAATCTAAAAGAAAAAGCGCTCAACTTGGGCAATACGCTCAAGAATCTTGGCAGCCAGGTCACTACCAAGCTCAAGGGCGTTGTCGAAAGCTCGCTGAACAAGCTCAAGGACATGGGCACCAAGGCCTTTAACGGCCTCAAGGACATTGGCACCAAGGCTTGGAACAACCTCAAGAACATTGGCACCACGGCCTGGAACAACTTGAAGGACCTGGGCACGCAGGCCTGGAACAATGTCAAAGATATCGGCACACAGGCATGGAATAATGTCAAGGATATCGGCACCCAAGCCTGGAATAATGTCAAGAGTATTGGCCAAAACTTGCAGGACGCGGCCAAGCAGACGTGGAGCCAGGTTCAGGGCACTTGGGAGCAAGTAAAGAGCACTGCCACCGGCGTGTTTGACCAGGTCAAGCAGTGGAGCACAAACATATCGAACCGGGTCACCGACCTGGCTCAGACAGTCCAAAAGACAGTATCCGACAAGTGGAACGCGCTGCAGGAAAAGTTTGGAGAGCTAGAGACAAAATTCGAATCTATCCTTCAAGCGGCCCAGGGCAAGGTGAGCGACTATATGGCCTGGCTTGATGAAAAGATTGCGGCCTTGGCCGGCAGCCTGGCGGCGGCCGAAGCAGCCCGGCAGA
>JBGSMF010000240.1:0-21281 GCA_041740315.1 Thermoflexales bacterium
GCGGCAGCGCCTGGCGCTGGGCTGTTCGCTCATCCACAATCCGCCCTTGTTGTTTTTGGATGAGCCGACCAGTGGAGTTGATCCCAACGCGCGCCGCGAGTTTTGGGACCTGATTTATGCGTTGGCCGAAGCCGGCACGACCGTGGTTGTCAGCACGCATTACATGGACGAAGCCGAGCATTGCCACCGGGTGGGGTTTATGCATCGCGGGCGGCTGTTGGCGGTAGATACACCGATGGCGCTAAAGGCTGAGCAGTTGCGCGGCCAGGCGTGGAATATTATCACGCCGCAATTGCTAGAGGGCATCAACGCGCTGGGGCAACTGGAGGGCGTCAGCCAAGTAGGGTTGGCGGGCGACCGGCTGCATTGCATCACCGCATCTCTGCCTGATCAGGCAGAGAGCGCACATACTGCAGAGTCGCTGCAAGCGGCGTTGGCAGCGCACGGGGTAAGCGGACAAGCCTGCCCCGTCGAGCCGACGCTGGAGGATGTGTTTATTTCGTTGGCCAAGAGCTATTGAAAGAAACCAGGTTTTTCTGAAAAACCTGGTTTCTAGGTCTTGTCTCAAACAAGCGCTAGGTTGTGACCGGCAAAACCAGCGCCGAAGGATGCGCGCTGTCGTGATAGATAGTCTGGTCGGCTGCCAGCATTTGTGCGCTTGTGGCGATGGGCTGGCCGGTGCCCAGGTTGCGGTTCCAACGCGGGTGCGCTCCACTGGAGACTTGAAGCCTGATGTGGTGCCCGCGCAAAAAGCGTTGGGCGGTGGGCCAGAGTTCAATTTCAATCCTCAAGCTGCCATCGGGCTGCGGTTGGCCTTTACTGGGTTCAACTCGCAGCAAGCCATCGCAAATATTGATAGAGCGCCCGTCTGGGTGCACGTCGCACAAGCGCCCAAAGAAATCGGTGTGGGGCAGGCTTGAGCGAACGTACAATTCCAGGCGAGGCGAGCCAATGATTTCTACATCTTTACCCAGCGGCAGGGTGGTGTAACACAGCACATCGGCTCGCGCCTCCAGCGCGCGATTATCCACTGGGCCGCACGGCACGGTGAGCAGCGGCCCGCCAACAGATGGTGTGGGGTCGGCGGGGTCGTAGCGGTAATTATCGGGCGAAGCTTTTGCCGGGTTGTCGGTAGACAGTTCCCCTTGATCGTGCAAAAAGTAGCGCACTGGCTGTGTGGGCGGCGGCCAAGTGTCCATCTCGCGCCACTCGTTGGCGCCCATGATGCAAATCCGCACGGGCTTGTAGCGCAGTTGGCTGCGGTCGCCTTTCAGGTGAGCATCGAACCAGATAATGCCTTCACGCAGGCTGGTTTGCGCGCCTTCCATGTGAGTGTGAAACCACGGGCCGATGGTCAGGTAAGGCGAGCGGCCAGCCTGTGCAAGCGCATCATAATCGGCCAGCAATTCACGCAAGAGCAGGTCGTACCAGCCAGAAATAAAATGGGCGGGCGCTGTCACCTGCGGTAGGCGAGCACTATGGTTGATAGCCTGCCAATAGGGATCATCAAGTTGAGGGTGATTGTGCCAATCACGATAGTAAGGGATGGGCCGGCCAACTGCGATTGTATCGGCTTCTGCCAGCGGCAGGTGTTGAAAAGCCGGGGCGAGAGTGTTGGCCATGTTGTCTGGCATGGCCTGGCGGAAAATTTCTAACGCTGAACGGCCAGATTTGTTCTCCATCAGCTCAGTCAGGTAAACCCACTTGAGAAGCAGGTCCAGCGCCACGGCGCCATCTGGAAAGAGGGCTGGAGTGAGCTGCGAGCCGGTGACATAGGGCATGATGGCACCCAGTTGGGGTGGGGCATTGACTGCAAGTGCCCATTGCACATAACCCAGATAACTGGGGCCCCACAGCCCAACTGCGCCGTTGAACCACGGCTGATGGGCCAGCCAATCAAGTGTGGCCAGACCATCGCTTTCTTCATGGCGGAATGGCTCAAACTCACCTTCTGAGCTAAAGCGTCCTCGCGTGTCCTGGAAAAGAACGTGATAGCCGCGCTCGGCAAAGCGTTGAGCAATAAAGGCAAAGCCATGCCCAAAGATACCTGCATCTGGCCCGCGCCCGTAGGGCGAGCGAACCAGGAGAGTGGGGAAAGAGCCGGCTGCTTTGGGTGCGTAATGGTCGGTAGCCAGGGTGATGCCATCGCGCATTGGCACGCGGATATTCCATTCGGCAGCAACGTCGTAGTGTGGGGGCGGCAGGCCCATCATCCGCCCAATCAGGCGACGACGAGAGCGATATAGCCCCAGGCTGGCCAGCATCAACCCCAGCAGGCTGAGGCCAAAGATTGCGCGTTTACTCATTGTATCCTCCACACATGCACCACGGGTTTAGCTCCGTCGGCATATAGCTCCAAGACATACAAAAAGCCATTCTCGCGGTCATAGGTCGCGTCGCCAATGCGGTAGCGGCGCTGCACGCCTGTGCCCAGGTTGTCCAGATCCCACTCGGGCGGGACAAGGTAGAGGTGATCGTCTATGTCTATGGCGGCATAAGGTTGCGGCTGCCAAGAGTCCATTGTTCCGGCGGCCACCTGGCCCAGGTCTGCCGGGTCGTACAAAATGAGTTCGGCGTCAAAACGGGTAGACCACCAGCCTCGCTCACTGGTGTGGCCGGCACATTCTGTAAAATCCTCCGGTGGGCAGGAAGAGCCATCGGCCATACGGCAAGTTGTAAAATCTATCACGGCCTGGTCAACGCAGGGGTATTGAGGGCCAAGTGGATTGACATAGCCATACCAATACTTGGCGCCATTGCTCTTGGTGCCGGCAAAAAGCACTGCCGATTTGCCGGAGGGCGTGGTGAGCCACGCGCCGCCTTCCCATTCATCAGGATGTTGATAGCCGGTAAGACAGCGCGTAATTTCCTCGGTGGTGTACGCATTTTCGTACAAGAGCAAGGTGGTTTCTGCCAGGTGAGTGCCAGAGATAGGGGCCGCGCCGCCACTCAGCCAGGGGCGATAGGCAAACAGGGTCGGCCCCATGCCACCTTGCCCGCCGTCTCTCATCCGTCCCGTGGCCAGGTAGCGGCCTTCCGCGTGCGCATCGGCCCAAGCGGCGGGGATATCGAACATGTAGCCGTTGACGCTGTACAGGTTCTGATTGCCAATGAACCACACACCCTGCAAGTCGGGCGAAGCCAGGGCGGGGTTGAACCAGGCGTGGGAGGGGGTGTTTTCGGGCTGCAAGTGCTGTCCCCAGCACATGTGAATCTTGGGGCCGGTGTCGGGATGGTTGAGATATTGCATGCCGACCTTGGGAATTTCTTCCATGTCGGTAAAGAACCCGGCGGTTACATTGGCAAAATTCTGAATGAACTCGGCATAAGGCAGAGTTTCAATGTTCTCGGAAATGACGGGCGTGGGAATGGTGATTTCGGCCACCTGGTTGCCATCGGGCAGGCCGCCCCAGGCCTGGCGGTCGTGGCCCATGACAAACAATGAGCCTGAGTAGGGGTCGGTGTTTGTAATGTGCCCATCGGGATTGAACGTCATGGCATTACCGCCGTAAGCAAAAGTTTGCGGGGGTGTATCGCCGCCGGGCAGGCGGAACGCGCCCAGGTAGGTGAAATCGGCCGGCTGGGCAAGCGCGCCGCCCGGCAGGCTTTGAATGATAATGTCGTGTGCAGCGTTGGCCAAGCCGCCACAATTGCTGGCTGTCACCGAGATGGTTTTGCTGCCGATTGTGTTCCATTGATAGGATGCGCTTGACGAGCCTTGCCCACTGGCGGGTTGGGGCGACCAGGTGTAGAGAGGGCTTGAGGCGTTGGAGGGTGTGGGATTGGCCGTAAAAATATAGAGGGTGTTGGTATAGCCATTGGTAGCGCCGCTGATTGTCACCCCATTCAAGGCCACACAGGTGGGCGCGCCGTGGTTTCTGAGGACAAGAGGCAGAAAAATATAGTGGCTTGCAGTTACGGCTGATTTCCAACGATGGTAGTGGATGTTGAGCCACTGGACAAATTCTTGGGTGGCTTTTTGGTGGCCGGTGGTGGTGGGGTGGCTGTCGCCGTTGGGGTAAGCAGAGTAGTTGTTGCTGATGGTTTGAGTGTGGGTGATGGCGCTGCCATCCCAGTAGTGATGGTTGCCGTTGGGGCGCGAATCATAATCATTGGGTTCGGTGATGACCGAGGTGTCATCAATGCGGGTGGGGCTGCCGTTGGAAGTCAGTACGTTGTAATAGTCAAATACGGCGACGTTGGTGTGGGTGTAATTGTTGCTGGCGAGCCAGTCATTGACGAGCCAGTTGTTAAAGGCGCGGGCATTGGCGGCGCGGTCGGGGGTGGTGTCGCCTTCTTGTAACGGCGGCGCGGTGATGACGATGAACAGCTTGTCTTGGCGAGCGGCAAAGTAGGTGAGAATATCGTTGTAAACGGCCTTGGCGTTGGCGACGGTGTATTCGTAATCGTTAGGCGCGGGGAGCGGATCGTCGGTAGGGTTGCCGTACAGATCAGAGTTGGGAAAGCACGATTTAAACATTATGATTTTGTTTTCGCCGCCAGGATCGGTGGGCAGGCGCGGCCAATCGCCAAAGCAATCATCCAATGGCGATGATGGGTTGCAGATATTCTGGTTGCTTTCTGTGTATAGAGCGGCCAAGATGGTAGCGTGGTCAGGTCCGGTGAACCATTCGGGCCAGTTGGGGATATCGGTGCGGTCGCCGATGGCATCCGGCCCCCAACCATAGTTGGTGGCGCTGACGAAATAGTTGTTGTCTCGCAGCGCCGCTCCCAGGTCGCCGCCGGGGTCGTTTGTGGCAGAACTGGCCAGCCAGTTGCCGCCAGTGGAATGGTGGATGAAGATGAGCTTGATGGTGGCGGTGGGCGGGTTAGGGTTGTCTGCCAGGGGGGCATTGATTATGAAGGTGGCAGCAGATGATAAATCACTGGCTGGAGGCAAAGCGCGCGCTGCTGTTGCCTGAGCCGAATAACCCGCACAGACAAGAATGATGGCGGCGAAAGCAAGCAGGCAAATGGTTGTTCCCGTCTTTATCTTCATCGGTTATTCCTCCTAGTTTTTCACTTGCCACACGTGCGCCACGGGTTTAGCTTCATCGGCATACAGCTCCAAAACATAGAGCAGGCCATTGCTGCGGTCGTAGGCAACATCGCCGATGCGAGCGCGGCGCTGGTCGCCAGTTCCCAGGTCGCGCAGGTCCCATTCGGGCGGATCGAGGTAGAGGTACTGGTCAATGTCTAGGGTGGCGTAAGGCTGCGGTTCCCATGCATCTAGCTCTCCAGCCGCCACCCGGCCCAGGTCGGCTGGGTCATACAAAATGAATTCGGCGTCAAAGTGGGTAGACCACCAGCCTCGCTCGCTGGCAGGGTTGGCGCACCCGGCCAAGTCTTGGGAAGGGCAGGGTGAGCCATCGGCCTGGCGGCACGTAGTAAAGTCTGTCACGGCCTGGTCAACACAGGGGTATTGAGAGCCAAGTGGATTGACATAGCCATACCAATATTTTGCGCCGTTGCTCTTGGTGCCGGCAAAGAGCACTGCCGATTTACCAGAAGGCGTGGTGAGCCACGCGCCGCCTTCCCACTCATCAGGATGTTGGTAGCCATTCAAGCTGCGCTCAATGTTTTCGGTATTGTAAGCGTTGTCATAGAGCAGCAAGGTGGTTTCTGCCAGGCGAGTGCCTGATATGGGGGCAATGCCACCACTCAACCAGGGACGGTAGGCAAACAGGGTCGGCCCCATGCCGCCTTGCCCGCCGTCTCTCATCCGTCCAGTGGCCAGGTAGCGGCCTTGGGCGCGCGCGTCGGCCCAAGCGGCGGGGATATCGAACATGTAGCCATTGACGCTGTAAAGGTTCTGATTGCCAATGAACCACACGCCCTGCAAGTCGGGCGAAGCCAGGGTGGGATTGAACCAGGCGTGGGAGGGAGAGTCTTCTGGCTGCAGGTGCTGTCCCCAGGCCATGTGAATCTTGGGGCCGGTATCGGGGTGGTTGAGGTATTGCATGCCGACCTTGGGAATTTCTTCCATGTCGGTAAAGAATCCGGCGGTCACATTGTGAAAAGTTTGGATGAACTCGGCTTGTGGCAGGTCGGCGAGGTTGGCGGCTTGCACCGGCGCCGGGATGCTGAGCTCGGCCACCTGGTTGCCATCCGGCAAGCCGCCCCAGGCTTGCCGGTCGTGGCCCATGATGAACAACGAGCCGGGAAAGGCGTCGTCGTTGGCGGGGTCGCCATCGGGGTTGAAGGTCATGGCATTGCCGCCATAGGCAAAGGTTTGAGGGGGTGTCTCGCCGCCGGGCAAGCGAAACGCGCCCAGGTAGATCAGATCGGCAGGTTGAATGACTGTGCCAGAAAGCGGCGCTGGCGGATTTTGAGAGGTGATCGTGGGTGTGGCATTGGCGCGCGCCGCAGTGGGTAGCTGTGACGCTGTCGGCGGCGCGCCGGCCATGGTAGATGTGGGAAGCGGGGTGAGATTGGCTGAGCTTCCTGCGCAGCTCAAGCTGGCAATCACGAGGATGATTATGATCCAAGGTATAACCCAATGGGTTTTTATTTTTATCATTTGGTTCTTTTGCAATTACCCTGTCAGGGCAGGGCATGCCCTGCCCTGAATTATTAGACCTTATCGGAAATAGCAGGATGGGCATCCCTATGCCAGTCCGCCAACGTACACTTGCACCTGCGCTGCGCTTGGCGCAAGTGCAGGTGTGGGGATACGTTGGCTATGTTATTTTCGATAGGGTCTAGTGTTTACGCGCCAGCCACAAGGCCGACCCTCCCAGCGCAAGCGCCAGGGCAAAAGCCGGGCAGGGGCCGGTGGATTTGCCTGGGGCAGGGGCGGGGGGTGTCTCGCCTGCGATTGGCTCGGCTGTAGGCTGGGGTTGCTCTGGTGAGGCGCTTGTCGGCGGGGGTTGGGGCGGCGGTTGTGTTGCACCCATGGCAAGCGCCAAGTCGTCTATCCAAAGCGTGCCTGTGTTTTGGTTGCCGTCGGCATCCAGAATGCTAAAGCCATAGCTTGTGATGCGCTGGGGGTCAATTTGCGCCAAGCCCTCTGCGCCGGCCCAATCTGGCTTGGCAAACTCGGCCCACGGTAGAACAAATTGCTGCCAGCCTTGGTCGGGCCCGGGCAGGGTCAGGTGAGTTTCAAAGGGCGCGGCCGAGTCTAGGTCGCCCGAATACAGGATGATGGCAATGGGCTGCCCGCCTTTTTCGGAGCGAACCCACAGCGCCAACCCTGTGCCGCTGCTCAAATCTTGGGGCGAATCAAAGCCGCGCCCAAAACTGCCCCACCCCCCAGCGGCGACATTATAGTTGACGCGCAGCGAAGCAGAGCCGCTATGCGCGTTGGTGGTATCTTGAGTGAGGTCAATGGTAGATTTGTCTACGTCCACGTATCGCTCGACCTCAGATTCAAAATCGTCAATCACATCGGCGGCAGGCTGCGGCGCTATGACAAGCTCTGGGGTGGCCTCTGGGGCTGGTTTGGTGGCTGGCGGTGGTGTGGGGCGCGGCGCCGGCGCGCCGGCCTTCCAGCGATTGTAAAAGACGTTCAACAAAGGCACGAACTCGGCGGCGGCTTTTTGGTGGCCGGCGGTGGAGGGGTGGCTATCGCCGCTGGGGTAAGCGGAATAGTTGCTGTTGACAGCCTGAACGTGCTGCACGGCCCCATTCCACCAACGGTGGTGGTTGCCACTTTCTGCGTTGGCATTGCTTTTGTCGGTGAGGACGTTATAGTAGTCAAAGACAGCCACGTTGTTATGGGCATAAGCTGCCAGCCAGTCATTGACGAGCCAGTTGTTAAAGGCGCGAGCATTGGCGGCGCGGTCGGGGGCGGTTTCGCTTGATTGCAGCGGCGGCGCGGTGATGACGATAAAGAGCTTGTCTTGGCGGGTTTCAAAATAGGTGAGGAGGTCGTTGTAGACAGCCTTGGCATTGCTTACGCTGAATTCATCGTTGGGGCTTGAGGCCGGCGGGTCGTTGGGATCGCCGTACAGGTCCGAGTTGGGAAAGCATGACTTTAACATCATGATTTCATTTTCGCCGCCGGGGTCGTTGGGCAGGCGCGACCAGGCTCCAAAGTCGCCATAGTTCTGGCCGCTTTCGCCATAGACGGCGGCCAAGATCGTATCTCGGTTAGGGCCGGTGAACCATTCGGGCCAGTTGGGGATATCGGTGCGGTCGCCGATGGCTTCTGGCCCCCATCCATAGTTGGTGGCGCTGACAAAATAATTGTTTTGCATCAGGGCCTGGGCCAACCCGCCATAGGGCTGGTCGTTGTTGGGGTCAGCCAGCCAGTTGCCGCCGGTAGAGTGGTGGATGAAAATAAGCTTGACGGGGCTGGCGGGTGGGGTAGGGTCGTCTGCCAGCGGGGCGGCGGCTGGCAAGGCTTGGGCTTGTGCAAGGTGAGCGGCGCAGGCGAAAATAATCAAGGGAATAACGAGCAAGTAAAGCAATTTTCTGGTCTTCATGAAAACTCTCTCCTTATGACTTGGGGGTGTCACCCTCCCGCAGGTTCAAAACCTGCGGGAGGGTAGGTTGGTAGGTTGGACAGCTATCATTCTAGTCCAAATTACGTAGATTGTCCAAGTTACGTTTTGTCTTGCTTTTTCCACGCCCGCACCATGCTCAAATCCAGATCATCTTTGGCAAAAAAAGCCTCGGCCCCCACTTTTAGCGCCGAGTTTTGAAAAATGTGGGCGCGGTCTTGGTAGGCGCTGATCAGGATGATACGCAAACTGGGCATCAAAGCTTTGAGGCGAAGCGCGCCTTCTAGCCCGTTGATGTGCGGCAGCATAATGTCTACCACGGCCAGGTCGGGCTGCAGGGTTTGCGCCAGCGTTTCGGCGGTGGGAATATCTCTAGCTTCACCGACAACGCGCAACCCGGCCAAGGTCAGCAGTTGCGCCAATTGTTGCCGAAAGGAGGGCTGGTCATCTACGATCAGTACACGTGTCATGGCTGGGATTCTCAACCCCTTGCCCCCTTCCCCCTCTCTCGACTCTTTCTCTCGGGGCAGGATTTGGGAGAGGGGGTGAGGGCTATTTTTGCATTTAGAGCCACCACACCCTCCCGCAGGTTTTCAAACCTGCGAGAGGGCGGCAGTTACGTTTAGCCGGCGTTGCGCAGGATAGTTGGCAGATAGATATAGTGTTGCGTTGCCTGCGTTATGCCGTACCAGTAACCCAGACCGGCGCTATAGTTGGCGCTGCCTGGCGCGCCAATGACGGCCTGCCCCACAGTAAAGTTGGCGGCATAGTTGGTCGAACTGGCCGGCCCGCCGCTGCCGGTGAGCGGCGTGAACCAATCCAGCCGGTAGTTGGTTGACTCCATAGCCAACACGCTACCTGTGATTAGGAAGAAAGCCACAATGGACAGGAAAATCGTTGATCGTTTCATCCTTCACCCCCTACTGAAGCATAACCAACATCTGGATGACGCCGGCGCCGGAATCCAGTCCTGCCAGGGCCTTGCCGATGACCGTGCCAACAGATGGGTCACGTCCAGCCTTCATTGCATGGCCGGGTATAGCAGAAGCTACCAGCAATTCACCGGGGCTGATGGCGCCGTTTTCGGCGCTGACCTTGACCGGGACAACGCCCATGATTGCCAGTGGTGCTTTTCTGATCTGGGAGAGGTTTAATTCAGAAAAGTTCTTGCCTGCCTCAGCGCCGCCCACAAAGCCGGGTTGGGTGGAGTACACGCCAACAACAGTGGGCTGATAAGCTTTTGTAGAACGAGCCAGTTGACCATCGGGCCCAATGACCAGGACGTCACCCGGCTCCAGGCCCACGGCGGCAGGAAGCAACTCGGCGAAATCGGCCGCGGGATTGGAATAGGTCCCATCCGCATAAACATCGCCGTTGTTGCTAACGCGGAACTCGAGCTCGCTGTAAGAAAGAGTATCATTGGCGGCGATGAGGTCCCCGCCGGTGCTCGCGTTGGCAAAGAATCCGCCATATCCACTACCTGCCCCAGCGCTCACATAGCCAAACACACCAATGCCTTGCAAGGCGTTCGCCTGGCCAAACACGCCGATGGGGTGGCCGGTTGTGGCGCTAGAGGAGGCATAGCCATACAAGCCTTTGCCATCGGCCTGGGTAGATTCACCTTGCAGTCCATAGGCGCCAACGTCAGTGCTGGTGTTGACAATCTGCGCCCCCGGACGCAGGCTCCAAGCATAAGGGACGGCGTAGATGCCCTGGCGGGGGGTCATCTCCGGGTCGCTACCCACCTTGACGCCCAACCAGAGCTGCCGCCCGTCAATGTCATCGCTGGTGCAATAGTCCATTTCCGCGTTGAATAGTCCATTGGTGACAAGCGTCAAATCGGTGTCCGAGCACAGGGCTGTTCCTCCCGCAGAGGCCTCGTAGATGCTGAAAGTGATGTTGCGGGTGCCATCGACGGGATTACCATTATCGTCGGTCAGCCGCCCCTGGATGGGAACGATATCGTTCAACTCTGCCTCTGCTTCATTGCCTGCGTACGGGTCACCCGCTGGTGGCGGTGACTGAGCCTGGGTTAATCCAACCATCAAAACCAAAAGTAGCAGCGCGACCAGCGCGCTTGTGAACATTTGTTGTTTTTTCATCGCGATCTCCTTATATGTTTGTGTCTGTTTGATCAAATAAACAGCCGGCAAAGCCAGCATCACCATAGCCGCAAAAAAGCAGCGGCTTCTCACCAACTTGCGCATTTTTCAGCCTTTCATAACTAACGGCAGGTAAATCTTGTGACCTGTCCCCACGCCGTACCAATAGCCCAGCCCAACCCCATAGTTAGCGCTGGATGACGCGCCAATGACGGTCTGGCCCACAGTAAAGTTGACGGCATAATTGGCCGAGTTGGCCGGCCCGCCGCTGCCGGTCAGCGGCGTGAACCAATCCAGGCGATAGTTGGTGGAAGACATTGCCAGTACACTGCTGGCTAGTAAAAGCAGAACGGCTAGTGTCATCAGAAATGTTGCGCGTTTCATCGCCCACCCCCTAGTCGTGTTCCAGCGTCAAGCGCACCCCGCCAACCCGCACCCAGCCGGTCCCGCCGCCAAAGTTTACTCCAAGGGTCAGGTACAGGATGCCCGAGTTACTGGTCAGGACATTGTTGTTTGTCAGGTCAAAGTGCAGGGTGCAGCCGGTCGGATTTTCGCCCACTGCGCAGACCTGGTCCGTTGTATCGTGCAAAATGACCTGGTAGCAGTCGGTGGTGTCGCAGACCCCGGTTTGGCGGCGCATCAGAACGGCCGTGATGCCGTCAAATCCAGACGAGCCAACCCAGTAGACATCCAGATCCGAGATGGTGACGTTTTGCCCGTAGAGCGGCCCGGTGATTTGGATGGGGAGCATGACGTTCTTGGGGCCGACCGTCGCGCCGGGAGAGATGCTGGCCCCGCCAACTGTGTCGGCGTCTATGATGGTTGTGTCGCTTGCGTGCCACGGGCGCAAATCGTTGCCGCTGATCCAGTGATACGACTTGGCCGTGCTGGTGATGATGCCGGTGCCGCCGGCGGCGATGGCGGTGCCGTTTGAAATGGCGCTCAACGCTGTGCCCGCAAAGCTGGCGGCTTCAACGCCTGTGCCGGCCCAACTCCCACCGTACAGACCGCGGCCATCCAGAAGATTAAAGAAATAGCCGCCGTATCCATTGGCGCTGCTTGAGCCATATACGCCGTATTTGCCGCCAGAGGCCTCTAGCCCTATACCATCGGCGTGGTCGTTTCTGAGTTTCAGAATTTCCCCGTCCATAGTCCCACTGATGGTTGCGCCGGGCCTTAGGCTAAGGGCATAGGGAACGGGAAAGATGACCTGGCGGGGAGTCATCTCTGGGTCGCTGCCGACCTGAACCCCAAACCATAGCTTTTGGCCCCAAATGTCGCCGTCGTAGCAATAGTCTATATAGGAATTGAACAGGCCATTCTGCACGCTGACCGAATTGTTATCTGCGCACAGAGCCGTGCCGCCTGTCTCAACGGCATAGAGGCGGAAGGTAAGGCTATAATCGCCGTTAAGGGGATTGCCGCTCGCGTCGGTCAAGCGTCCCTGAACAGGAATTGCGCCGGGAGCGATGGCAGCGGCGCTGTCGCCGCTGAGTGGGCCGGCTTCTGGCTTGGGGCCTTGGGCCTGGGTCAATCCCACCGTCACAAACAATAGAAGCAGCAATGTAGAGCCAATGACAAAATTTAACCGCTTGTTCATCTTGTGCCTCCTTAGATTGAAAACAGATTTTTACGGTATAGGAAAGTATAAAACTTTTTCTACCCACAGGGGGCCTTTGGCTCCACCACTGCGAAAGCTGCGCCAAAGGCGCCTTCTTGTTGAGCAGAGTTTTGCTCCCATCCAGGATAGCACAAGACCGATGGGTTAGCATCGGGGCGGGGTACTGTTTTTTGAGGGAAAAAGCCGGTACTGCAGTACTAGGACAAAGGGAGGTAAGCGTTCAGTTGGTCGTGAATTTCTCACCGCAAAGAGCGCAAAGAAGGGAGATATGGAGGCATGTTATCCTGTCTTGTTTTCTTGTTCCCTTGTCCTCGTGTCCTGCTCCCAGGTGACGCGCACAGTCGTTCCGCGGCCGGGCCAAGATTCTACCGCCAATTGACCGCCAATGAGGTCTACTCGCTCTTGCATCCCTACCAGGCCAAAGTGGCCGTGGGCGGTCAGGTCGCCGGGAGTCGGAGGTAAGGCAAAGCCGCGGCCATTGTCTTGGATGCTCAGGGTCAGTTGAGCCGGGTCGCCGCAGAGGGAGAGAGCCACGTGTTGGGCGGCGGCATGGCGGGCAACGTTGGCCAGGGCTTCTTGCGCCACACGATAAAGGTTGAGTCCCACTTCTGCTGGCAGCGAGCGGAGCGAGCGCAGCGCAGCGTCGGCGGGCAAATTGAGCGAGAGGGTCACATCGTTTTGGTTCGACCAATCCTCGGCCAATGCCTGGAGGGCTGCGCCTAGCCCCAATGTGTCCAACATGGGCGGGCGCAGCTCGGCGCACACCTGCCGCAAGTCAACCAACAACCCGCGCACCTGGGCGCGCATCTCGGCCAGGGCCTCTGTTAGCGGCGACTGGCCCTTGTCCTCTTGCGACAGCAGCAGGCCCAGTTGCAGGTTCAGGCCCACCAACACCTGAAGCGGGCCATCGTGCAGCTCGCGCGCCAGGCGGGCGCGTTCTTCCTCGCGTGAGCGGAGTAGTTGGCGCTGCGCCTGGGCCAACGTCTCGCGGCTGGCGCGAATTTCTGCCAACTGTTGGCGCAGCGTTTCAACCAGGAGCACGTTGCTCAGCGATGTTTCGGCTTGGCGGGCGAGCGTTTCCAAGATGCGCACATCTGCATCGGCTAGCTCTTCGCCGTGGCGCGGCTCTACAATCCATACTCCACGTATCTGGTTTTGAAAGTTGAGGGGAAAACCCATTTGGGGGGGAATTGCTTGGGGCAAGGCGTCGCCCGCCGCTTTGCTGATCCACAGTTGCCCCTGGCGCAATTGCATCAATGTGGGCACCTGGGCCATCAACACCTCAGTCAGTTGTCCCCGCTCTACGCAGCGGGTGAGCGCGTCGCTGATTTTTTCCACCACGCCGGGGTAATCGTGCCAGCCGCCATAAAAGAAAAGATCAATCCATTGCTGCGCCCGCGCTCGGGTCCAGTCAAAACTCAATCCAACCAGCAGCGTCAACCCAGCCGCAATAATCATCTGGGCCGGCAAATCATCGGGCCGAAAACGATAAATGAGCAAGAACGGGCCAAGATACAAGAGCAAGATGCCCAGCGAGAGGATGGCATAAACCATGGCCCGGTTGAGCAGGCGGTCAATGCCAAAGAGATTGTGGCGCATGACGGCATAGAGATAACTGGGAGGGGCGATAGCGGCAAAGAGGCCAACCATCCACAGAGGCATCTGCCCAGGATAGTTTACAAGATTTGGCCCCAGGTAAAACAAGAGGGGGGGAATGGCTGCCAAGAGCGTGCCAAGCACGATGAGCCGCAGGCGGCGGCGATCGTTGGGCAAAGCCCGGCGCAGGTAAACATAGACTATGATAACGACAGCGGCGGCAATTACGGCTACCGTGCAGGCTGTTCCCATGAGTATCCCCACAGCCGGCAAACCCAGCCAGGCCGCCGCGCTCAGCAGCGCCAGCGCGTAAAGCGGCCCCATCACCCAGCGGCGCTGGCAGGGCGTGCCCAATGCGACCGGAAAGGTGATGCAGTGGTGCAGGATCAATGGCGCAGATAGATACAGGCTGATTGCGCTCAGATCCAAAACCCAGCGCGGAATAAAGTGGGGATAGTTATAGGCGATGGGAAAAGCCACCGCGATGGCCAGGGTCTGGGCGGCCAGAAAAATGAGGCGGATTTCCTGTTGTTGAAAACGCCTTACAAGCAGCAGCACGCTGGATCCCCAGTAAATCAGCGCGACAGCTATGCCACTGAGGAGCGGAAAAAGGTTGAGGCTTATGACGGGCACCACCGGCAGCTCTAGTATCATCTGTTGGCCGTCCCGTTCGATTTCTACCGGCAGATTCTCAATGTGGGCGATGGAGAGTTCGTTCGGCGGCACCCCGTCTACGGTCAACACAATATCGCCGGGCCAGAACCCCGCCGTGTCGGCCAATGAGCCTGGCTGAACTTGTCTGATGGTGCTTGTTTGCCAATCCAAATCCAATACAAAGGCCGGGGTGCGAATTTGGTCATAGATGGTGTATGCCGCCAGGCTTGGAACAAGCAGCGCCAGCAGGGCAAAGAACGGGCGCCAAGCCCAAGCTGGGCGATTGGCCCTATGGCTCATCTGGCGTTTCCCCGCTTTGCGCTACTCGCGCCAGCCCACGGCGAATAGCATAGAGGGCTGCCTCGGTGCGGGTGGCAACTTGAAGCTTGCCATAAATAGTGCTGACGTGGTTTTGCACTGTGCGGGTGGTCACCACCAATCGCTGGGCGATGGCCGCATTGTCCAATCCCTGGGCCAACAGGCCGAGCACCTCAAGCTCGCGTGGGGTGAGATCGGCAGCGCCGGCAGGGGGGGGGGAGGGTTGGGTTGCAGGCGCATGCTCAACGGCGCGGCGAACCACCTGGCTGGCTACCGCCGGGCTGAGCCAGCTCTCGCCGCGCGCGGCTGCCTGCACGGCGCTCACCAAGGTCTCTAGCGCATCGTCTTTGAGCACATAGCCGATTGCCCCACATTCCAAGAGGCCAAAGATGGTTTGGTTGTCGTTGTAGACGGTCAAAACCAGAATGGCCGTTTGGGTGCCCTGTTGGCACAGCGTCTGGGCGACTTGCAAGCCGTTTATATCTGGCAGATTCACATCCAACACCAGCACGTCGGGCTTGTGTTGAGTGACCAGGCGCAGAGCGTCAGCGCCGCTGGCGCCTTCTGCCACAATGCTAATATCGGCTGCGGCCTCCAAGACGGCGCGCATCCCTGCGCGGACAACTGGATGGTCATCTACAATAGCGACGGTTATCATAAGCGATTCCATTATATTTGAGGTAGAGGTGGTTGTCAATGACGTGACGCGCTTCTAGGGTGGGATCGTGCCAAATCACCTGCACCACAGTTCCCTGGTTGGGGAAAGATTTTACTATCAATTGGCCGCCGATGAGGTCAATGCGCTCTTGCATTCCTAGCAGGCCAAAGTGGCCTTGAGCGGCCAGCTCGGCAGGGGCTTGCAAGACAAAGCCACAACCATCATCTTGGATGGTCAAGGTCAAGCGGTGAGCCTGATGGGTGAGTGTGAGGGTTACCTGTTGAGCCAGCGCGTGGCGGGCGACGTTGGCGAGGGCTTCTTGCGTCACGCGGTAGAGGTTGATGGTGACTTGGCCTGGCAAAGAGTGCAATGCAGGGTCGGGGGGCAAATCGAGGTGAGTGACGATGTTGCGCAAAACTGACCAATCTTTGGCCAGGTCGCGGAGCGCGGCGCTCAATCCAAGGATATCCAGCCTGGACGGGCGCAACTCGGCGCACACCTGGCCCATCTCAAAGAGCAGCGCCTGCACCTCGACGCGCATTTCCCTCAAAGTGTCTGCCGGGGGTGTATTTGATGGATCGGGTGAGGCTGCGAGAAGGCCGAGTTGGAGGTTGAGGCCGACCAGGCTTTGGAGGGGGCCGTCGTGGAGTTCGCGGGCCAGGTGGGCGCGCTCTTTTTCACGTGAGCGAAGCAATTGGCGTTGGGCCTGCCTCAATGTTTCGCGGCTGGCGCGGATTTCGTCGAGCTGTTGGCGCAGCGCCTCGATCATGAGGACGTTGCCCAATGCGGTTTCGGCCTGGCGAGCGAGTGTGTGGAGGATGCGTTGGTCTGTGGCTGCAAAATCATCCCCGTCCAACCGCGGCTCTACCCTCCACAGTCCCTTGGTTTGGCCCTGAAAGGCAAGGGGGAACTGTAGAGAAGCAGCTTGGCAGGTTGGCGAGTTCGTAGATGGATGAGCGGGCAGAGCCGCCTGTAGATGGGCGGGGGGATGAGCGGGCGAACCCTGTTCGCCCGAACCCTGTTCGCCGATCCACAACTGCCCGCCACGCAAGTGCATCATGGCCGGCGCCTGGCGAGTTAATGCGTCAATCAATTGCTCCCGCTCAATCGTGCGGGCCAGGATATTGCTGATGGTTCCCACGACGCTGGGATAGTTGTACCAGCCGCCATAGAAAAGCCGATCAACCAATTGTTGCGCCTGCGCGCGCGCCCAATTAAAACTCAAACCTGCCAGCATAGTCAGGCCGGTGATCACTATTGCCTGAAGCAGCACCCCGCCGGGCAAGAAGCGATAAAGCAGTAGCACCGGCCCCAGGTAAAGAGCCAGAAGGCCCGTTGACAAAATAACATAGACCAGGGTATGGTTCAACAGCCGGTCAATGCCGAACAAGTTGTGGCGCGCGGTGGCGTAGAGATAGGTCAGCGGGATCACACTCAAAAGTAACCCCAACTGCCACGAAAGTATAAGGGGCCTTTGCCCCCAGATATTGGGCAAAGCAAGGCCAAAGATGATCAACGCCATGCACAGAATTGTGATGAGAATGACAAGGCGCAAACGGCGACGGTCGGCGGCGATAGCCCGTCGCCGGTACACGTAACCCATGACGACGACGGTCATCGTAATGGTGAGGATAGAGTAAAGATTCGACAGCTTTAATCCCAGATCAGCCTGAAACAGGTAAAAGACTGTGAGGCCCAACGCTATGGCCAGGGCAATCGCCAGCAGTCCGCGCCGCTGGCAGCGAGCGCCGATCAGAACCGGAAAGACGAGATGCAGATGCAAAAATAAAAAGATCATCAGGTGAAAGCAGAGTGCGCTCAAGATGAGGAGCCAGTCGGGGATGGGCCAGGGATAGGGGGTTGACTGCGCCGTCAGCAGTGTAATGGTCTGGCCCAGCAGGAACAAGAGACGCACTTGCATTTGCTGAAAACGCCGGATGAGCAGCAGTGAGGTAATAACCCAAAAGATTGTGAGGAGAGCGACAAAACCCATCGTCTGCCAGAGCGCAATCCGTGCCATAGGGACCGGAGCGATGGGCAAACTGAACTCTAGGCCGTCTCGTTCGATGCCCAAGCGCATAGTCGGCCCCCAACTCACCCTGCCCCAGCCGGCAAAGGGAACCCCGTCCACGCTGCGAATGAGGTCTCTCGTGCGCAACCCGGCAGCTTCTGCCCGCCCTCCACGCACTGTTTCATACACCTCGTTCGAGTTATAGCGGGCGAGGGTAAAATCTAACACAGGAGAGCGCCACTTGAGATAGGTGATGTATCCGGCCAGCGCCAGAACGACCAGCCCCAGCAGGGCAAAGACTATTCCCAGAAGCTTGTCCCGCCGGCCTGCAAGATTCACGGCGCGCGTCTCTTGCTAACAGGACGGACCAGCACTTTTAACAGCAGCACGCCAGGCTTGTGTTCAGCTACCAAGCGCGAGGTATCGGCTGCGGTTTCCAAGACGGCGCGCGCCTCTGTGCGGACACCTGGATGGTCATCTACAATAGTGGCGGTTATCATACTCACTCCCTGGCCAGAGCGACCCCATTATATTTGAGGCAGAGGTGGTTGTCAATGGCGCGCTGGGGTATAATAGCGCCATGATATCCTTTTTGATAAAGGGCGAGCCACTGCGCTTTGCGGCGGCGGGGCGATTGGCCTTGCTCCTAATCGTGCTGTGGGCGTTTGAAGCGCCGCCCAGGCCGCTGATTGTGCCCGGCCCTCCGCAGACCGTGCATACCAGCAAGCCGCTCGTTGGCGTGCACACGCGCCTGACCGATGAAGTAGAGACGTGGAAGATTCAACGCACGCTGGCGATGGTGCGCGAAATGGGCGCGCCGTGGATGGTGGAATTTTTCCCCTGGGCTTACATCGAGCCGGCTGAGGGGCAGTTTACGTGGTGGCACACCGATGCCGTCATCGAGCACGCCCGCGCGCAGGGATTGACGGTGATTGCGCGGTTGGGGCTGGTGCCGGCCTGGGCGCGGCCCGACCCGCTTCAGCAGGAAAGCACGCTCAACTATATTGATCCCGATCATTACGCCGATTTTGGCGATTTTGTCTATGCGTTTGCGGCCCGCTATGCGGGGCGCGTGGACCACATCATCATCTGGAACGAGCCTAACCTGGCCTTTGAGTGGGGCATGCGCGTGCCTGACCCGGCGGCATATACCGAGCTTTTAAAAGTTGTCTACGCGCGCGCCAAGCAGGCCAACCCCAATGTGGTTGTGCTGGCCGGCGCATTGGCCCCTACCTTGGAGCCAGAGGGCAGCCCCTATGGCTTGAATGACTTGCTTTACTTGCAGCGGATGTACGAGGCCGGCGCGGCCAGTTACTTTGACGCCCTGGCGGCGCACTGCTACGGCCTGCAAAACCCGCCCGATCAAGACCCCGCCCCCGAGCGATTGAATTTTCGCCGCGTAGAGCTGTTGCGTCAAGTGATGGAAAGCAACGGCGACGCAGCCAAGCCCATCTATATCACCGAGGCCGGCTGGAACGACAGCCCGCGCTGGATTTACGGGGTGACGCCTGCGCAGCGCGTGCAATACACGCTGGGCGCGTACGAATGGGCGCGTCACGTGGAGCGTTGGCCGTGGTGCCAGGCCGTGGTGATATGGGTGTTTCGCCTGCCCCAAGCCCAGCACGGCTACCAGGACAATTTCACTTTTGTCTCGCCTACGTTCCAGCCCAAGCCCATTTACATGGAAGTGCAAAAATACACCCGATGAAATTCAAGATTCCAGATTCAAAATTCAAGATTCAAAATTGCAGATTCAAAATTGCAGATTCCAAATTCCAAATTTTGTTCGGCGGTCATTGGTCATTAGTCGTCGGTCTGCTGTTGCTGTTTGTTGCTTTGGCCTGGGATTTTGGCCCTGAAACAATCCGGCTGCTACGTGGGCTTGTAGCCGTTCCCCACCAAGATGCCTGGCAGCAAGTGCAGGCCGGTGGGACGCTTGTTTTTGGCGTGGATTCAAACGACTGGCCGTTTGCGGCAGTAGATGGGCAAGGGCAATATGTGGGCTTGAATGCCGACCTGGGCCGCGCACTGGGCGAAAAGCTGGGCGCGCAAGCGCAGTTTGTGCCGGTGGGTTATGATGGCGCTTATGATGCGCTGCTGTTGAGGCGGTGCGATGCCCTCATCGGCGTGCTGGAAAACGATCCTGCCAAGCTGGCCGATTTTATTTACACGGGTTCATATTTTGACGCCGGTCAGGTCATTATCAGCTTGAGGGAAAGCGTGAACCAGGCATCTGAAAATGACTTGCGCGGCAAGCGGGTGGCGGTTGAGCTTGGCTCAGAGGCCGACGCGGCCGCGCGTTGGCTGGCGCGCCGCACAGCCGGTGTGGCGCTGATCGAGCGAGACTCGGCAGAACTGGCGCTAAAGGCCGTTGCCAACGGTGAGGCCGATGTGGCGATGGCCGATGCCGTGTGGGCGCGGCAGGTGGTGGGTAGCTATACAGGGTTGGCCATTTTGCCCGGCACCGTCCGGCCTTTTCCGCTGGCAATCGCTGTGCGCGCCGATAGCCCACGCTTGCAGACGGCCCTCACCCGGGTGCTGGCTCAGTTAGAGGCCGAGGGCGCGCTAACGGCAATAATTGAGCGTTGGCTAGGGCCATTGTCAGACGAATGACGATCTCAGACTGCGCTAATGCTTGGAGTGCTTGTCTGGTGACAGCCAGGCGGTTCTTTGCGGCGCTGCTTGGGATACTGGCAGCCTATTTGCTGTTGTATGGGCAGCCCAATCCCCTGGCCGGCGGAGTGTTCTTTCCATACACCACGCATCTTTCTGGCGAGCGCCTCATCGCGCTGACGTTTGATGACGGGCCTGACCCCGTTTACACCCCCCAGGTGCTGGCTGTGTTGGCGCGCTACGACACCAAGGCCACCTTTTTCGTGCTGGGGCATCATGCCGAAGAATATCCCCATTTGGTGCAGCAGATTGCGGCCCAGGGTCATACTGTGGGCAGCCATGCGTATTCGCATCGCATTATGCGCTGGATGTTGCCGTGGGACATTGCCTCCGAGTTGCGCCAAAGCGATACTGCCCTGTACAGCGCGGCAAGTGTGCGCGCGCGCCTGCTGCGCCATCCTGGTGGAATGCAGGGCGTGTTTCTGCCGTTCACGGCCAGAGCAATGGGCTGGCGCGTGGTGACGTGGAGCATTGACCCGCGCGATTATGTCTGTCCCGGGACCGCTGAACTGGCCCAGCGCGTGCTGGATGCTGCTCACCCTGGTGCGATTGTTTTGCTGCACGATGGCTCGCCTGGCAGCGACGAAAATCGCCAGCAGACGGTTGAGTCGCTGCCGGCGATCATTGAGGGATTGCGTGCAAGGGGATATCAGTTTGTGGCTGTGTGGTGAGGGCTAGACCAGCCCCCCGCGTTCTTCGGCGGCCTGGATGGTCTTGTCTGCCAGTTCTGCCGCGCGGGCGCGCAGGGTTTTCACCTCGTCCACCAAAAGCCCCAAGTGCTCTTTGCCTTCCAACCCGGCCATGTTGATGCGCACATTCATCCCCGCGCCTTCCACCGCCGCATGCGCCAAATGGCCGGCCACGCCCACGTCCGTCATCGAGCTGAGATTGCCCAACTCGGCCACCGTTTGCGCAATCTCTAACGCTTGCACCGCCAGGCGCATGGTTTTTAGCGGTGTCTGCGCTGCGCTCATCGTTGCCAATTGAATCGCGGCGCGGCGCATGGCCTTTTGCGCTTCTGTCTCTTGGGGCAAGCGATACGCTCCCATCACCTTGTCGAATGCGGCATTGTCTTCCTCGATCAAGCGCGTCAACTGAGCACGCAGCGGCTCAATCCTGGCGATGGCCTCATTCATCTGTGGGTGGATGGCGGCATACTTGCGCTTGCCGGCAGTGAGCCGCGCCACCATGGCCGTCAGCGCCG
>JBGSMF010000241.1:0-17160 GCA_041740315.1 Thermoflexales bacterium
CCAGGTTATCTGCCGCCAATCGCCCTGCCGCGCCCAGCCAGCGCGCCAGCAGCGGGCGACACCAGCCGGCTACAGGGGCGATCATCGCCGGCAGCCCCAACACAGCCGCGCCCATCAACACGGCCTGCCCCAACACCATGACCCCTTGCGCCACAAAGATGCTGGGGCGCGCCAGCAAGCCAAAGGCCGTAATTCCAACGATCACCAACCCGGCCAGTATCGCGCCAATGCGCCCATTCAAGAGAAACCAGGTTTTTCCCAGAAGCCTGGTTTCTTGGGCTTGGCGAACGGCGACGATGGGTGAGATGTGGCTGGCTCGCCAGGCTGGTTGAAGCGCGGCAAACAAGGTGACTGCTAGCCCCATTGCTGCGCCGAGCGCGACTCCCCACAGCGGCACGGCAAATGGCGCATCTTTTAGCGCGCCCATGGCGCGCATCACCACCCAGGCCAGGCTCAGGCCGAGCAGCAGCCCGGCTGCAACCCCCGCTATTCCCAAGAGAGCGGCTTCAGCCAGCACCATACGCAACACCTGTCGGCGCGTCATGCCTATCGCGCGCAATGCGCCAATCTCTTGCGCGCGGGCTGTGATGGACATGCCAAAAGCGTTTAGAATTACGAAACTGGCGGCAAACAAGATAACAAGCCCGACAATGACCAGCCCGGCCTGCACCAACAGCGTGTTGCCTGCTATTGCAAGGCCGCCTTGAGGCGCGGCGCGCACAATGGCAAATTGATCGCCCAGCACCTGCGCCAGGGCTTGCCTTGTCTGGTCAATATCTGCGCCGGGCTGCAAGGCGATTTCAATCCGGTCAATGGGTTGTTGTAGACCCTTTGGGTCTTGCAAGACCCAAAGAGTCTCTAATGGGACAAAAGCCAAAGTTTGATCGGCCAACGATTGAATGTCTTGCTCAAGTTGCAAGCGTCCGGCGATATAAAGCGTTTTTGTCTGTGCATGGGTCGCCACGATCAGCACATCGCCGACGTTGAGGGCGTTATCGAGCGCCACCGACATGGGCAACACAATGCTATCTGGCTGGCCCAGAAATGCGCCGTTCGCCAATTGGGGTTGGTGCAAGGCCTGGTAGCTCTGTGGGTCAACCCCCAGCAGGGTTAGCCGGCCAATTGTGGCTACGTTGGCCTCAACGCGCAGCGAGGCCGAGGCATGTTGAACACCGGGCAAAGCGCGGACAGTATTGAGAATGGCTGCGTCAAAGGGAGCATTTTGGCGGGAAAAAATTTCCAGGTCTATGCGGGGGCCTTGGGTGTCAAGTTGAGACGCGCTTGCGCTGGCGGCTTGGCCCACAATGGCCGCCGCCAGCACCATCGCCACGCCCAGCGCAATCGCCAGCCCGGTTAAGAGGGTGCGCAGCGGCTGGGCGTTTAGATTGCGCCAAGATAAGAAATAGCTATTATGCAAGTTGCCCTCGCGTGCTTGAACAGGTAGCGCATTTTCCTATAGTTCCAGTTCGGCCATAATATCTATGATGGCTTGCGCGCTATCGGCCTTTTTGCCTGCCGCGGCTTGCCACTGCCGCACGATTTGGCCGTCGCGCAAAAAGATCACCCGATCGGCAAAAGAAGCTGCGCGCGGGTCGTGCGTGACCATGACGACGGCGGCGTTCAATTCTTTGCATGCCTTGCGCAGCAATTCGAGGACGTTGGCGCCAGACTTGGAATCGAGATTGCCGGTAGGCTCGTCGGCCAGCACAATCTTGGGATTGTTGACAAAGGCGCGGGCAATCGCCACGCGCTGCTGCTGCCCGCCAGAAAGCTGATCGGGCTTGTGGTGTTTGCGGTCGGTCAGGCTGACCAATTCCAGCAACTCGTCAATGCGCTCCTGGTGATCTTGCATGCTTTTGCCGTCAATGAGCAGAGGCAGAGCCACATTTTCGGCTGCGGTGAGGGTGGGCAGCAAGTTAAAGAACTGGAAAACAAAGCCCACTTGCCGCCGCCGCACAATGGTGATCTCGTCGTCGCTCAGGTGAGCCAGGCGCTTGCCGCCCAACATCACGTCGCCATCGCTGGGCGTGTCTAGCCCGCCCATCAGGTGCAACAAGGTAGACTTGCCAGAGCCAGAAGGCCCCATCACTGCCACAAACTCGCCCTGCTGCACAGCCAGGTCAACGCCGCGCAGCGCGTCTACCGTCACTTGGCCCATCTGGTACTGCTTGCTCAATCCTTGCGTTTGCAAAATTTCGGCCATGGTGTTTCTCCTTCTAAATCGCAACGATCGGCTTGCATGGGGATGAAGCCTACAGGGTGCGAAAAATAAGCGTAGTACAGCCAAGTTTGTTTCTGGTTTTTAGCCTCCGAGCAAGGTGAATCAGGCCGCAAAGGTTGGCGCGAATTTATGCATGGCTGTACTTTGGCTATCGTAAGTATACACGCTATGCCGTATGCCGGTCAAGCGGAACTTCTGTTTTCTGTGGTATCATGATAGAGTTTATTGTCTTGGCAATTTGCTCACAACTTTTTTCTGGAGGCGCTATGAAATACATGCGTTGGCTGCTTGCTTTTGGCGTTGTTGCCATAGCCGGCGAATTTTTGCACTGGAGCCCGGTGTTGATATTCGTCTCGTCGGCCATCAGCATTGTTCCACTGGCAGGGTGGATTGGCGAAGCGACCGAGGAGATTGCCGAGCGCATCGGCCCCAAGTGGGGCGGGCTGCTCAACGCCACTTTGGGCAATGCCGCCGAGCTGATCATTGTGCTGATGGCTATTTGGGCGGGCGTGCGCAACCCGGCGCTGCGCGAACAGATGCAGGTGCTGGTCAAGGCTTCTATCACCGGCTCGATCATTGGCAACCTGTTACTCGTCATGGGCTTTAGCATCTTGCTGGGCGGGCTGGTGCACAAGGTTCAAAAGTTCAATCGCGCCCAGGAGGGCGTGCATGCCACCATGTTGATTTTGGCTGTCATTGCATTGGCTATTCCGTCCTTGTTTTCACATGCCATTGATATAAAGAATCACGCTGCCGTCGAGTGGCTTAGCCTGGGCACGGCTGCGGTCATGATATTAATTTATGCCCTCAGCGTGGTGTATGCCTTTGCCACCAACACCATGAGCGAACCGCTGTCGCACAAGCCTGCACCACAGCAGCATCAGAGCATGAGGCGTTCGCTGCTGCTGCTGGCCGCGTCTACTGTGGGCATTGCAATTCTGAGCGAGGTGCTGGTCGGCTCGGTTGAGCACGTGGTCGCTCAGTTGGGTTGGACCGAGTTTTTCCTGGGGGTTGTGATCATCCCCATTGTGGGCAATGTAGCCGAGCACCTGGTGGCGGTGCAAGTGTCGCTAAAGAACCAGATGGACCTGAGCATGGAAATTTCCATCGGCTCTAGTTTGCAGGTGGCCTTGTTTGTGGCGCCGGTCATTGTCTTTGTCAGCCTGGCCATGGGCAACCCGGTGAACCTGGTCTTTGATGTCTTTGAGTTGATTGCGCTGGTGGCGGCCGCTTTCATCGCGGCGCTGGCCGCGCTGGATGGAGAATCCAACTGGCTGGAAGGCGCGCAGTTGCTGGTGGTGTATGCGATTGTGGCGATGGCGTTCTTTTTCCTGCCCTAGCAAAAATTTCAAATTCAGTATTTTAGATTCAACATTCCAGATTGAGGTAAAGGGTTATGTTTGTTCGCGAATTGATGATTCAAGATGTGGCCATCGTATCCCCCGATATGAGTATTAACAAGGCCCTGGAATTGATGGACCAGAAAAGAATCCGACATTTGCCCGTGTTAGATGAA
The DNA here is from genome assembly GCA_041740315.1 of Thermoflexales bacterium. Lineage (GTDB taxonomy): Bacteria > Chloroflexota > Anaerolineae > Fen-1058 > Fen-1058 > JBGSMF01. The sequence continues at coordinate 3,738 of JBGSMF010000241.1, forward strand.
ACCCGCCGCCTGGTTGGTTTTGTTTCCAGGCAGAGCCTGGTATCGGCCACGCCTTCGGCCTCTGCTGCGCTCAGCTCGTGGGAGGTGAAATATGTCCTCAACAAGCTCAAAATCAAAGACGTGATGAAAACCGATCTCCTCACGGTTAGTCCCGACGCCCCATTGGAAGAAGCCGCCGCCATTCTCTCTGACAACAAAATCAGCGGCTTGCCGGTAGTTGAGGCGGGCAAACTGGTGGGCATCATTACAGACACCGACATTTTTCGGGTGTTTACCACACTGATGGGAGCGCGCCGTGATGGCGTGCGCGCCACGGTGGTCATTGCCGGCGTCAAGGGGACTTTGGCCCAAATTGCCGCAGCCATTGCGGGGGCGGGCGGCGATATTTTGACCTGTAGCGCATACCAAGACGAGCAGGGACAATGGCATCTCACACTCAAGGTGGCCGACATTTCGCGCGAACAGCTCAGGTCAATTTTGCTGGGACTGCACAGCATTGTTGAAAAGATCATAGACTTGCGAGATTCTTCTGCCATCAAGCCTAGCTAACCCTATGTCTGATTCTACACGCGACCTGCTGGTGCGAGGCGTAGCGGCGGCCAAGGCCAACGACAAGGACGAGGCTCGCTTTTATCTAAAATGGCTGCTGCGCCGGGGCGAGGCTACCCCCACCCAAGAGGCGGATGCATGGTGGTGGCTGAGCGAGGTCAGCGACGACCCCGCCGAAAAGCGCGAGTGCCTAAAGCGGGCGCTCGAGATCGAACCTGGCAGCGCCCGGGTCTTGCGCAGCAGGGCAATTCTTGATGGGCGGCTCGACCCTCAAGATGTTGTGCAAGATCACCGGACCATTCGCCCCATCAAGCCCTTACCCACGCCAGCCTCCTTAAAAGTGCGGCGCTACACCTGCCCCAAGTGCGGGGCCAGGGCGGCCTTTGACCCCGAGCAGCGCGTGCTGGCTTGCCAGTTTTGCGGCTATCAGTCAGGCCAGCGCCAGGCGGTGGTTGGCGAAACTCTGGAACAAGACTTTATTGCCACTTTGCCCACGGCCAAAGCTCATCTATGGAACCTGGCTGTTTCGCGCGTCCTCAAGTGCCAGGGCTGCGGGGCCGTCTTTACCTTGCCGCCCTCGCAAGTGGCCGGCGAATGTCCCTTTTGCCAGTCGCCCCACGTGATCGAAACGACCGAGAGCCGCGAGCTGGCAGAGCCAGATGGCGTGCTGCCCTTCCAACTTGATGCCGAGGTCGCTACCCAGCATGTGCGCCAATGGATGAAAAAACTGCGCTTTCGCCCGGGTGATTTGCTCAAGAAAGCAGCCCTTGTCCCGCCGCGCGGTGTGTATATGCCTTATTGGACCTTTGACGTTGGCGGCCAGATCGCCATTTACCAGACTATATCTATCGAGCAAACCCCCACCCGCTACAAGGCCAAGACAATGCTGCCCCCATCCAGCCCGCCCGCGCCCTCTTCTACCGCTGGCGTTTTCTGCAACGACTTGCTCGTTCCAGCCACCCGCTCGCTGCCTGGATTGCTGGACAAGCTGACCGATTTTGCGACGACGGCGCTGTTGCCCTATTCGCCCGACGTGCTGGCCGATTGGCCGGCGGAAATTTACCAGGTTTCGATGGCCGACGCCTCTTTGGTGGCGCGCCAGCGGGCGCTTGAAGACACAAAAAAACGCCAGCCGGCGCATTCAGATTGGCTTGGTTATCGAACAGACAGCAGCGGCATTGTCATCAATGCCTACAAGCTGGTGCTGCTGCCGGTGTGGGTGACGGGTCATCGGTACGAGCGCAAGCTATACCCGGCGCTGGTCAACGGTCAAACTGGCAGCGTGGTAGGTGATGCGCCCCGCAGCGCGTTGCAACAATGGATTGCCGAGGGTTTTGGTGAAGCCTAATATTCGCCGGTGGGTTTGTGCGCTGGCGCTGGCAATTGCGCTGGCGCTTTTTTTATCTTGGCGGGCGGCCTCTCCGCAAAGCGTGTCAATTGATGGCTTGAGCGCGCCGGTGGCGGTGCGGCGCGATCGGTGGGCTGTGCCGCACCTGCAGGCCGCTAACGAGCGCGACTTGTTTTTGGCCCAGGGGTATATTACGGCTCAAGACCGGCTGTGGCAAATGCTGCTGCGGCGGCAGGCCGCGCGCGGGCAGTTGGCGGCCTGGTTGGGGCCAGACGCGGCCCAAGCCGATGCGCTGCTGGCCCGGCAAGATTTTTATGCCGTTCAGCCAGATGAGCCAGACGCCCCCACGCGCGCGGCCTTGGAAGCTTTGGCGCTTGGCGTCAACGCGTATATCGCCCAACCCGGCGCGCGCCCGCCTGAATTGACCCTGCTGAAATTGCGCGGTGTTTCTGCCGTCATGGATCCGTGGACGACGCAAGACAGCCTGGCTGTGGCGCGCATGCTAGAGTGGGGGCAATCGCTGGCCGAGGCTGATTCGCAACTGGATCATGACTTGATCGCTAGCTTGGGCCAGGCGCGCGCCCAAGACCTGATCTCTGACCATGCAAACGCGCTTTCTATTCCACGCTCGCAGGCAGCCAGGCAGGTGTTGCGCTTGGCGGGCATTCCGCTGTTCGGTTCCGGCTCCCTATCGGCCAATTACTCTGCCCCGGTTGCGCCGCCGGCGTGGTATATGATGGGCCTGCACGCGCCATCGTACAAGGCAGCCGGCGCGAGCGTTGCGGGTTTGCCCGGTGTTGTTGCAGGGCGCGGCGCAGAACGAGCCTGGAACGCTCCCTGGTCATCTGCTACACTGGCTGCCGGACGCGCCGATGCGCCCTGCCAGCTTTGCGCTGCCTTGCAAGATGTCAGACAACTGGGCAGCAGCCCGCAATCCGAATTTGCGCGGCAACTGACGCCCTACCTGGTTGCGCTGCCGCCGCAGGGCTGGCTGCAACAGCGCGTGACGCCGATGATGGAGCGCTGGGATTATGCGCTAGAGGTCAAGAGCGCCCCGGCGGCGGTGTATGAGGCGTGGGTTGCCGCGCTGGGACGCCGCACCTTTGCCGACGAGCTTGGCGCAGAGCTATACGCCCGTTATGCCGCCAGCGGGCGGCAGCCGGCGGCGCTGGCGCGGCTGGCCTCCTGGCCCGATAGCCCCTGGTGGGATGACGCCTCTACTCCCCAACGTGAAACACGCGATGACACGATGCAGTTGGCCTATGCCGATGCGCTGGATTATCTTGGCCGGCACTATGGCGATTTGCACACCATCTGGGAATGGGGACAGATGCACTCTGCCACATTCCGGCACGCGCTGGGTGAGGGCTGGCCTGTTTCGATTGTGCTGAATCGCGGGCCAATTGCGCTGGCAGGCGATGGCTTTACCGCCCCCACCGTGCCGTTTGACCCATCGGTGTCTTTTGAGCCGGTGCTGGTGCCCTCGCTGCTGTGGCGCGTTAGCTCGACTGGCGCGCCAGAGTTTGCGCTGGCAGGCGAACAGAGCGGCGCGCCGCGCCTGCCGGTAGGCGGGCAGTTGCAAGCCTGGCAGGCGGGCAGCTATTCGCCGCTGCTGTGGGAAGAGGCAGAGCTCAAGGCAAACGCTCGGGCGGTGCTAGTCTTAATGCCGCGTTAAATGCACATTCTATCCTCCCGCAGGGTGCAATTTGGCCTCCCTGACATGCTTGCAAGGCCGTTGGAAAAGCAAGCCCACCTACAAGCATTCAAACCTGCGGGAGTAAGTTACAAAAATAGGAGGTGTCATGAAAAAGAAATTTTTCCAACTGTGTAACTTGATGATGTTTGTGGGGATTTTGACAGCCTGCCAGTCTTTCCAAATTCCCCTACTGCCAACGCCTTCACCAGCCTTGGAGCGCATCTTTGCGTCGCAAATTCAGCTCCAAGATTTTCCGCAAGGCTGGTACCAGCGCAAGCCATTCGGTTTGATTTTAGATGTACAGGAGGCAGTAGGGCGGGGAATTGTGTTTGTTACGTCGGACCGGGATGCTCTTTGGAACGTCAGCCAGAATATCTATATTTATGAGACATTAGATGCAGCGGCCAGTTCTTTTGATTATTGGGTCACACAAGCAATTCCTCCACAGGGTGCTGATAGTTGGTTCACACCCCCTGAACTGGTTTTCAACGGTCAAGCCGACCAGATAAAAGTTGCTTGCTTGCCAAGTGTTGTTAACAGCATGTCTCTGGATGCTTGTGCTGCTATTACTCGATACGGCGACACAATTATGATCCTGCGCGGCACGGTTGACGATCACTGGCTGACCATGACTGATTTTTACAAATTGCTAGAGGCGGCGGACAAGCGCATTGTGGCAGCAAGGGGCGGGGCTGGGCAATAAGTGATATCCCCATACCTGCCGCTACCGTATGGCGCAAAGCGTACGGTAGCTACGCAGGTTTTGAGACAGGCACTAAACTAAGCGGCTGCGGATTTTGACGATGAAATTCTTGACAGCCGGAACGCGCAACACCAGCAGCAAAACGATGATGGCTCCATAGGCCAGCGGCTCGCGGATATCCGATTTCACCTGCCATGCAAAGTGCAGCGCCGCCAGCAGCGCCGCCGCATAAGCAAAGCGGTGCAGGGCCTTCCAATCTTTGCCCAGGCGCTGCTTCCACCCTTTGGTTGACGTAATGGCCAGCGGCAGCAAAACCAGGAACGCCGCCAAGCCTGCCACAATGTAGCGCTTTTCGGCCATTGTTCTCCAAATCAGGCCGAGGTCAAAGGCGTAATCTAGCCCGGCAAAGGCCAGCAAGTGCAACCCGGCATACATAAAGGCATACAGCCCCAGCGGGCGGCGCAGCCGCAACGCCAGCTTGAAGCCAAAGACTGTGTTGACAGGCGTGCCGGCCAGCGAAAGCACCAGCAAGACAAGGGCTGCCTTGCCGGTGCGCAGCGTAATGGCCTGGATGGGATTGGCCGAGAGTCGCCCCTGCCAGAAATCCCAGGCTATTAGCGCCAGCGGCGCCCACGCCCCCACATGGGCCAATAGTTGCAGTTTGGTCAGCTTGATTTCAGGCCAGTGCATATAAAAATCTTAAAGAAACCAGGGTTTTTCGAAAAACCCTGGTTTCTTGATTAGGAACGCATTCATTTTTTGTCGTTGGCTGCTTGTTCTTGCTTGCACCTATAGCGCAAGCACAGGCGAACGCCAAAGAGGGTTGGTCATTGGTTGGTCGTCAATTAATAATATTTCCTCAAATCCATTCCATCGTACAGGTAGGCCACCTCTTTAGCATAACCGTTAAAGGGCAGCGTCTTGCGGCGGCCCAACTCGCCGATGCGGCGCTCGCTGTCTTGCGACCAGCGCGGGTGCGGCACGTCAGGGTTCACGTTGGAATAAAAGCCGTATTCGTTGGGCGCAGCCGCCATCCACAGCGAGACCGGCTGCTCTTCCACCAGGTCAATCTTGACGATAGATTTGATGCTTTTAAAGCCATATTTCCACGGCGCCACCAGCCGCACCGGCGCGCCGCTTTGCGGCAGTAGTGTCTTGCCATATAGGCCGGTCGCCAAGATGGTCAGGTCGTGCATAGCTTCGTCTAACCGCAGCCCTTCCACATAAGGCCAACTGTACCAATCGTTCTTTTGGCCGGGCATTTGCTCTGAATCCAAGAGCGTTTCAAAGCGCGCGTATTTGGCCTGCGACATTGGCTCTACTTTTTTCAGCAGCGAGGCCAGCGGGAACCCCAGCCACGGGATGACCATTGACCACGCTTCCACGCAGCGCAGGCGGTAAATGCGTTCTTCTTCGCCCAATTGCCGCAGGTCATCCACGTCAAATGTTGCGGGCTTGTGAACCAGCCCGCCCACCTCCACCTGCCACGGCGAGGTTCTCAAGTTCTGGGCCAGCCGCGCCACGCCTTGCTTGTCGGTGGTGAATTCGTAATAGTTGTTATAGTTTGTTATAGACTCGAACGATGTCAGCGCAGCGCCCAACTCATCCGTTGTTTCGTGTTCGGGCGGCGCTCCAATGGCGCTGCCCGTTGGAGCGGGCGTGGATGGGCCGGCCCGGATGCCGCACGCGCTCAACATCGCCGCCCCGGCCACAGTGCCTACCCCTAGCATAAATTTCCGCCTGGAAAGGTAAATGTGCTCAGGCGTAATTTCCGACGAACGAATTTTTTCCATTCCGCCTCCTGTCAACAGCGCGGCATCCCTATGCCGCGCTGTTTGTTTCAACTGTACATGCTGCCTGGCCGCGCGTCAAGCGCCAAATGGCCTGTTGGCTCGCCGGCCAAAGTGCCCATTCGCTTGCCTGGCGAGCCGGTTCTCTTGCATGATTTATACTGGAAAGGTATACTATGAAAAATGAGTTGTACTGGAGTCTTGGACATGTTTGACCTCGCTGGCAAGACGCTCGGCAAGTATCGCCTGTTGGACAAGCTTGGACAAGGTGGTATGGCCCAGGTCTACAAGGCTTATCAGGCTGACCTGGATCGCTACGTTGCGGTAAAAATCTTGCACCCCCACCTGATCGGCGATGATGAATTCGCCGCTCGCTTCAAGCGCGAAGCCCGCGCGGTGGCGGCGCTAGAGCACCCCAACATCCTCCGCGTCTATGACTTTGACGCCGACGAGGGCGCGGCTTTCCTGGTTACCGAGTACCTGGAGGGGGAAAATCTCAAGGACAAGCTGCGCCATTTGGGCTGCCAGGGCAAGTTGATGGAGCTGGCAGAGGCCGCGCGCATCGTTGGCGCGCTGGCCGATGCCCTGGACCACGCCCATCACCAGGGCGTCATCCACCGCGACCTCAAGCCCTCGAACGTGATCATCACAGCTCACAATCGCCCAGTGCTGACTGATTTTGGCATTGCTCGCATGGTAGACGCCTCTACCATCACCGGCAGCGGCGGCACGCTGGGCACACCGGCCTACATGTCGCCCGAACAAGGCAAAGGCGAGCCTGGTGATGCGCGCTCTGATATTTACGCGCTGGGAGTGATCTTGTACCAGCTTTGCACCGGCCAGCTTCCTTTTGATGCCGATACCCCTTATGTCATCATCCTCAAGCACATTAGCTCGCCGCTGCCTTGGCCGCGCTCGGTGCGGCCAGATTTGCCCGAGGCGATAGAGCGGGTCATTCTCAAATCGCTGGCCAAAAACCCGGACGACCGCTTCCAGACGGCCGGCGAGATGGGCCAGGCGTTGCAGGCCGCCGCTGTGCTACCTCAAGCTGCGTCACCGGTTGCCCTGCGGCGCTCCCGCTTGCCCTACGTGTGGTGGGCAGTGGGCGCTGCCGCGCTTTTGTTGGTGTTGTTTTTTCTGGCCCAGCCTGGGGCGCCGTTGAGGGTGGCTCTAGCGCCCCCAACGCCTGGGGCTGCTGCTACTGCCTTGCCGCCCGCGACGTTGGAATCAAGCTCTGCCCCTGCGCCCACGCCTGTGTCTGCGCAGGGGGCGATTGTTGTGCTTGGCTTGGAAGGGCCGGCGGTGGCGGTGGACACCTGGCTAGACCCCGACACGCCCGACGACAAGTGGCAGGCGGCCGACCTGGCTCATTTGCAAGGCCCGCTCACGCCCGACCGCTTGCTGTTTCGCTTTGATCTTGCCGGTTTGCCGCCAGACGCCAGGCTTGTCTCGGCTACGCTGACGGTGCAGGTGGGTTTGTGGGGCGAAGCATCCTTTCCTGGCGCGGCGGTGGCTTATCGCGTGCTGACGGCGTGGAATCCCATCACGGCCACCTATAACGCTCCCTGGAGCTCGCCCGGGCTAATGGCCGGATGGGATTATGATGCCACTCCGCTCGACATTGTCCCCATGCCAGATGCAGGCTGGATGACTTTTGATGTTAGCCAGGCAGTCATAGAGTGGCATGAGCACAAACAGCCCAATGAGGGGCTGGTGGTGATGATGTCTGAAGACAGCCACAACCAGGCGCATCATTGGGTTTACATGACTGAGCAAGCCAACCCCGCCGACCGGCCCACGCTGCGCGTCGCTTACGGGGTATCGCCATGACCGCAAGCGAGCCTTTTCTGATAGACGCCGCCGGGCGGCAGTTTGTCATTGCCAAGCCGCAAATCTGCCTGGGCCGTTCCCCGCGCTGCGATATTTTCATCGCCGATCAACGCGCTTCTCGCCGCCACGCCCTGGTCAGTTGGGACGGAGAAGGCTGCACGCTGAGCGACCTTGACAGCGCCAACGGCACCTTTCTCAATGGCCGCCGCATCACCACACCAAACGAGTTGCGCGACGGCGACAAAATCGCCATCGCCAGCGCCGTGTTTACCTTCCGCGATCCACAAGCCACCCTGCGCGAAGCCGAGTTCCCCACCCTGGTGGTAGATGAGGCCAGCGGCGAGCTTTGGGTCAACCGCGCCCCGGTGACGCTTTCGCCCAAAGAGCGTGCCTTGTTCAACCTGTTCTACCAGAACGCTAACCAGCCATGCAGCAAGCTGCAAATTGCCCAGGCGGTGTGGCCGGAATACCAGGCCGAGGTGAGCGATTACCAGGTAGAGAGCCTGGTCAAGCGGCTGCGCGAAAAGCTAGAAACCGACCCCCGCAACCCTGTGTTGGTCATCACTGTGCGCGGCTGGGGATACAAATTGGTCACCGGCGGGTGACCGCCTCTTTGATTAACTGGCAAGCTAACCTCCCGCAGGTTTGTTTAACCTGCGGGAGGTTGGATATCACGCCCAACCGCACGATTGTTGGCTAATTGTTGGCTGCATGGTGAGCAGGCCAGCCTAAAGCCCTTTATCCTTAAAGATGCCCCTTCTTTTTCCAATTGCTGCATTCAAACTGATGTCATGGGGCGAACCGTGTTGGTGAACAGTTGCGCAAAATCAAATTCGGATAGTCAATCATAGTCAATCATAAACAATCATAAAGAGGAGGAAACATGAATAAAGTATGGAAGGGATTGAATATACTGCTTATGCTTGCCCTGTTGCTGGTGGCATTGGTGCCGGCGGGGCAGGCCAGCACCCCAGTGGAAGCTGGGCAGCCCCTTGTGCAGCCTGCGCCAGAGCCACTGGGTTTGGAGCAGCCGTTGGCCGTTCAGCAAGGCGGAGGGCTTGACCCGCGCCTGCCCTATAACCGCATCTTTCACTCCACCATTTTGGACGAGGACAACGATCGCCTCATTCTCTTTGGTGGCTTTAATGGCCGGGCCTACTTTAATGACGTGTGGGCGTTGAGCCTGCTGCCGTCGGGCAGCGAGGCCTGGACCAAGCTCGAACCTGAGGGCTTTATGCCCGCGCCGCGCGGCCAGCACACGGCTATCTACGACAGCGTCAACCATCGCATGATTGTCTTTGGTGGCCACAGTTCCTATTACAACTGGGATGATGTTTGGGCGCTTTCCCTAACACCCGGCTCAGAGACTTGGACACAGATCGCTCCCACCGGTTCTGGGCCTGGCGTTCGGCGCTGGCACACGGCTGTCTACGACCAGGCAAATAACCAGATGGTTGTCTTTGGCGGCAGCGGGCGGGGCGGCCTGAAAAACGATGTCTGGAAACTGAGCCTGACACCTGGCTCGGAAACATGGAGCCCGTTAGCCGTAATCGGTTCGACGCCAGCGGCTCGCGCGCAGCACACAGCCGTCTACTCTGACACCGCCGAAGGACTCATGGTGGTCTTTGGCGGCGCGACGGCCGGGGGGACGTTGTTGAACGACACATGGGCATTGAACCTGACGACCGGGGTCTGGAACCAGATCGCGCAGACGGGGGATCGTCCGTCCGCGCGGCGCGGCCACACGGCCATCTTCAACTTTGTCGGCGGGCCACCAGTACGGATGGAAGTTTTTGGCGGTCAGGACAGCAGCGGGTTCCTCAACGACGGTTGGGCGCTCGAGTTCGCCCCAGGCGATATCCATTGGGAGCAGTTCACGTACTATGGCACGAAGCCCAGCGCCCGCGCCTGGCATTCAGCCGTATTTAGTGAGATGAACCCTTACCAGACGACTGTGCTTGGCGGGAGAGGCACAGATCAATCCAACGGCGCGCAATGGGCGCTAAACATGTCTGGCTACACGTGGTCGCCCATCACGCCCACGCTGCCCAGTTGGGCCGGGCAGATGGGAGCCGTGCAAACCGCGGCGACGAGCGCGAGCAGCCAGCCGCAGGTGACGCTTGAAGTTGAAGACGCTTTGCCCAATACGATGGTGAACCTGTTGAGCAATTCGGAGGTCTGGTTCGTCGCCAAGATCAAGTCTACCTCTAGCGCCTACGCCAACAACATTACCGTGACGCTGAATCTGCCTTCGGCCAAGTTCGACACGGTCAAGGTCGGGACGCGCCACAAGGATTGGGAGGATGTGCCCAGTTGGAGTGATCCCAGCGTTCCGAGCAGCGGGCAGTATCGCAAAACCGGCGTGAATCTGACCAAGCTTAGCGGCGAAAGCGATTACAGCGCCCAGGTCGTCTTCAAGGCCCACGTCAAAGGCGACGCGGCTGAGGGTGTAATATCCAATCTCTATGTGAAGGCAAAAGGGGCCAACTGGACGACGCGCCTGGAAGATTACGCCTCCGCCCGCATCTATCGCGATCCGCAGGCCTGGATCATTACCAATCGCGCGCTCTTGCTTGACAAGTACAACAATACCGAGGCCCAACAATTGTTGGACGAGGCCTTTGAGCAGGCGCAGGGTTCCGGTTACAACAGCAACCCGACGACGGTCGTGCTCTACGCCGACCGCTACGTGTCTTTGCTCAAGACGTGGGACAACCGGAACGTTAATTACACAAGCGACACCACGGCGAACGTCGTCGCCGACGCAGTGGCCGACTGGCTGGTTGATTGGATTGTCGGGGGGACCCCGTATCCTACCTTTGCTTACCCGGAATATTTGGTGATCCTCGGCGACGATAACGTTATCCCGTTTTACCGCAAGCACGAGTACGTCCCTGATGGTCAGCATGACCAATCGGAGGACGACCATCCTGACTGCTGGGGCGACGAGCTCGTCTGCGACGAAATGGCGAGCCACAACTATCACATGACCGATAATCCCTACGGCGACCAGGAATACGGCACCGTGCACCAGAACTGGGAGGACGGCGATCTGGAAGCGGCCGTCGGGCGCATCGTTGGCGCAACGGCCGCGGATATGCAGTTCTTCCTAGAGAATAGCGTCCGAGGACCTAGTTCGAGCACCAATCGAGCTGTTGTTGCCAGCGATGGCTTGGATTGGTGGCTGACCGGCGACGGCAACGACGCCCACGATGTTCTCAAAGATAGCTTGGGCTATAGCATGAACGAGTCGCTCATTGACCAAAAAGCGACCAAGACCCAGATTATCAACGAGATGCAACAGGGATTTGCTGTGGCGGCGTTGGCGCACCACGGCGAGACCTATGTCTGGGACGATCCAGCCGACGCGGATTCATTCCCCACCAACTATCTTGTGTCTTATGATCTCCCTAGCTATGACACGTCCAACCGGATGTCCGCCAATCGGCCATTCTTTTACTTTAACGCCTGCCGGATTGGCATCAGTTACACCGATGGCTGGAGTGCCGGGCAAGCCGGCGCGTATGATGACACGATGATCTATGCTCTTGTCCACCGTGGCGCGTCGGGCATTATCGCTTCGGCCGGGCTGGGCTATGGCGCCTTTGATCCGAACATGGTCAGCGCAGGCGAAGTGCTGGGCAATAACTTTTGGGTCGAGGCCAAGGCCTATCCCGACCGCAGCGACCCGTTGGGCTGGGCGCTCATGCGGGCCAAGATCAAGCATCCGGTCAATGGCAACATTACCGAGAAAAAGACCGTCCAAACCTTTACCTACTTTGGCGTGCCGTGGATGCGCCTGCCCGGGCATGAGGACACAGCCATGAGTGCAGCGAGCGTAGCGAGCGCGGAGGCCGTGCCGCAGGCGAACGTAGCCGACTGGTCTGCGCCGGTGTTGGCGCCGTCAGGCGAGCCGTCTGGCTATGCGCCCGCGGCGCTCCAGGCCACCTATATGGTGACGGCGCACGTTAGCGCCTCGGGCTATACTACCAGCACGACGATGGGTGGTTTCCACCTGATCGAGATCCCCAACTTTACGCAGCGTGTACAAGACGGGCTGCCTGTTCTGCCTCGCGCGACGATGGACCTGATCTTGCCCTTGAGCGCTACCATCTCGAGTGTGGTGGTCACGCCGACTCTGCCGGTGGTGCTGACCGGTCTCAACATCCCTACAGAGATGGTCGGTGTGCCGATTCCTGGTGGGGCGACCGGCGGCTATACGACGACTGTCGCGGGAACGTATCCTGCCACAGTCACCAGGTCCATTCTCAACATGGGCACCTATCGGATCGCGCGCTTTTACGTGATACCCGTCGGCTACAATGCGGCCACCGATGGGGCGGTGCTCTATCAGGCGGTTGATCTCCAGGTGATATATGACACGCCGCGCGCGGTGGCGCTCACTTACTTTACGGTGAACAAGCTTCGCTACCTGCCGGGCGATCCGATCACGGCTACGGCGAGCATCTCCAACGTGGGCAGCCTGGCCGAGACGGTGACGCCGACGCTGAGGATTATGGATTTGCAAGGACAGTTCACTGTGACGGTGGGCGCGCCTGTGGCCATCCCGGCTGGCGGGACGTATGATCTGAGCTTGAATTGGACTGGTTACCTGGATGGGGATGTGTACATGGCGCATCTCTTCCTTGAGCAAGGCGGCGAGGTGGTAGCCGGCGCGGGCCGCCAGATCTTTATCACCGAGGGCGCCATTGCTGACTTGGCCGCGCCCGACACGCTCATGCCCGGCCAGACCGGCGTGTTTACGGTCACATTCCAGAATTTCTCCACCTACACCACTACCGCCATCGCCAGCTTGACGATCTATGACAGCGACGATGCGGTCTTGGCGTTCCTGGAGCCCAAGGCGGCCACGGTTGTCGGCGCGATCAGCGCCACCCTGACGTTCACCTGGACGGCGGACCGGCTCGGCCCGTTCACGGCCTCGACCGTCATCCTGGCCGGGGGGGAAGAATACGGCCCGGTGTCGCAGAACATTGGCGGAGGCAAACGCATCTTTTTGCCGGTTGTTTTGAAAAACCAGGGTTAGATTCTACCTCACCCATTTCCACCCTCTCCCTCCCCTTCCCTCTCCGACTCGGAGGAGGGAAGGGGAGGGTCCGAACCTCTGATTTACAGGCAGTCTCCCCCTTGAGTGGTGATGGTGAAAATCACCGCGCGCCTTTGGCGCGCTGAGGCCAGAGTTTTTTCCCTGAATTTCTCGGCGTTCTCCCCCCGGCACTTGCGCGCCAGGGGCAAGCGCGCGCCTCTGCGGCGCAAAAATGACCTGTCAACACTTGGGAGACCAGCGATTTGCAACAGTTGATCGAATCAATAGACATTATCGGAAATAGCAGGACTGGCATCCCCATGCCAGTCCGCCAACGTACACCCTGGACTGCCCGTCCAGGGCAGGCTTGCACCTGCGCTGCGCTTGGCCCCTTCGGGAGTGCAGCCTGCCTGGCGCAGACAGGGTGTGGGGATACGTTGGCTACGTTATTTCCGATAAA
>JBGSMF010000242.1:0-5403 GCA_041740315.1 Thermoflexales bacterium
CGCGAGCATTTCCGGCGCAGCGCTTTGCTCAATGCTGCGCCGGAAGTGCGGGAACAGCAAAATAAAAAAACCTGCGGCCAACCAGCAAGCACAGGGCGCGGGCAAAAACAAGACCTGTGACCAGTGTGAACCATGTAGCCCGCGCGCTGTGCGCCACAACCTGAGTCACAAAAAAACTGGCCTTGGAATGGTAAGAATGTTTATCCAAAACAAGGTTGCTGAATTGGTTGTGGCCTGTTGCCTATAAAGGCCAGTGGCAGAAGGTTATTCTGTTGTCAATGTGCCGAGGGCAAAAGAGAAAGAATCCGCGGTGCTTTATCGCCAGCGATCAAGCTCCTTTCTCTTTGCCCTGATTTCAATGGCGTGCCTAACGCAGGCGTCAGCCGCGCCGAACAGCCCACCAGAACGCTGGATTGCCGCCAAACCACTGAACACTATAAACGTCTGTTAAACGTGGCCCGTGTTCGGCGTCGGCTGCACGCGTTGTTAGACGCCCCTCTCCTTTATTTGTTGTAATGCTTCATCAATCCACTCAACTTGAATGGAAGTGTTTTGATGGTCAGATAGAATCTTATGTTTTGCAGTTTCAAGAGCACAAATCGCGGCCGATCCATCCAGGGTTACAAGACCATCTAACGCAGCTTTCCAAACCTTGGGAGCAGAATCATTGAGGGCGACAGACAGAAAATCTATTGTTGCTGGAACGCGATGTTGCCATATGGTCTCTACCAGAATGGCTCGAATGGCAGGGTCTTGCTCAACTTGAAATGCTTCTATCAGAAATGGGATGATTGCCTTGTCTGCCTCGATGAGGCTATGGTAAGCATTTTCGTGGTTTGGTCCGCTGAGTTGTTTGATATAATGAGTGGTATATGCTTTCAAGTCGTTCACTCTGATACCTTTATCTTTGCCAGTATTCCACTGGGGCGTCTAACGAAAGCGTCAGCCGCCGCCCAGGATGCGACGTATAACCCTTGTGCCCCGAACAACGATGACCACGCGATAGTAGCTCTGGAACTCGGCGCGTATGGGCGGTCGGCTGCACGCATGGTTAGCCAGCCTTCATCTGTACTAGGATTCAGTAGTTGTTCAACTGTGAGATGGAAACCTTTCCTTGCTTACGAGGCATATTATCAGCATACAGAATCCAACTAAGGGAAGGCATATCGCCAAGGTTGGCATAAACGTCTCTGTTCATGCGAAATCTGAAGCCAATAACACCTGTCAGGTCCACTTCCTCATCAGGGAAGAACTTGTTCTTTGATCGATATATCACTTGGATGATATACTGACCTCGACGAACTGAGACTGTATCCTCTTCAGGATTCACTTCGATCATGGGGCTGGAAGCTTCGTGTATAGCCTTGGAAGGTGTTTCCCCTAAGAGCCCAACGATCTCCCATTTTCGAGGCACTGAGTCAAAATCAGGAAACGCGAACTCTAGTTTCAGATTATCTATCACCTGCGAGCCGGTGTTTTTAAGGATCACTCGCAGCACATATAGGTGTTCATCGAGAGCCGGGTCACTGTGGATCAGCCTGTGCAAGAACTTGACCTGAGCATCGGGTACAGATGTCTCAAGGGGTTGTTGCATTTGCTCAATCTGCTTTTTCATCTCGGCAAGTGTAGCGTGAATCTGATCAAAGTCATCTCTGTACTGAGTGACATCTTGGAATATCTGAACCAATAGCCACCCATGAACTGCGGGGTTTCCTTCCACTACCTCTTGTGCGATTCGAAAGGCATCCAAATTCTTTTCACCAAGGAAAGCGCCAACTTCACGCCTTAGTTCGGCTTGGCGTCGAACATCCTTTGTCAAGAGCTCAGCCAATTTTGTCAACTGCTCTTGTTCATCGCGAGATGGCTGGGAAAGAAGGTCATGGTAACTCTGCTGAAGAACACCTGCCAGAACGTTGAGCCCCAAGCCACCAACCCACTGCACTAAGGCAGTAACGAATGCCTGCTCGGATGAAGGTGCAAGTGCCAGAGCTGATGCCGCACACAGAACAGCTAGCCCACTGGCCCCGGTGACTTGGCTAGAGGTGATGCGCGAGAGTTTTTGTTTTAGCTGTATACGAAACGAATCCAGTCTTTGCATATTCAACCTGTCTCACCGAATGCTGGCTAACGGAAGCATCACCCGCCGCCCAGGCTGCGACGCGTAACCCTTGCACCCCGAACAATGATGACCACGCGAAAGTAGCCCTGGAACTCGAAGCGTATGGGCGGTCGGGTGCATGCAGTGTTGGGCGGCTGCCATAATTTGAGGCTCCATTGAATATATAATCTGCCATAGTACTATGATGTGCAACTGCGCTTGACAATTACTTTGCGCATAAATTCCAAATGCTCACACAATCGTTGTGCATTGCTAAAATCTTCATCTTCTTCAATGTCACTGAACAATGGACAAAACGAGTCGCTATCAACGAGATCAATGCCACACTTACCACTACTATATTGCAAAATCACAAACGGTCCGGTATTCTTCGGAGGCGGAATTTCTATTTCAAATCTTGTAAAGAAGCCACTGGGGGTGTTCGAGCGGGTTTTCCCCCAAGAAACTTTATCACAATCAAAACTGCAATTTTCACCTAGATCCAAATAAATCCGGGAAAAAATAGGTTTCAGTAAAAAATTAACTAATTTGGCTGGAGAGTCGCTTGCTGGAGTAACAAGTTCATACGGATGGGTAATCAATTGGACAATCCCTGCAATGGGAATATCTTGCTTTACTAAAATGCTCTCAAGTAAATAAGCCACTCCTCCAATTAGGGCATCTTGATTGTTGCCAGAATGCTCAAATTTGATAACAAGCTGTGGGGTATTAGCAAGGCCAAGCGTTAAAGTCTTTATTAGCAACTCTGTTGGCAGTATAATGCCCCATTTCCTTATAGTGACCTGATTCGATATATTGTCAGCGACTAAAATGGGAAATAGGGTGTATTCATCCCAGGTTAGGTTGTCACGGTCTAGCCAAAACCGCTCCATCTGATTTAATGAAGGGAAGTGTGTTGAGTTCCAAAATTGGTTTGCGACTCCCATTAATTGCTCTTGGACAGATAGTGCTTCTGGGAAATAACGCATCGCGGTACTGGGATACTTTTTCAAGATTCTCTCAATGTCGTGCTTCTGCCAAACGATAATGCGGGGCCTAGGAAAGTTGGTTTGAAATTCTTTCACCCAGTCAATTGTTTTATTGGACACCGTTCCGTTTGTAACGATTACCAGTGTATCAACTCCGACGCGGCCTACCGCATTAGTGATAATTTTCTGTATCTCTGCGGGCGCTAAAGTTTTGCTTCGGTATTTTATTTCAAACCACCATTTTTCAACAGATAAAATGTCTCCTGGGCCAATATTAGAGTAGATTGCCTCTAAATCCCGTCCGCCATCTGTTGCGCTTATACCTTCACCTCCCTTACGCCATTCAAGGTTTTTGAATCCCATGTCGTCAAGTAGGAAATAGACAAGTTCTTCAAATTTTTCTGGTTTGATGGTATCCCAATTTATCGTAGTTGCACTTACATTAGCTATATCCATACCTTGATATCCATACCTTGCTGTCTAGCCGCCCAACGGAAGCATCACCCGCCGACCAGGGTGCGACGAGGAACGCCTGCGCCCCGAAAGACGCTGACCACGCGAAAGTAGCTCTGGAACTTGCGGCGTATGGGCGGTCGGGTGCATGCAGTGTTAGGCGCGTTTCGCGCCTGTTTTTCTGACGCTGTGCAACAAGGGCGCAACGGGAAACCGAATATCTCAACTTGCGCGAGTGTCCTTGCCGCACAAGCACCTTGACTATTTTACACCCAATGCGAGATTGATGCACTTTGCCACAGTCTCAAAATGCCAACCGCACTGATGACGCGACAAACCCAAACGCAAGTTTTGCTTTGAACACCCGCTTCGCCGTGCAAACCCCCCCAGGCTTGTTTTATCCCTGACCTGCCGGGATGCTGGTTTTGTTTACAATGATGATGCAATGGCTGACCAGAGACTTGCTAGCTTTTTACGCTTGTTGAGTGTTTGGCTTTGGCCTGGCGAGAACCATACGCTTGCAAAAATAAAATCTTGGTTTCGCCAGTTTCCGGTTTATCTACAATAGCACGGCTACCGTGTTGCGTTCTGTCGTGTCTATTGGGCCTCGACTGCACAACGAAACGCATCTCCGATTTTTGCACACGCGCCTAACGTAAGCATCAGCCGCTTGCCGGATGCGACACGTAACCCTCGCGCCCCGAAGAACGATGACCACGCGAAAGTAGCTCTGGAACTCGGCGCGTAAGGCAAGTCGGCTGCATGCAGTGTTAGGCCGCCCCCTTCTATGCCCATGATTATGGCACACAATTGACAAGAACGCCACTGGCCTCAGATTGGATAGCTGGCTGATGATGGTCAAGGTGGCGAGCATTTCCGGCGCAGGGCTTTCCTGAGCGTCCTTCGACCTTTCCTTCGGCTTCGCTCAGGATGTAGCTCAGGATGAGTCGAAGGATCAATGCTGCGCCGGAAGGGCGGGAACAGCCAAACAAAAAGCTGTGGTTAACCAGCCAGCACAGGGGGCGGGCGACAGTTGGCTTGTCCACCGCCGCGCAGCGGGAAAGCCCGCGCGCTGTGCGCCACAACCTGACCGACCCAAGAACCAATCTTGGACTGGCAATGCTGTATGACCAAGACAAGATTGGCTGCGATGTATTGTTCACAAGAGCCAGTGGCAATTTACTTTACACTTGTCAATGTGCTGAGGGCAAAAGGGAAGGGGGCTGTGCTATTCTATTGTCAACGATCAGGCCACCTTTTTCTTTGCCCTGCTTTCAACGGCGGCCTAACGGGAGCATCAGCCGCTTGCCGGATGCGACGCCTAACCTTCGCGCCCCGAAAGACGATAAAACGCACACGCAACCTTTGGAACTCGGCGCGTAAGGCAAGTCGGCTGCATGCAGTGTTAGGCCCGCCCCCTTCTATGCCAATGATTATGGCACACAATTGACAAGAACGCCACTGGCCAAGGTTGGAGAACTGGCCGCTGAGCGCCCAGGGCGCGAGCATTTCCGGCGCGGCGCTTTGCTCAATGCCGCGCCGGAAGTGCGGGAACAGCAAAACAAAAAATCTGCGGCCAACCAGCAAGCACAGGGCGCGGGCAAAAAGCAAGCCCGATGCCTTGTGTGTACTGCATAGCCCGCGCGCTGTGCGCCACAACCTGAGCCACAAAAAAACTGGCCTTGGACTGGCAAGGATGTTTGTCCAAAACAAAGTTGCTGAATTGGTTGTGGCCTGTGGTCTACAAAGGTCAGTGGCAGAATGTTGTTCTCTTGTCAATGTGCTGAGGGCGAAAGGAAAAGTGGCCGCAGTGTTTTATCAACAGCGATCAAGCCACCTTTCTCCTTGCCCAGATTTCATTGG
>JBGSMF010000243.1:0-13756 GCA_041740315.1 Thermoflexales bacterium
GGGGCGCACCAGGCTCGGCGGGCGGCTGCCCAGAGGCGGCAGGTCCTTGAGGCAGAGCTTCAGTGGCAGGCGCTTTGGCCGCAGCTTTGGGGGCGGCAGGCAAGCGCGGCAGCCGATTGAGAATAGCCAGCATTTGCTCAATGTGCGCCTGGCGGGCCGCATGGTCTTTTACCGCCTTGTAGGCGCGCATCAGCGTAAACAGTTGAGCCACCGCGGCGCGGCTCTCGTCGTCAAAAGGCTGCTGGGCCGCCTCGCGCTCCCAATAATCGGCCAAGGGGGCCAGTCCTCCAATCACCAGCCGGTTACGGCATCCATCTAGAATTTCCGATTTCAAAATTTTTGTCAATTGTTCAATCATAGATCATCACTAGATCATCATTAGAACATCAAGAGAACATCACTTGCGTCAGGCTTTGGCAACCGCCGCCAACCCCAAGCCATTAGGCCCAACGTGCACCCCAATCGTCGGTGCGACATCTACAATAGGGATTGGCTCTCTCGGCACAAGATATGCCAATGATTCGGCCAGAACGGTGGCCTCTGCCAACGCGGTGGTGTGCAAAACCGCCAACGCTTCTAACGCGCCCGGGCCAGTGACCAACTGGACCAATTGCGCCACGGCGCGGCTGTGAGAGCGAGCGCGGCCAACCGATTCGACCTGACCCTGATAAACCTTGAGAATGGGCTTGATATTCAGTACCTGCCCCACCAAAGCCCTGGCCCAGCTTACCCGTCCACTGCGGCGCAGAAATTCCATAGTGTTCAGCGCGGCAAACGTATAGGCCCGCGACTTGAGGTTATCTAGCAGAGCTATGATCTGGGCCAAACTTTTACCCTGGCGCGCCGCCCGCGCGGCAAAAACGACTTGCCAGCCCAGGCCCATCGAGATCGAGCTGGAATCATACGCAACGACTCGCACCCCCGATACCGTTTCGCCGGCCAGCCGCGCCGCATTCCATATTCCACTCAACGTGGCGGCCACGTGGATTGAAACGATTTCATCACCGGGTTGCGCCAGATTAAAAATTTCCGCAAACATCCCAACGCCAGGGGCAGCGGTAGTAGGCAATTGGGAACTAGACGCCAGGCGGGCATAGAATTGTTCCCGGGTGATGGTGACGCCGTCTAAAAAGCTCTCGGTGCCAAACAAGATAAAACACGGCACCACCCAGATGCCCAACTCTGCCGCCAGTTCGGGGGGAAGGTCGGCAGTGCTGTCGGTAACGATGCGGATCATACAGTTTACCGAGCCCCTTCATACACCACAATCCCCAGTCCATCTGGCCCAATATCACAACCCAATGCTGGGCCATAACGCACTACGGGATAGGTATAGTTGGGGCAGTTTAAGGTCAGCCGTTCCAGCAAAAGCTGCGTATCCTCTGTCAGGGTTTCGGCTCCGCGCAAGACGGTGACCCGCTCAATGTGGGTGAATTCAGACACAAACTCGACCAGCTTGTCAATGGCCCGCTCGCGCGTGCGCACCTTCTCAATGGGGTTGATTTGCCCATCTTCAATGGTGAGAAAAGGCTTGACACCCAGCATCGTCCCTAAAATAGCCTGCGACTTGCCAATGCGTCCGCTGTGTTCCAGGCAATCTAGCGAATGGGTAAAGAACACCGTATAGATGTGGGGGATCATCCCGCGCATGGTCCGCACGACATCGTCCAGCGCCAGTCCTTGCTTAGCGGCGCACGCGGCGGCCTCGACCAAGATGCCCAAACCCACCGAGGTAGTGCACGAGTCAACCACAATAATCTTGCTGCGTCCCATGTAATCTGCAGCCGCCAAGCGCGCTCGAGTGACGACCTTGCCCAGCTTGCCAGACATGTGGATCGAAATGATCTGGTCGGTGTCCTGCAACATCCGACCATAAGCCGCTCTAAAATCGTCCACAGCCGGCGCGCGGTAAAAGGGATGGTGTTTGCCTTCAATCAAGCGCACAAAAAAATCGTCCCCAGATAAATCCAGGCCTTCTTTAAAAGTTTCTGCGCCAAACTCGATTGTGAGCGGAAGGACCATAATGTCCAGGTCGGCCACAACCGATGGAGTGGTAAAATGAGCGGCACTGTCAGTAATTATATGAACTTTGCCCACAAACTGCTGCTCCCCATGACTAGAATTTCAACACGTGATCATTCGTAACTACTCAGCCGGCACCCTTCGACTACGCGCCGCGCATCCTGAGCGAAGTGAAACGCAGTCGAAGGAGCGCGGCGCTCCGCTCAGGATGCTGAGTAGTTACGATCATTCAACGCTTATGATATATTGATAATGTGGCTGTCCCCCCTCAACCACTTCGATCTCTTGCGAGGGAAAGCGCGCGCGGACAGCCTCTGCCAATTCGGCAGCCTGCTCGCCCGACACATTGTCGCCGTAATACAAGGTCACAATCTCGCGCGATTGGACATCCATCTGATCCAACAACTGCCATACAACTTGATCAACCATTTGCCCGCTGGTGGTCAGAGTATCGTCTACCAGGCCAATAACCTGCCCAGCCTCCACCTGAATGCCATTAATTTCAACCGCGCGAGTAGACACCGTCACCTCGCCGGTGAGCACGCTGCCCACGACCTGTTCCATTGCAGTGACGTTGGCGGCCAGATCAAGTTGGGCGCTAAAGGCCAGTTGGGCTGCAATGCCTTGCGGCACACTGCGCGTGGGGATAACCTTCACTTGCTTGGAAGATAACTCGGCGGCCTGGCGCGCCGCCATGAGAACATTACTGTTATTGGGCAAGAGGACAACCCGCTCGGTAGGCAAAGCCTCAATCGCCTGCACAAACTGCTCGATGCTGGGGTTCATGGTTTGACCGCCCGAGATCACCGCGCTGGCTCCCAGGCTATAAAACACGCGCGTCAGGCCTTCGCCAGGCGAAACGACGACCGTGGCAACCTGGCCCGGCTCCACTTGCGCCTGGGGCGCAATGACAGGCGCTTGGGTGCGGCCCATGATAAATTCGTGGTACTGGGCCTGCATATCTTCAACAACAACATCGCGCAAACTGCCGCACTGGGCGGCATAGCTGATCGGCTCGCCGGGGTCGGCCACGTGGACATGGACCTTGACAGCTTCTGCATCGCCCACAATCAGGGCCGATTGTCCCATGGCGCTGATGGTATCGCGCAACTTGTTTACGTCCATTTTGCGGCCGAGCACAATGAACTGCACGTCATAATTATAGCCTTCCTTCACATCGCCGGCGTCAATTGCCGCCGGTTGAACTTGCAGGTCAACCGCTGCGTCCAGGCTTGGGTCAAATTGCACCGTTTCGCCTTGCAGATACCGCAGCATGCCTTCCAAGATAATGAAATAGCCCTGGCCGCCCGAGTCTACCACGCCCGCCTGCTTGAGGATGGGCAACTGATCGGGCGTGCGCGCCACCGCCTCTTTGCCGCGCGCCACCATATGATCCAAGATTGCCACCAGGTCATCCGTATTTTGAGCGGCCTCGGCGCAGCCTTTGGCTATTTCGCGCGCCACGGTCAGAATGGTGCCTTCCACCGGCTTGATGACACCCTTGTAGGCCGTATCGGCGCCTTCTTGCATCGCCTTGACCATGCTGGGGGCTGTCAACACAACCTCGTTCCCCAGGCTGCGGGCAAAACCGCGCCATAACTGCGAAAGAATAACGCCCGAATTGCCACGCGCCCCCATCAATGCTCCGTGAGCCACCCCATGAGCAATGTTGCTAATAGTATCATCAGGCGAATGTTCAATCTCGGCCCAGGCCGATTGCATGGTCAGCAGCATATTGGTGCCGGTGTCGCCATCGGGCACCGGGAAAACATTGAGCGCATTGACCGCCTGCTGGTGGTATTGCAACCATGACAACGAAGCCTTGACAAGCCGTTTGAGACCCTGTCCGCTTAGGCTCAGCATGGGGGCATGCGCTCTATCTGCGGGTTGATGTTCGTCGGTCACAATGATCTCCCCAGTGAAATTCCTAATCCGGGCTGCTCACACGCAGGCTCTGCACGTGAACATTGACACATCTCACCGGGACACCCAAAGCTCGCTCTACATTGTATTTAACCACATTCATGATGCTGTGAGCGACCGACGAAATGCGCGTTCCATACTCAATAATGACGTACACGTCAATCACAATTTCATCGCCCTGGAGGTGAACCTCAATGCCACGGCTGCTTTCGCTTTGAAAGGCTTGGACGAATCCATCGGCAATGTTTTTAGGCGCCATGCCCACCACGCCATACGAACTCAGCACGGCATGGCGCGCAATCGTTGCAACAACGTTTGGCGATATTTCAACTTTGCCCAGTTGATTTTCTTCTGACATAAAAGCCTCGTGTTAGGATCAATAAGAAAAAGGTGTTTTCTTCTCGTTCCTTAGCCTGTTTTTCGCGCCCCGTAGGCTTGCATGGGGATGCGCGAACTGCGAAATCCAGGCTTAGATCAATAGATTCAAGACATGCCTGGCTTGCAGAAAACATTATTCTATGGTATCATCCGCCCGCTTAGCTACAGGCCAGCAAGAGCGCCTGCGGCAAATGAATTTTTGTGAGGTGATGACAATGGCAAAATGTGATCTGTGTGGCAAGGGACCTCAATTTGGTCATAATATCAGCCACTCCAAGCGCGCCACCAATCGAGAGTTTAAACCCAACGTGACCAAACGCACCGTTATGATTGATGGGCAAAAGCGCCGCTTGTATGTATGCACCGCATGTTTGCGCACGTTGAATAAAACCAAGTGATCTGCACAAGACTGTAACGCGCCAGCAAACCGCTGGCGCGTTTGCTTTTAAGCCAAGCCTAGCTTTCAGCCAGCGCGCTGCGAATATGCCCCATGGCCTGGGCGATACCTGCCTGGGCCTCAAACACCGCCCAGCCAGCCACCAGCACGCGCGCCCCGGCCTTTACCACCAAGGGAGCTGTCTTGGAATCAATGCCTCCATCAACCTCCAGGTCTGCATCGCTGCCGATTCGGTCCAGCGCCGCGCGCGCGCGCTCAATTTTGTCAAGCATCTGGCCGATAAAGGCTTGGCCGCCAAAACCAGGGTTGACCGTCATCAGCAACAACAGGTCAATATCTGGCAAGATTTCCTCAACTGCGCCCAGGGGCGTGGATGGATTCAAGGCCACCCCTGCATTCACCCCCAGCTCGTGAATTTGTTGAATCGTTCGATGCAAGTGTGGGCAAGTCTCGACATGCACAGTCACAATATCTGCCCCAGCCCTGATAAAATTCTTGAGATAACGCTCAGGCTCGACCATCATGAGGTGAACATCTAGCGGCAAACGCGTAGACCGCCGGGCAGCCTTGACCACAATGGGACCAACGGTCAAATTGGGCACAAACTGCCCATCCATCACATCAACGTGGATATAGTCTGCGCCGGCAGCCTCGGCCTGGGCAATTTGATCACCCAAGCAGGCAAAATCAGCGGACAAAATAGAGGGAGCAAGCTTTATGTCTGGCATCCCTGCAATGATACACTGCTATACTGAAAAAATCAAGGGTTGCACAAATGTTTGTCAAGGGGCGTTTTTTGGTCTGCAAGATTGATTATCAAGCATCGTCACTGACATAGCTGCCCGCCTACCCTCCCGCAGGTTACAATTTGGCAGCCTTGGGGCTTGTGAAACCAATGGAGACGCCCATGCTCACTAAAAAGCGTTCAGACCTGCGGGAGGGTGAGCAGTTTACCATTTGACTAGGTTAGCAATTTGGGTATAGAATTCAATGTGTTTCCGCATTGATTTGCTTTAAAAAAGCGCCTGCTCCACATTCCACTATGACAAACTGAGGTGATAGATGCTGAACGAAATCAGGTATTTTTTGCTTGGTTCTCCGCTACCCACCCAACAAATGGGCGAAGAGCGGTTGAACAAGGTACAGGCCCTGGCGGCTTTTTCGCCAGGCGCGCTATCTTCGATTGCTTATGCTAACCAGGAAATTTACCTGGGCCTGATAGTAGCCGGCAGCGTGGGGCTGTCTATGGCCTTTCCGATTGGATTGGTCATTAGTGGGCTGTTGGTCATTGTTGCCCTATCGTACTTTCAAACAATCTACGGTTATCCTTCCGGGGGCGGCTCTTGGATTGTGGCCCGCACCAATCTGGGGATTGGGCCAGGGCTGGTTGCCGCCACGGCGCTGCTGATTGACTATTTGCTCAATGCGGCTGTTAGCCTGACGGCAGGCGTAGCTGCCATCGCTTCGGCCTTTCCAGCGTTGTGGCCGCACCGGGTTACGGTGTCGCTGCTGTTTTTGCTCATCATCACCATCATCAATCTGCGCGGGCTGCGCGAGACCGGCACGCTCATGGCGATTCCAGTCTATCTATTTCTAGTCACGTACATTGCAATGCTGGTTTATGGCGCTGTTCGCGCGTTGCTCGACGGGCCTGGCTCATTGGCTGTGGCAACTCCACCGGCAACGGTCCCCTTGACAACCTTTCTCGTCTTGCACGCCTTTTCGACCGGCTGCACCGCCCTCACCGGCATTGAAGCCATCAGCAACGGCGTGCCGACCTTCAAGCCACCCGAACCCAAGAATGCCGGGAGGACCTTGATTGTGATGGCCTTGCTGATGGGGGTGTTGTTTGTGGGCAGCATTGGGCTGACGCAATTCTTTGCTGTGGTAGCCGGGCCAGAGGAAACCATTCTATCGGCTTTGGCGCGGCGGATACTGGGCAGCGGGCCACTCTACATCTTGATTCAGGCCAGCACCATGCTCATTTTGGCCGTGGCGGCCAACACCAGCTTTGCCGGCTTTCCCCGCCTGGCGGCGATACTGGCCTCGGATGGCTTTTTGCCGCGCCAGTTGGCCAGCCTGGGCGACCGGCTGGTATATGCCAACGGCATTATACTTTTGTCGGTGGTATCGGGCGTGCTGATTATTATCTTTGGCGGCGACACGCACGCGCTGGTGCCCTTGTTTGCAGTGGGTTCGTTTCTGGCCTTTACGCCTTCGCAGGCGGGCATGGTGATTCACTGGTGGCGGGAGCGCGGCAGGCAC
Source organism: Thermoflexales bacterium (assembly GCA_041740315.1). Classification (GTDB taxonomy): domain Bacteria; phylum Chloroflexota; class Anaerolineae; order Fen-1058; family Fen-1058; genus JBGSMF01. The sequence goes on from JBGSMF010000243.1 coordinate 6,986, forward strand.
TGGTGGCTCAAGGCTATCATCAACGGCGTGGGCGCGCTGGTCACCGGGGCGGCAATTGTTATCATTAGCATCAGCAAATTTGTCGAAGGCGCCTGGATCACCATTTTGGTCATTCCGCTGATGGTGCTCGGCTTTCTCCAGATTCACGCTCATTACCAGGAGATAGCCAAGCAGCTCTCGCTGCGCGGTTTGCCACCCTCACTCAGGCCCACCCCGCCGCCCAGAGTGGTTTTGCCCATTTCGGGCGTTCACCGCGGCATGGTTGACGCCGTGACGTTTGCCCAATCAATTGCTAGAGAGGTCACGGCAGTGTACGTTGAACTAGAGCCGGGCGCGGGAGAGCAAATGCGTGAAACCTGGAAAAAGTGGTGGCCCGATGTGCCCCTGGTGGTGGTGCCATCACCCTATCGCTCCATCATTGGGCCGCTGCTAGATTTTCTTGACGAGACCGACCGGCAGCACAACGACGGGCAATTGGCAACGGTGGTCTTGCCAGAATTTGTCCCGGCGCACTGGTGGCAGAGCGTCTTTCACAACCAGACCGCGTGGCTGCTCAAAGCCGCTTTGCTTTACAACAGACGGCGGTTTGGCTTTCAACGGGCGATTATAGACATCCCTTACCACCTGCAAAGGTAAGCGCTCAGCCTACCCTCCCGCAGGTTTGAACTAACCCGCGGGAGGGTGAACAAATACCTGCAAAGATGAGATCAGCCTGCCATCGTCGCGCCACAAGATCAATGGCTCCGGTTCCTGCGCGTTGAACAAGGGCCGGCATAGGGATACCGGCCCTATTATCGCGCTGTTGACTTGGCAACTATTACCCTCATGCCATTGAACAAATCCCAGCGAGAAAAGTGGGCCACCCACAAAGACCGGCCCTGGTAAGGGTCGTGGACGAGAAAGGTCTTGCCCTCAGCGGCCACGCCCACCACCACATAGACGTGCTCGCCCTCGATCAAGGTATACGGCTGATTCGTTTCGGGGTCAATTTCCAGCCGCCGCATGGCAGCGGGATTATAGTCGCCATGAAATGGATTAAACACCCACACCAACACCGGGCTGCCTGCTTTGATAGCCTGTTCTATAGCGGCATAGTCAACGCCATATTCTACGCGCGCCTCAACGCCAATTTGAGCCTGGTTGAGCGCCTGGGCCACAGGCTCGGCATACACCCCATAGCCGCTTGCGCATACTTGGCCGGTGCACATTAGCCCCACTTGACCATCTATATTTCCCCGGAATCCTCGGTGCGGATTTTGGTGCGGTGGAATGACCTGCACAAAATAGCTTTCCCAATCTGCATAGCCCTGCGGCGGCGAGGATTGAAAAAAGGCCGCCGCCATCCCCGCTGCCGACGATTCACAACTGAGGGTGTGATCTTGCCTATCAAGCGGCACCGGCAAGATAACGGGCGAACCTGCCGCAGAATTGGCAGGCTCGGCTGCGCTGCTAGCCGGAATCACCAATTGCTGCCCCACATACACTATATTGACATTCCCCATGCCGTTGGCCATAGCCAGCGCGCGCGTTGAAATGCCATAATGCAGGCTGATGCGAAACAGGTTTTCACCGGCTTGCACACTATGAACCGTCTGCCGGGGAGACCCACCCTGCGCCGCCTGTGGCGTAGGGCTAGAAGCCGGAACAGCCTGGCCAGATGGAATCCTCAACTGCTGCCCCACATATACACGGTTAGGGTCATTCAAGCCATTGGTCTGCATCAACAACTGGACGGTTGTGCCATAGCGCAAGCTGATGCGAAACAGATTCTCGCCAGCTTGGACAGTGTGATAGCCCTCGCCGGCCTGGGGCAAAGGCGCTGCGCCAACACTCAGCGGAGGTTCAACTAGCAGGGCAATCAGGACAAACACACCAGTCAGCGCGGCCCGTTTCATCGCAATCATTTTTCCCTTTCCCTGTGCCGCAACTGCCCGCAGCCCGCCTGGATGTCAATGCCGCGCCGCAGCCGCAGCGTATTGGGGATGCCGGCGCGGTCCAAAATAGCGCGAAAGGCCTGAATGCGCTCACCCGTAGAAGCGGCCTGGGCAAAATCGGCGGTTGGATTGAGGGGGATGAGGTTGACGTGGCACAGCAATCCTTTGACCAGGCTGGCCAACGCGCGCGCTTGCTCTGGAGTATCGTTGATGTTTTCAATCAGCGCCCACTCAAAGCTGACGCGGCGGTGCGTTTGCTCGATGTATGCGCGCACGGCGGGCATCAAGCTTGCCAGGGGATAGCGCCGGTTAATCGGCGCAAGCTGGTTGCGCAAGTCGTCGGTGGCAGCATGCAACGACACGGCCAGGTTGATTTGAAGGTCCTCAGCGGCCAGATGGTTGATGCCGGGCACCAAGCCCACGGTGCTCACCGTCATGCGCCGCGCGCCCAGGTTAAAACCAGCGGGGTCATTCAGCCGCCGGGCGGCCTGCATAAAGTGGTCGTAATTGGAAAACGGCTCGCCCATGCCCATGAAAACGATATTGGAGATTGAAGGTTGGAGATTGGAGGCTAGGCTGCGGGCAAAATAGAGAACCTGTTCAACGATCTCGCCAGAGTTTAGATTGCGCTGCAAGCCCCCCTGCCCTGTGGCGCAAAACGTGCAGCTCATGCCGCAGCCAGCCTGGGTAGAGATGCATACTGTGCGGCGCTTTTCATACTCCATCAGCACACTTTCAATCTGCGCGCCATCTGGCAATTGAAAGAGCAGTTTTTGGGTGCGACCATCGAACGAGGCCTGCTGGGCCACCGGCGAAAGCCAGCTATAGACAAACGCCTCTTTTAGTTGGGCACGCAGAGGCTTGGGCAGATCGCTCATCTCGTCAAACGAGCCGGCCAGCTTTTGATACAGCCACGCCCAGACTTGCCCTGCGCGATATGCCGGTTGGCCCCATTTAGCCATCGCTTGTTCAAGTTGATTTAGCGTCAGGTCAAATAGATAATCCACAACGCCTCAATTTGAAATTTTATTTTTCCACACCTGGGTCAACTCGGCAATGTCTTGAAGGACAAGATCCGGCGGCACAGGATAACCTAATGCTTCTTCGCGGGTCTGCACCCCGCTGCACACAAAAATCGTCTTTAACCCGGCGCGCTGCCCGCCTTCGATATCGGTTTCCAGCCGGTCGCCGAGCATGGCCACTTTCGAGGCTGACAGGCCCAGGCGCGCCAACGCTTGGCCAAACATGGCCCGGCCGGGCTTGCCGATCAGGAAAGGCTCGATATCGGTGGCCGCTTGCAAAAAGGCCAGGTTCGCGCCATTGCCGGGCAGCAAGCCTTGTTCACTGGGCCAGGTGCGGTCTGGATTGGTGCCAATAAAGCGCGCGCCGCCCCGTATGAGCTGGGTAGCGCGAGCCAGCTTTTGCCATGTCAGGTTACGATTCCAGCCCACCACAACAAAATCGGCCTGGGCCGCATCTTCTGGAGCGATGAACAGCCCACGCTCTGCCAGCGCATTGGCCAGGGGTGGCTCACCGATGACAAACACACTCGCCCCCGGCGAATGGCTCGCCAGGTATTCGGCAGTGGCCTCGGCGGCGCACAAGATTTCACGCTGCTCTACCTGCACGCCCAAATCAGCCAAACGCTGCACATACTCTAGCGAGGTTTTGCTGGCATTGTTGGTTGCCAAAACAAATCGGATCTTGGCCTGGCGCAAAAAACCAAAGAATTCAATCAACCCAGGCATGGGCCGGTTGCCAAGCCACAAGACGCCGTCCATATCAGAGACGAGGCCCTGGATGTTGGCGAGGAGGGATGAGGGATGAGGAGCGAGGGAGGCATAGTCCTCCAGCGTGTCAATGTCAGCCAGTATGTTGGGATCATCTACTTGAATGGTCGCCACGCGGCTGGCGTATTTTTGAATCAACGAACGCCCTCCCTCATCGCCGCTGATATGTAACAGTTCGTCAAACAGCTCGCGCGCAAAGAGCACCGGCGTGCCTCGTCGGCCGTGATGCGCCGGCGCAACGATGGGCGCGCCAGATTCAAAGCGCGCAACCAGGCTCTGCAATAATTGAGGCGTGATATTGGGTTGGTCGGCTTGCACAAACAAAACCGCCTCGGCATCAGCAGGCGCTGCCGCCAGGCCCGCGCAAAGCGATGCGCTCAGCCCCCGTTCCCAGTCCTCATTGATGACAATGCGCGCATCGCTGCCCGCCAACGCAGCGCGCACCCGATCGGCCTGGCAACCCAGCACGACAATGGCAGGCAGTTGCGCGGCTCGTACCAGGTTAACCACGTGGCGCACCATCGGCTGGCCGCGCCAATCGAGCAACTGTTTAAGCTGGCCCATGCGGGTTGAAGCGCCGGCGGCCAACACCACGGCGGTCACACGCGCCGGGCGCGCCTTTAACGCCAGTACCGGCTCTTGCGCGCGCAAGGCAGCTACCACCACCCGGCTAAAGCGGCCGGTGGCAAGCAACTGCTCGATCAATGCATTTGCAGCAGGATGAGCCACCGAATCACGCTGGGTGAGCAAGGCCACGGCGCTTGCGCTAGGCGGAATATCTTTTAAACCGGCGTGTGGACTAGCCAACACACGCACAAAATCCTCCGGCGTAATCGGTTCACCCTGCCGCAGCCCCATCGCCTCTGCCTGCGCAAGGCGATGAACCGTCTTGTCACTTGCCGGCTGGCCGATGACATTTAGGTGCGCGCAGACAATCACGCTGTTGGCGCTAGTTGGAATGACCGGTTCGTGCTGGCCTGGCACTTTGAGGCCGCAGCCCTTAGCGCCATCAGCTTCTACCAGCCAGGTAGGGCCAGGGGCGCAACGCAAGCCGCACTCTGCGACAAGATCATCTAGGACATTGGCCGGCAAACCATCCAGTTTGCAGGGCAAGCTAGGCACAGAGTGGCCCGCCGCCGGCTGGTATTCCTCGGGCAAACGTCCAGCGGCCAGAACCAGGCGCGGCGCGCGCGCAAGCAAATCGCACAAACGCGCCGGATGGGGTCGAGGCGATAGCATCAACCCGCCGCCCGGCGGCAAAACCGGCTCCATAATTTTGGTGGTGGTCGTAAACACCGCCGGGCCGTCTACCTCGTGCAGCAAGCGCCAAATGGCGGTGGTCTTGCCGCCTGCCCCAACAAACGCTACGACTTGACCCGTCTTGATCCCTAACGCCTCGATTAATTTCATGGGGTCATTTTAACCGAGAATGTACCAATCCGTCAAACAAGCGCGGCAACGCTACTGATTGACTGATTGGCTACTTGGCAGGTATAATGCACCCTAGATAGTTTCTGTCTCAAAACCCATAGGCAGATATCCCCATACCTGCCGCTACCGTATGGGGATACGGTAGCTACGCAGGTTTTGAGACAGGCACTAGATAGTTTCCGTCTCAAAACCCGTAGGCAGGTATCCCTAGACCTGCCGCTACCGTATAGGGATACGATAGCTATACAGGTTTTGGGACATGCACTAGCCTAGTTCGCGTCTCAAAACCCGTAGGCTGGCATCCCTATGCCTGCCGCTACCGTATGGGGATACGGTAGCTACGCAGGTTTTGAGACAGGCACTAGATAACGACCGGAGCAAAAAGATGAAGCTTAGCGTAGTGATGCCTGTTTACAACGAAAAAGAAACCATCCGTGAAATTCTGCGCCAGATACGAGCAGTGGGCCGGGCCGACGAGATCATTGTAGTAGACGATGGCTCGACGGATGGGACGCGCGATATTTTGCGAGAAGAAGAAAAGCATGGTGATATTGTTCTGCTCTTGCACGACAAGAACATGGGCAAAGGCGCGGCCGTCACCACCGGCTTTCAACGCGCCACGGGCGAGATTATAATGGTCCAAGACGCCGACCTGGAATACGATCCACGCGATTACCCGGCGCTAGTGCGCCCGATTGAAGAAGGGCGGGTGGCGGTGGTCTATGGCAGCCGCTTTCTAGGCCCGCGCAAGGCCATGATGTTCTGGCACATGCTGGGCAATCAGTTTCTGACTCTGGTGACCAACATCATGTTCAACGCCATCTTGAGCGATATGGAAACATGCTACAAAGTGCTGCGCGCCGACGTGGCCAAACAACTCGATCTGCAATCGCGCGGTTGGGGCATTGACCCCGAAATTACGGCCAAGGTGCTCAAGCGCGGCCACCGCATCTTTGAGGTGCCCATCAGTTATTACGGGCGCGAATACACCGAGGGCAAAAAGATCACCTGGCGCGATGGCCTGCGCGTGTTGTGGACATTGATTAAATATCGCTTTGTGGATTAAGCGGATGCCCAAGCGCAAACTATGGGGCATGGCGCAATACTCTTCAAATAGGGTGTTGGCCGTGGGGGCAGGTTTGAAACCTGCCCATACGCCAGCAGGGTTATCTAAGCAGTATTGGGGCATGGCAGCCTTGTGCCTGGCAGCCTTGGCGTTGCGGCTGGGGCCGGCGTGGGCCAACCGCTTTCACCCCGACGAGGCGCTCTATGCTTCTTGGGGACTGCTCATCCGCACCGGGCGTGACGTGTGGCTGAGCCAACAAACCGCCGACAAGCCCCCCCTGGTCTTTTACCTGATGGCGGTGTCATTCCATTATGTGTGGCGTTCCGAGATTGCCGCCCGCCTGCCCAGCCTGGTAGCGGGCGTTTTGAGCGTGCCGCTGGTGTTTCAAATTTCATCCAAGTCCCACGCCACCTTGCCAAGCTGGATTGCCGCCGCGCTGGTGGCGTTTTCACCTTATGCCATTGTGTTTTCGGCCACGGCCTTTCTAGACCCGGTGATGGTCATGTTTGCGCTGGCCGCGTGCGCAGCCGCCAGGCGCGGGCGGGCCGGC
>JBGSMF010000244.1:0-4121 GCA_041740315.1 Thermoflexales bacterium
GCAAGCGCGCCCAGGCGCGTGCCGGGGCGGGCCGGCGGCGGAAAGATGGCGCGCGGCAGGCCAAGCGAGTTGATGAGGTCCCAGGCCCAATCGCGCGTGGCAAGGTCGAACAGCATGGTCTCGCCGGCGTGAGAGGCATCGGTGACGGCCTGGCCGCAAAGCTGGTATGCAAGCCATTCGCTCAGGCTGAGGACGAGAGCGATTTTGGAATCGGGCGCATGGGCGGCCAGCCATTTGAGGCGCGAAGCGGCCAAGATGGGGTTGGGCCAGTGGCCGGTGCGCTGGTAAAACTCTGGGCCGCGCTCGGCGGCCAACTCCATGCTGGCATCGGCGGCGCGCGCGTCTTGGTTGGGCACTGCCAGCAGCGGGTGGCCGTTTTTGTCCAGGGCCACAAGGCTGTGACGCATGCTGGTGACGGCCAGGCCCATAATCTGATCGGCAGAAGCGCCGGCTTGCTGCACAGCCTGGCGGGTGACCTCACCCAACAGTTGCCACATCGCGTCCAGGTCCAGATCGAACCCCCAACCGCCTGTGTCGGGAGCAATAGGGTGGCGCCAAGGGCAGCATGTGGTGGTGATGGTTTTGCTGTCCAGGTCAATCAGCAGGCAGCGGGCGCTGCCGCCGCCGGCATCCAGACCCAAAAGAAATTTGTTCATATTATTTCCGCCTCTAATTCCAATACCTTTCAAATAAGCCAGGTCAGAGGGGCAGGTTTCAAACCTGCCCCCACGGCGAGACCTTTATTTGAAAGGTATTGCCTCTAATTCCAATTCTTTGATTGTTTCTGGGCAGGGCCAGCCGGTGGCGGGGTCTAGGCCCAGCGCGGCAAAATAGCCGGCGGCCATGGTTTCGGTGTCAACGGTGCGCTTGGCCAGCGGGCCGATAGGCTGGGGCGGGTCGCCGCGTTCGCGCGCTGGAAGCGGAAATTGGGTTGGCAGACCGTGCCGGGCATTAAAGGCATGGCGCAGCACCTGGATGCGCTTGCCGGCGCGGAGCAAGCTGGCATAATCAAAATTCCAGCCGGTGGCGGCGTTGAGCCAGCCCAAGATGGGCGGGTCGCTCACTTGCAGCGCAAACATGCACAGCCCCAAAGAATCGTAGGCGCGCATGATGGGGATGGTGATGGCCTGGGTATGGCCATGAGCGGCATAGTTGTAGCGTTCGGCCGGGCGGTGGCTGTTCAGGGCAAAGTACGGTTCGAAAGCTTTGAGGTTGGCAATGCCTGACATGTTGGAGGTGTGCCGGCCGGGGGCAGGGTCTAGCTGAAAGCCCACAGCCAGGCCAGGTTCAAAGAGACTGCGGTGCATGGGCAGTTCTTGCCCGCCGGCGTGTATGGCTGCTTGCTGCGCTTCTGGCCTCAGGCGCTGGGCGGCTCGCTGGACACCGTCGGCCAGCCAATCGCCCAGGCCCGGCGCGCGCTGCGCAATTCGCCGGGTCAGCTCAACAATAACCTGGCTATCGCCCCATTGCAAGGGCAGTTCTTGGGTCAGTTCGGGCGGCAGCCAACCCTTTTCATAACATTCCATCGCAAAGGCAATCGCAACGCCGGTGGAGATGGTATCTAGCCCGACGGCGTTGCAGATGTGGTTACATTCCATCACGGCATCTAGATTGCTGTTCATCACCAGCGGGCCAAGCGCGGCCAGCGTTTCGTATTCTGGTCGGTGGCTGGGTTCACCATTGGGCATGTGGACGGTGCCCCCGCACGCCAGCGGGCACGAGTGGCAAGCGTAGGAACGCTTGACCGGGCGGATGGCGGCATCGTCGCTCAGCCCTTCTGATAAATACAGCGGAAAATCGCGAAAGCCGATGCCGGCCCAGTTGCGCACCGGCGTGTCGCCCAATTCGACCAGGGTGGATGTGGCAACGGTGGTGCCATAGCGGCGGTAAGCATCAATCGCCATCTGGCCGGGGCCAGCGTTGATGCGAATTCCCAGCCTGCGGATGAGGGGCAGCAGGTGGTTGAGCAAGCCCGGTATCCGTGACACCAGCGATGAGGGGCGGCGGCGAAACAATCGTATATATTCGGACGTGATGGCTTTGAATGTTTTTGGATCGGCCTGTGGGGGGTGCTGCTTGCCCCGCGCGGCAACAGCCTTGAGCTTTTTTGCGCCCATCACGGCGCCCAGCCCGCAGCGCGCTGCCAGGCGGCCGCCATCGTTGACGATGCCAGAGATGAGCGATAGCTTTTCACCGGCCGGCCCGATGCAAGCGACGCGCACATCGGGGCTGGTGGCCTTGCGGATGGCATCTTGGGTCTGCGCGGCATCTAGCCCCCACAATGCAGATGCATCGCGCAGCTCGACTTTTTCGCCATCCACATACAGGTAAAGCGGGTGCTCAGATGCGCCTGTGACAAAAAGCCCGTCATAGCCTGCGCCGCGCAGGGCGGGGCCAAAATTTCCGCCGCAGTTGGCGTCGCCCCAGGCGCCCGTCAGCGGCGAACGGCCCACCACCATAAAGCGCCCGCCAAATTGCGCCCCGCTGCCGGTGAGCAGGCCCGGCAAAAAGCCCAACATGTTATCTGGCCCAAGCGGGTCGGCGCCGGGGGGGATGCGCTGGCACAAATAGTACACCCCCAGCCCATAGCCGCCCAGATAGCGGCGATAAAGCTCTTCTGGCGGTTGTTCCACCTCGATTTGGCCGGTGGAGAGATTGGCAAAAATGATTTTTCCCCAATAGCCGTTTGGCATGGCGTGCTCCTTTATTGGTGATCGTTATTCACCCTTGCAAAGGTTAGGAAACCTTTGCAAGGGTTACGCCTATAACGCTGCCCATTGGTGGATTGTTGCATGATGCGGTTGCCAGGCCTGCCACACCGATTTTGCCCACCGGGTTACAATTGCTTCGTGCTGGGGCAGGGTTTTGGCCTGGCGCACATCCAGAACTGTCAGCGCGCCAAGCGGCGGCGGCGGAGCTAGCCACACAAAGCGGGTACGCTGCTGGAGCGCCAGGCGGATGGCCTTGGTGGCTTGCTCGGCGGCAAAGCCGCGCTCTAGCATCAGGTGCAGGCTGATGAGATGGATTGCCACCGATTGAATAGAGTGGCGCGAAGGAACGCCCGGATGCTGGGCCGCATAGGTGTCCACCGTCATGCGGTGGATAGCCGGATAGTTGTACTCGCCGTATTCTTTGGCCAGCACCTCGCCAAAAATGGCCCAGCAGCCCGGCAAAGCGCCGATGTAAGAATGGGTGAGGCCAGCGGTATCTGGCACCAGCGCGCCACAACCTATGCAGGCAATGAGATTGTTGGATGTGGGGGAGGGCGCTTGGATCATATCACTGGGCTGCCTCGGGGTTTTGGCTTTTATCCCCTAGCAAGATTTGAATCAGCACATTCACCGCTTCTGCAGTCGCTTCACTTGCATTGCCGGACTGCGCCGGAGCTTGGCCGGCTTTGAGGTGAGCCAGCCAATCAATATCTCGCTCCAGCGCCGCGCGCGCCTGCGCCACAGTGGCCGGGTCGAGCTGGCTCTGGGCCGCTATCTGTTCTAGTGCGGCAACCTGAGCCAGCATATCCTGGCGTGGCATGGCTTCAGAAGGCATTGCGATATAGCACAGCGACATTGACCTTTCGGCATGTTCGAGCTCCTCTGCGAAAGCTGCGCCAATTCCCTCTGCAACAGCGGCCTTTATTTCGCCGCTGCTTACAAGGGCATGTAAGGCGGCGGCGTGCTTTGGGCGCAGGTCGGCCAAAAAAGGGGCTATGGTAGGATCAGATAGCCCAGCCTTGGGTTGAGCAAGGCGATGGCTCAGCTCTAGCCAACAGGCCCGGAGCGCACCCCAAGGCGAGGCATCGCTTGCGGAATCTTGCTTGCTCTGTGATGTTGTCATGATCTGATTCATCCCTTTCTTGCGACAAACAGCAGATGGAGGCCCACGCCCAATAATTCTGGCGTTGTGCAAAAGCGCTGCGCCATCAGGATGGCATTGATGCCTGTTCCCCCGCCCGCATCAAGCGCCACATCGGCTGCCGCAAGATAGTTGCTAACCGACAGCGCATGCCTGACACTTAACCGACAGCGCATGCCTGACATGAATGTCGCTTAGTACCGACAGCGCATAGCTGACATGTCTGTCGGTTGGAAATGACTTTCCTGCAAGAATAAACTATGTTGTCA
>JBGSMF010000245.1:0-23741 GCA_041740315.1 Thermoflexales bacterium
GCGGCGGGCGAGCTGCCCCAAAAACCCAGGCCGCCGTCGGCATAGCGGCGCCCGTCGCTGTCGCCATACGTGGCCGTCGTCACGCCATCTGGCGCTGCGAAATCAGGCTTGTTGACCGTTGCGCCAGGAGCTGCTCCACCGCTGCCGTTGCGCGGCCCAAAACTGCTAAAGGTCTCCAAACCGTAATTACGGGCGCTGTCTGCATCGTCGCTCCAAAACGTCGCGCCCACCGTCACCGCGCTGTCGCCATCAGCAGGAATGGCCAGACTGTTGCACGTGTTATAATCCCAAAACATATTGGCCATGCCCTGGCCAGCCTGGTAAGCCGCATTAAAGGTGTAAAGCTGCATCCAGTGGCCAAAATTATTCGGGCAAGAGCCGCCGCCCTCGTATCTTTCAATACGCAGCCGAAACAAGCAATAATTTGGATCTGCACAGATGGCCGGAACCGCATATTGCAACGCTTCCGTCGGCGGAACATTTGAATCGCCGCATTGATTTCCGAGGCTGTATGCAACCTGGGTCCATGGCCCGCCATTTCGGCTTCGGTACAGGCGCACATCATAATCCTGGCGGCTTTGATTGCCGTTACGGGCGGCGTTCCAGTCATTCCACGCCAGATAGGCGTTGACCACGCCTGAATCGAGCACCCAATAGTTCGGGTCGGCTGGCCCATACTCTTGGTACTGATTCGAGCCAACCTGGACATAGTTAGTGCTGACATAGCGAGTGCTCGTCCAGGAATAATGCTGTTGTTGATAGTTTCCCGCCGACTGCGCCCAAAAGACGCCTGCCGCCTGGGCAGTGTTGATAATGTCATTGATGGGGCCGGTGCCATCGTACGGCCCGGCGTTGACCCAACCAACCGACATTGAGGCAACCTTGTTGCCAGCGATGTTGTTGATATAGTCGCTCACGGCGTTGCCAAGCTCAACCTCGCTACTAAAAGCATAAAGATGGATAGTGCTATCGGGCGCGGCGTCATAGGCCACCTCGGCGCAGGCGGCGCCGTGCCCCTCTCCCCCTGTCCCTGGCGGGCCAAAGTCATAGGCGGCGCTGAAATCATGCAGCACCAGGTTCGCGCCGGCCGGAAGATTGCCTTCCAATTGGCGTGTGTACCAACCCGTAAAACCAAAATCGAAAATAGCCAGGTTGACGCCGGTGCCGTTATAGCTCACGCTATGCCAAGCGTTCGCGTTCATCAGGCTCACTCCCTCGCTGAGCTTGCTGCCGGCGGTCGGGCCGGCCGGCAAGCTAAGGTCAAAAGCCGGCCTCAGTTTGTGCTGCTCGGCGGGGAACGGCAAGCGAACATAGCGCACGCCAGGCGCTTGGGCCAGGGCCGGCAGGCTGGCAAAAGGCGCCTGGACCTGCACCCAGTTTTGATAGGCGCTTTGATACACCGCGCCAGCAGCGGCGATGGACTGAGACAGATCAGGGCGAAGATTGGCAGGGGAGGCATGAAAAACCTGGGCCGCCCGGCCATCTGGCAAACTAATGTTCTCAGGCAAGCTAATACTTTTAACATGCGCTTGGGGGTCGTGCGCCATCTCCAAGATCACGGTTACATCGCCCCTTTCCAGATTGATGTGATGCTGCTCAGCAAAAACGGCCAGGGCTGTTTCGTCGCCTGCTTCAAAAGCCGCATATAACTGGGCCAGGCTCGTTTCCAACCCGGCGATGGCCGCTTTGGCGTCTGAGGATGGCATTTCAACAACCGAAGAGAACATTGCCATGGGCCAGGGCGACGCGGCCACAGCCACGGCAGCCCCAGGCCAGCGCGATTTGGGTTGCGGCTCTGAATCTTGCGCATAGAGGCGCCCTGCCGGTGGCGCGACGAGCAGCAGCAGGGTGGCGCATGCCAGCACAGACTGTGCCACTCTGCCCCCGCGCCTTTGAACAGCCTTAATAATTGGATTAGAAAACATTTGATTATTCCTCACATCATAAAATCACTTGGCGTTCACGCTCCAGAAGGGCATAGCGCCTGCTGAGCGGCGTGAACAAACTGCTCAACACAAAACGGTTTGGCCATAAACTTGAAAACATCCAATCGCCGCGCCTCAGCTTGAACTTGGCTATTGGCATAGGCCGTCATCAAAATTATGTTTCATCTTGACCTCACCTCTGAATAACAGTGTAATGCAAAATACGCGGCAAAACATTTCCACAACCATCACTATTATTTCCAATTAAAAGCCCGGCTCTGGTGGAGCCGGGCCTGCGAAAATGCCTGTGGGCGCTGGGTAAACACACACTCTCTCAAGGCGCGGAAAACTTGTACCCTTTCCCACGAACATTGACAATGTGCGGCTTGCCGCCGGGCGCGCGGCCCAGTTTGCGCTGCAAGCGCCACACGTGCGTGCTGATGGCCTGGCGCGCCTCCCACTCTTCCCATTGCAGATCGTCGCGCTCGTGGATCGCTGCTGCCAGTTTGCGATAGCTCACCGGCTGATTGGTTTGTTCCATCAGGCAGGCCAGCAAGCGAAACTCGCTGGGAGTCAAGGGCAAAGGGTGCCCGGCGCGGGTCACCGTCTCGCGCTGCCGATCGAGCAGCAGCCCCCCCCCCTCCAGAAATTGAGGCCGCGTCAAGGGTGGTTCTGCCGCCGGCAAAGAGGGCGATTCTAACTGGCGGGCGGTCTCTTCAATCAGGCGAATCATTTTTTGTCTTTGCAGCGATTCTCGGCGTTGCGCCAAGCCCTTTTCCACAGAAGCCAGCAGTTCTTCGGGCCGGCAAGGTTTTTTGAGATAGTCAAAGCCACCCCGGCGCATGGCGCTAACCGCCGAGTCTAAACTGGCGTGGGCTGTCAACATAATTACCACCGGCGGCACGCTTGCCGGTGGATAGCCCTGCTTGATTTTTTCCATCACCTGCAGGCCGCTTATGCCACCCATTTTGAGGTCTAAAAGCACCAGGTCAATTGACCCCTGCCCCAACACTCTCAGAGCTTCTTCGCCGCTGGCGGCAGTAAACACAGCATAGCCCGCCTGAGCCAGCTCTTCAGACAAAAAATAGCGAATTGATTCCTCGTCGTCCACAATCAAAATACGGGCCTGGTCTGTCATCTCATGACCTCTGCCCTAGAGACCCTTGACAAGCCCACCGGCAAGATAATGGCAAACGTGCTCCCCACGCCCATCTGACTCTCGACCTCAATGCGCCCCCCATGTCGTTCTACGATGCTATAGCTGATGGTCAGCCCCAAGCCAGTGCCCTCTAAGCGAGTGGTATAGAATGGCTCAAAGAGATGAGGCATTTGTTCAGCCGCTATGCCCACACCCGTATCCGTAAAGGAGATATGCGCCTCGCCCTCGCGCGCCTGCCATTGGGTGGCCACGATCAACTCGCCGCCTTGTGGCATGGCCTGCTGAGCATTGAAGATGATATTGAGAAAAACTTGCCTGAGCTGGTCGGCCACAGCCTCTACTGGCGGCAAGTCGTCTGCCAATTGGCGCTGCACAACCACCTGGCTATGCTCCAGATTCTTGCCCGCCAGCAAAAGCGTTTCATCCAATATTGCGTTGATGTCGGTCGGCTCCATCCGGTCAGCCGAAGGGCGATAAAACCCCAACACGCGCTCTACAATTCCAATCAATCGTTCTACCTCGCGATTGGCTACCTTTAGATAGTTCTGTTTCTTTTCCTCGGTCGCCTGCGGGTTGAGCAACAGATGAAATCCGCTCCGCAAAGCCTGAAGCGGGTTATTGATCTCGTGAGCCAGGGAAGCCGTCAAGCGGCCCAGCGCGGCCATTTTTTCGCTGCGGATCAATTGGGACTGGGCTTGCTGGCGCTCTTGCAGCAGGGTCTTGAGTTCTTGGTACAGGCGCGCATTTTCCAGCGCCACCGCCAGCGTCGCAGCAATGGCCTGCAAGGTATTGAGTTCGTCTCGGGTAAAAGCGCCTGGCTCGCTGCTAACCACCTGGATGATCCCCAAGATTCGCTTGGGCGTCAGCAAAGGAACAGCCATTAAAGAGCGCGTCTTGATCCCCAAGTGCTGATCCAACTGGTCCGAAAAGCGCGGGTCACTCTGTGCATCATCAATCAAAACCGGCTCGCCATGCTCCACGGCCCAACCGGCTACACTTTCCGCAACCGGCAGGCTTACTGCCGTCTCAACCTGCTTGGAACCTACCAGCGCCTGCACCAAGCACAACTCGTTTGAGCTGGCATCAAATCGCAGCACAGAGATAGCGTCATTCAAAAAGAGCCGCTGAACCTGGTGCAGGGCCGCGCGAACCACAATAGCAACATCCAAAGTCGCCGTCAAGGCCTGGCCTATCTGGTGCAACAACACCAAGCGGTCGGCATACGAGCGCATCGAGGCATACAAGCGGGCATTGTCCAAA
Organism: Thermoflexales bacterium; assembly: GCA_041740315.1. Classification (GTDB taxonomy): domain Bacteria; phylum Chloroflexota; class Anaerolineae; order Fen-1058; family Fen-1058; genus JBGSMF01. The sequence goes on from JBGSMF010000245.1 coordinate 4,345, forward strand.
GCCGCCGCGGCAATGGAGGCAATAGATTCCAACAAGCTCAAATCCTGGCCGGAAAATTTCGCCGTGCGGCTGCTCACAATTTCAATGACCCCCATTACCTTGTTGCGATGCTTTAGAGGCGCGCACAGCAGCGAACGCGTTTCCAGGCCAGTCGCCAGGTCTACGCCGTCGTACCAACGCTCGTCCTGGCGCACGTCCTCTACAAGCACAGCCTGGCTGTGCTGCACCGCCCAACCGGCAATGCCGCAGCCGGGTCTGATGTGCCGCCCACGCAGGCTATCAATTTCGCCGGGCATCGCCATCACAAAAACCAGTTTCTCATCATTAGGATTGCTCAACAAGATTGAGCCGGCGGTTGCGCTCAAGGCTTGGCCTGTCAGGTCCAAAATCTGGCGCAGCACAGTGTCTGTATCCAGCGAAGAGACCAAGGCAAGCGCCACGGCGTTGAGCGTCTCTAACCGGACCGCTTGGGCCTGGCTGGCCTGGTATAGCCAGGCGTTCCGAATGGCATGCACAGCGCGGCTGGCCGCCGCCTGAACTAGCGCGCGATCATCTTCGGTAACCAGGCGATCTGGCGAATTGCCCCCTATCGCTATTCCCCCGATCAATTCTTCACCGTCCCACAATGGTATCCCCAGGCAACTTGAACCCCAGCGGTCAATCAGGTCAGGGCGTTCAAGCGCTCCTGCCAGCTCTTCAACCGGCAACAGCATGGCCTGGCGATGTTCGCCGAATCGTTTCGACAAATGGCGCAAGGGGTGGCTGCCCCCTTGTAACAAATCTAGCTCAACCCATCCATTCTCCAAAGAAAAAACCGGAGCCTGCCGCATGCCCCTATCTACGGGGCGAAGCATGAGCAAGCCCTTGGTGGCGTGGGCAGCAGCGGCTATTTGCTTCAGCGTGATTTCAGCGATGGTTGTCACATCCAACGTTGCGGCCAGCGCCTGATCCAGTTCATTGAGCACCCGCAGCCGGTCAACTTGCCTGGCCGCCTGGTACAGCCGCGCGTTTTCTTCGGCGTAGCGGCGCAAAGCATCTTCGGCCTGCTTGCGCTCGGTGATGTCTTCCAGCGCGCCTTCGTAATACAGCACCTTGTCCTGCTCGTCTCGAACCACGCGGGCGCTGCCGCGCACCCAAATCAGCGTTCCATCGCGCCGGCGCATTTTGCCTTCAAAGCTGCGCACCGCCTCGCCGCGCTCCATCATGGCCTGCCACCGCCCGCGCTGCTCAGAAGCCACATAAAATTCATTAACATCCGCTGCCAAAAGAGCTTCTGAGCTTGGACACCCCAGCATGTGGGCCAAGGCGGGATTGGCCGCCACAATCTGGCCCGTCGGCGTGGTGCGATACAAGCCCACCGGGACGCTGTCAAACAGCTCTCGATATTGATCGGTTGGTTCTTGCATGGTCTCCCCTTGGCATATAAAAAAGCCCGCTAGCAGGCTGTCGGAGAGCGGGCGGGTAGGCTCGTAGTGCGCGCTTCAGCGCGCTAAAGCGCGCACTACGAACGGCCCTCTCCGACAAGCTCCTAGGGCGGGCTGGGTCTGTTTGAGTTATGTCCGTTTTAGTTCAATATTCCCGCCGCAATTTGGGCATTGGGTAATGGCCTGCTTGACCGGGAATTGCACACCGCAATAGGGACAGCGCCGTTCAACCTTGCTTTCTTTGAGATTAGGAAACACATACACGCGCCTGTCATCGCGATCTTCCAAAACTATCTCGCCTCGCTCTTGCAAGACCCCAAACGCCGCTTGCACATTGTCGGCCGGCGCCGCTAGCCCCGCCACAGCCTCGGCGGCCGTCGTTTCAAATTTGCCCTGCAAACGCACCAACTCTACAATGCGGTCGGCCAAGCGATTGGGATCAATTTCGTTCAAGCGCCGCCAGGTCAGGCCGGCCCAAGCTGCCCCCCCGCCACCCAAGGCTATCATCACCAATGCCAAGATGAGCCGAACCGGCGGGGCCTCGGCTGCCGCCGAAGCGCACAAAAACAGCAGCCCACAGCCCAACATCAAGCCGCCAGCCAACAGAATCACCAGTGCAATGGTCTTGTTCATAACGTTACCCTTTCCAATCCTGGGTGGCAGCCGTCAACGAGCCGCCCATCAAGTCAAACATCCGCTTGATATTTTTTTCCGCCAGCCAGCCACCCAACTCGCTATCGAACAGGGCGCTAAATTGAGCCGGCTGTTTGCCCAGCGCCTTTTCATCTTTCACTTTGCTGCGCAAGCCATCCCACCGAGCGTTAAATTGCAGCACCTCTTCGTCTACCTGCACATCAACCGGAGAAAGATAAGCCGAATGCATAGATTGTTCACTCATCAGCGCGGCGACGCTTTGGTCAACGCTCTGCAAACCCTGGCTCACGCCGCCCAACAGCGCAATCAGGCCAGCCACTTTGCCCAGGCCCTCTTGGTACTCATCGGTGCGAATGTTGAGCTGAACCATGCGGTTAATCTCTTCCACTAACGGATTGCTGCCAGCCGGCAAGGGCGTTTTCCAATTGTCAAACACATAGAAAATCGCCCGTCTCAAGGCTAATTGCGCACGCTTGTCATCATCATTCAATTGCGCCAGCTCTTCGCGCGCGCCGGCAGCCTCTACACTGGCTTGCTGCCACTGCTGCTGCAGCTTGACTTGTTCGGCCTGGTAGTCTGTGCTTGACTTGGCCCATTCTTGCCGCACCTCTTGCAATTCGCGCGCATTGGCTTCCATCTGGCCCATCAGTTTATGCCGCTGCTTGTCAAGCTGGCCGACCTTGAAAAAGTTGATAAATATCGTCAGGCAGCCAGATAGCCGCTTGATTTCAGCATTGAGCCGCTTCAACTCAGCCTCCATCTGGGCGCGTTCTGCTTTCAGCCTTTCTTCACGCGCATCCAGCTGGGGGTTGAGCTTGCGCACTTTATCCGTCGCTCGCTGCGCCTGCGTCAGCAAATCATCGGCCATCGTTTCAGCCTTGGGTACCGTGCTCGTTAGCAACTCTTGGCGGCGCTTTTCCAGCAGATCACGCTCTAGCCCCACTCGCTCATCAATCGCCTTACGCGCGTCGGCCGGCAAGGCATCCATAGCTAAAGCCGCCTGCGCGCTCAGCTCATTCAATGTGGCGTCGTGCTGGGCTTTAGATTCCTGGTGCGCGCTGACAAACTGAAACTGCACCTCGCTCAGCTCGCGCAAGACTGCCTCTACCTCTTGGCGCGCTTTGGCTATAAAGTCGTGAAGACCGTCAAACGACATTTTAGTTGGCATCATGACCTCCGACTATTTTATTCCCACACCCTGCACCTGCCCAAAAATGCGCCGCTTGGCGCGCCAGAGCGCGTTGGCCCACGGCGCAGCCGGCTGCATGTGAGGGGCAATCTCGGCAAATGTTTTTTGTTCATCCCAATACAACGGGCACGCGCCGCAGCACAGGGCCGCATACTCGCACGCCTGGCAGCCGGGCGGCAAGAATTCCTTTTTGCGCCAATATTTTGCCGCGCGCCGATTCCACACGGCCTCAAATTCTTCTTGCAGCAAGTTGCCCACGCCCTGCTCAAAGCTGGAACACGGCAACACTGCGCCATCAGGCGCGATTGAAAGCAAGCCATCGGCCGCCGCGCACGATGGGCTGCCCAGCCCATACGCTGCCGGGTTAAAGAGACACATGGGCACCGGGCTATACCACACAAAACGCAAGCCCTTGTCTTCGGCGTGCTTTTTCAAATCCAGCACCAGCGGCCCAATTTCTGTATAACCAATGTCTGGCTGGCCCACCGCTTCGCCGGTGCGAATCACCATGTTCATCGAGAGATGTTCTAGTCCAAGTCTGGCCACCAGGTCAATCAAGCCATGCAGCGCGTCGCGGTTGAGACGGTTAATAGTCGTGTTAGTATGCACTCGCACGCCCGCCTCTTTCAAGGCAGAGATGCCCTTCACCGTGCGCTCAAACGCGCCAGGGCGGCCCACAACCAAATCGTGCGCAACTGCATCGCCGGCTTCCAGGCTAACCTGGGCGCTATCCAGGCCGGCTTGCTTCAAGGCTGCCACAAAGCGCGGCTGGGCGCACCGAATGCCGTTGGTGATCAGGTTCACCCACAGCCCACGCGAATGTCCATAGTCCACCAGCTCGGCCAAGTCTCGGCGGAGCGTGGGTTCGCCGCCGGTGAACGACAGGCTAGGCACACGGGCCTGCTCCACAATTTTGTCAATCACTGTCTTGACCTGGGCAGTTGACATGGCCGCCACCCGGCGTCCACGCTCTGGCGCGCTGGCGTAGCAAAATGTGCAGCGATTCTGGCAGCGATAGGTCAACGCGATTTCGGCCAACACGGGGAACTGGCGCTGGTGCGCGCCAAACGGTGTCTGTTTCACCGCCGGGGCGCAGCCGGGTGAATCAGATAGCAACACGCTGAGGCTGCGCAACAAGGTTTCCAGGTCGGCCTCTACTCGCGCCGGGTCGGCGCCGTAACGGGCCGCAAGCTGCGAGACCACCCCGGCCACATTTACTTGCTCGTCCGCATAGAGCGCGTGGAGCATGGCTGCCGCGGTTGGGTTGAGGTAGTGTACCCTGTTGGGGCGCAAAATCAGCACGCCATCTTCCGGTCGTATAAACAGATAGCGGCGCGTGCTAGAGACAAATTGCTCGGCAAAGTATTGTAGGCGCTCGTTCATGGTGCCAATAGTATAAACGCAAATACTCCATCTGGCAATTGCTCGCTTGATCCAGCCGCCACCTGGAAGCTGGAGCGCGTTTGACGGCAACGCCATGACGGATTATACTTGCTTCTGAGGAAATGAAAATGTTCAAGAGGCACATTAGAGCTTATTGGGCAGTCTTGCTGGTGCTGCTCGTGACACTGATCAATCCATTTAGCACGCAGGCCCAAGACGATCCCGAGCTCAGATTCATTGCCAAGCTGGTTGAGCAAATGTCGCCCCAGGCCAAGATCGGGCAACTTTTTATTGTTGCCTTTTCTGGCGCCGATGTTGCAGCCGGCTCTGACATCGCTTCATTAATTCTAGATTATAACGTGGGGGGGGTAATTGTATCGCCTGCGGCGGGCAATATTGTTGGCGAAGCCGCCGCCGAGCAAACAGCCGCGCTCACAGCGTCACTTCAAGGGCTGGCGCGCACGGCCTCGCAAACGGTCAACCCCAGCACAGGCAGAGCCTCACCCTTCATTCCACTGTTCATTGCCATGCCATACAGCACACAGGTGATGTCTTATACCCACGAAATCAATGGCATGACACCCTTGCCCAGCCCACTGGCGATGGGAGCCACCTGGACGACCAAAATGGCCAACGAGGTAGGCAACCTGGCCGGGCAAGAATTGGCGGCTATGGGCATCAATGTCTTGCTGGGGCCATCGCTCGATGTGCTGACAACCCCCAGCGAGCCTAGCAGCCCCACCGGCTTGCAAGTCTTTGGCGGCGACCCTTATTGGGTCAGCGTGATGGGCCAGGCCTTTGCGCGCGGCGTGCACGAAGGCAGCAAGAATCGCGTGGCAGTCGTGCCGGCCCATTTCCCAGGCCAGGGCAAAGCTACCAGCAGCGAAGGGACGATAGACAAGTCGCTCGACGAGATGAAAAAGCTGGACATGCTGCCCTTTTTGCAAATGATCACTGCGCCGCCGACAGGTGAAACTCGCCCGCTGATTGGCGCGTTGATGATGACCCAGATGCGCTATCGGGGCTTTTCTGGCAATATCCGAGAGCGAACGCGCCCCCTGGCTGTAGATGGGCAAGCCATGCAATTACTCTTGGACTTGCCAGAGGTCAAAGCCTGGCGCGACGGGAGCGGGGTATTGTTCAGCAATTCATTAGGGTCGCCGGCATTACAGCAATACTATGCTCCACTTGGCGCGCCGCCCTACCGAATTGCGCAAGAAGCTTTCCTGGCCGGCAACAATGTGCTGGTTCTATCTGATTTTGGCGGCCAAGATTGGAAGGCGCAATTCAACGCCATCACCAGCACCATTGTCTATTTTCAAGATAAATATTCCACCGACCTGGCCTTTCAAACGCGGGTCAACGATGCTGTTGCGCGCATCTTGCGAATGAAATATCGCATGTATCCCGACTTTGAGCCTTTATCGGTTCCAGCAGATGCCCAAGCGGTCTCAACAGTTGTGGGCAAGGGCCAGGCTCTCACAGCCCAAGTAGCCCAAGCAGCAGTCACTCAATTATGGCCAACAGAGCGGCCTGTTGCCCCCCTGCCCGCCATTGACCCTCAAAGCAATATGGTCATCATCACCGACGACCGACTGTTGCGCGATTGCCCCACATGCACCCGCAAACAAATCATTGCCACAGATGCCCTGGCGAGCGCGATTGAGCAGCGTTACGCAGCCAACGGGCGTCTAGATCCTGCCCGCATCACCAGCCTTGGGTTGAATGATGCATACGCATTTCTTGGCGGAACGCCGCGCGAAGGCGGGCCTGATGTAGTGGCCGCGCTGCAAGCCGCCGATTGGGTTGTGCTGGTCGTCATAGACACCCAAACAGAACCCACCTCCGCGTTGGTGAAGCAATTGTTGATCGGTCAAACCGAGCTGTTAGGCGATGCCAACACTGTTGTGTTTACCCTGGGAGTGCCGCGCGCGCTGGACAAAGACGCGCTCAACCGGCTGACAGCGCACTATTGCTTGTATGGGAATTCGGCCCCGTTCATAGATGTGGCGGCCCAGATCCTTTTTGGCGATTTGCCAGCGCCGGGGGCTTTTCCCATCAGTGTGCCGGCGCTGGGTTATGACATTACCCGGCAGACCGAGCCGGATCCCAACCAATTCATTCAAATATTGATTGGCGAAATTCCAACCGGCGAGCAGGTCACCCCCCAGCCGGTCACAGTCAAAGCAGGCGACAAGCTCAAGCTGCGCACTGGCGTCATCCTGGACCGCAATGGACACCCCGTGCCTGATGGCACCCCGGTTACCTTTACCCGCCTATTTTCAGAAAGCATCGAACTGCCTGCTCTGACAGTGGGCACAAGCGAGGGCGTAGCCATTGTCGAAATCACACTCGATAAGGACAAGATTGGTCCATTGCGCATCCGCGCCTACAGCGAACCTGCTCTCACATCGTACGAACTGCGCATGACCATCTTTGAAAACCAACCTTCGGTTTTCGCCACCGTCATTCCACCCACACTCACGCCAACGCCCAAGCCATCTACGCCTGCCCCTACCCGCTCACCCACCGCCACGCCAACGCCCACGCCAACACCTGTGCCGCCCTGGTACGACCCCTTGACCCAGCCCGACGCGCCCAGACGCGTGAACTTGCTAGACTTGTTTGCGGCGCTGGTGGGCATTGCGGCGGTTGGGCTAGCAGCCTATTACCTCAGGCTCAACTTTGGCGAACAAAATAGCCAACATGTCGCCGCTACCCGCCTGGCCTTGTGGTGTAGCGGGGCAGGGTTAACGGGTTATATTTTGTATGGACTGGGGACTCCCGGCATTGCTGCTCTGGATAGCCTGGGAAGTTTGCTGGCATCACTGCTAGTCAGCGCAATCAGCGCCGCCCTGCCGCTGGCCGCCGTCTGGGGCTGGCAGCAAATTGACCGTTCATCCGGCTAACGTAAGAGGCAACTGCTCACCCTCCCGCAGGTTTGAACGCTTTTGGATGAGCAAGCGCAACTCGACCAGGACCGCCAGCCCGCCCAGGTAACCAAATTTGTAACCTGCGGGAGGGTAGGCTGAGCAGTTACTATAAAATAACAAACGATGCCAACAAGGGCGCAATCGCATTACCGGCAAAGAGAGGCGACAAAAAGGTCACTGCCAGCGACAAAATCAGCAGCAAAATCACCAGAACAACCCAGGCCCAGTTGGCCCTCAGCGCCGAGGGGATAGACGCCTGGGGGAGAACAGATTCTTTTTGAGGCAAAGGCAACCCCAAAAGAGCCGAGCGAAATGCCGTCACGGTCGGCGGGCGCTCGTCGGGGTGCATGGCCAGCGCCGCCATCAGCGCCCGCTCGACGCTTGGGCTGATTTTGGGATTGATTGTGCTGGGCAAAGCCAGGGTGCGCGGATGCAAAAAGCGCTGCTTGGCATCTAGAGGCAATTGATTGGTCAGCAAATGATAGAGGGTAGCGCCCAATGAATAGATATCGCTACGCACATCGGTGTGACCGCTATCGCCGCCGTACTGTTCCATGGGCGTGTACGCTGCCGTGCCACGGCCTTGCAAGACGGTGATGGTCTGGTCATCGCTGGTGGCCAATAGCTTGACCAGGCCAAAGTCTACCAGCTTGATGCGACCATCGGGCGTCAATTTGATATTGGCCGGCTTGATATCGCGGTGGACAATGGGCGGATCTTGGGTATGCAAATATTCAAGCGCATCACACAATTGCGCCGCCCAACCCAAGACCTGGCGCTCATCCAAATATTGGCCCTGGCGGCGAGCTTCGTCCATGATCGTTTTCAAATCCCGACCAGGGACAAAATCCATCACCAGATAATCTTGGTTGCTTTCTGAAAAGTAGTCCGATACTTTGGGCAGTGTGGGGTGATCTAGACAAGCCAAAATGCTGGCTTCACGGTAAAATTGTTCTTGGGCCTGGGCGCGCACGGCAGAATCTGCGGCAACATCGAGCCGGATTTCTTTAATGGCGCAACGGCGGCCTGCCAAGCGGATATCTTCCGCTTCGTAGACCGCTCCCATGCCACCAGCCCCCACAGGGCCAATAATCCTGTAGCGTTCACGTAAGATGGTTTCAGGTTGAAGCACGGCTTTCCTCAGGTCGGCGTGCCGTGGGGCAGGTTTCCACGGCCCTGATCAAGCTTTTATGGAACTTGAATCTTTAGCTTAACGTACAATCTGGATATTGTCAAGGAGAATGTTCATGGAACCCAGTGAAATCCCCTTGCTGGTTGTGCACGAAGGGCAATTGGCCGGGCGCAAGTGGTCGCTAGACCGCGATTCCATTATCATTGGTCGAGGCGAAGAAAGCGATATTGTGCTGCCTGAAAGGCAAGTCTCGCGCGGTCATGTGCGCGTTGGGCGCGATGAACAAGGCTATTTTGTCCAAGACCTGGGCAGCAAGAATGGGACACACATCAATGGCCAACAGCTTGCCGCGGAGGATAAGCATTACTTGCAAGATGGCGATGAAATCCAGGTGGCGTTATGTGTGCGCTTGCTGTTTGTGGGGGCCGAAGCGACCCTGCCGCTCTCGCTCGACGTGGTAGCCGCGCCAGCCCCCTCCCCCACCCCAAGCAGCTTGCGGCTAGACAAGGCACAGCGCCGGGTGTGGGTGCGAGAGCGTGAAATCGATCCACCCCTCAGCCTGGCCCAATACCGCTTGCTAGAACTGCTCCACAATGCCAGCGGGCGAGTGGTAAGCCGAGACGAAATTGTATCAAGCGTTTGGCCCGAAGCCGCCGGCGAGGGAGTATCCGAACAGGCGATTGACGCGCTGGTGCGCCGCCTGCGCGACCGCCTGACCGAACTAGACGACAAGCACGACTATATTCTCACGGTGCGCGGGCATGGCTTTAGGCTACAGAACCGGCCCCACTAGAATCTGCGCTAAAAAGCAACTCAGCCTTACACAGAGTTGCGCAGAGAACGCACAGAGAAACACAGAGAAGAAAAGAAAAAAACTCTGCGTAGCTCTGTTTTTCTCTGTGAATCTCTGTGACCTGAGTGGTTGCGCTAAAAATCTATTGACTTGCCCTCGTATGCATATTCAATTATCCGGCGCATTTCGCCATCGTCGGGGAAGCGCGTGCTGGTGACGGTCTGATTGTCATTGCTGGCGTTTGCCACCATCAAATCCATTTCGCGTTCCAACTCTTGGCGCGAGATGTTGCACGCGGCAATGGTGCGAGGTTGACCCAGCGCCAATTGCAACTGGCGAATTGCGGCCGCCAAGCTGGCGGCGGATTCTTGTTCTGTTGTGCCAGGCAGACCCAGGTAGCGCACCAGTTCCATATAGCGCAAACTCTCCACATCGCCACGCGCGCAAAACTCGATGGTATAGGGCAAAAACAAGCTCACTGCGCGCCCGTGGGGCACGTGGAACACCCCGCCCAGGGCATGCCCCAGACCGTGCGCCAGTGAAGCCATTGCGTTGCCAAAGCCCAAACCGGCGATTGAGGCCGCATTGTGCATTTTGATGCGCGCTTCCAGGTGGTTGCCATCTTTATAGGCACGCGGCAAATATTCAAACACCAATTGCGCTGCCCACAAACATAAACCATCTGAAAAGTCATTGTGCCACAAGCAAGTGAACCCCTCGATGGCGTGCGTCAAGGCATCCATGCCCGTATCGGCGGTTACTTGGGGCGGCATGCTGATCACAAATACCGGGTCCAAGATGGCAACATCCGGCACCACTTCACGGCTGCCCAGGCCCAGCTTGCGGCGCTCGGCCAGGTTGGTCAGCACCACATACCAGGTTGCTTCCGAGCCAGTGCCGCTGGTGGTGGGGATAGCCACAAAGTGCGCCTTTTGCCGCAGGTGCAAGGTCTCGACCGGGTTAATGCCCTCTGGGTCAATATCGGGGTGCGCATACAGCACCCACATGGCCTTGGCCGCGTCTAGCGAGGACCCCCCACCCAGGCCAATAATCCAATCTGGCCCAAAAGCCGTCATGGCCTGCGCGCCAGCGCGGGCGATTTCTAGCGAGGGGTCAGGCTCGACGCCATCAAACACACCCACCTCTAGTCCGGCCACTTGCAACGCCTTTTCCACGCGCGCTACATGGCCCAGCTTGGTCATGGTGGCATCGGTGACAATAAAAGCGCGCCGGCCTTCCAGCCGCTCCAGATAACTGAGCGACTCTTCGCCAAAAACAATTTCGGGGCTTTTAAAAAACCACATAGCTCACCCTCCACGTCAAGTGAAAGAAAAAAAACAAGCCCTGGGGCTTGCCACCTTTTAACTATAGCGGGAATTCGGTGTCAACGCGCGTGCAGCTTTCCACCAACTCTTTGGCGGCCTTGACGCTCTTCATAACCATCACCATATTGCCCTTGAGCTTGAGCTGCCCGGTCACCATCCCCTGGATTGGGTCAAGCTGTTTGGTGAGCACCTTTTTCCAGGTTGTCACCGGCGCAGACATCCTAAAGACAGGCGACTTGGATGATTCGTCGGTCACCTCGTACGCATCTCGGCATTTGCCATGCCACAAATCCATATATAAAAGGACAGCCTTTTCCTGCGCGCCGCCCGGCTCGACGATAAAATAAAAATCGCCTTCCCAGGTTTTGGCCGCCTCGGCATAGGCTTCACTCTTGTTCAGGTCTTCCATAAGAGCCTTGACCCATGCATCGCTAGGGAATTTGTACGCCATTGGATACCTCCTCTATTTTTGAGCAGATAATGTCTAATGTGGGATATTCGTAACTTGTTTCACAAATAGTATATCACACTGGAACAACAAGTCAAACTTGTCCTTGTCGAAACCAGGTATAGGGGGTAAAATAGCAAACACGGGAGGATATTATGCCAGTACCACTAGAGCGACTCAAGGCCGAACTCCAGGCCCAATATAAAAGGCTAATTGAACAAGTGAGCCAGCTAAGCTCGGCGGAAGCCAGCCAAGGCGAGGCGATTGGATATGGCGTGCATCAAGCTGACCACGCTACAGAGGCATTTGAACAAGCCAAAGGGTTAGCTATCCGCCAGAATACCGAAAGCACACTGCGGCAGGTAGAAGCGGCATTGGCGCGTTTTGAAAAAGGCACCTATGGGCTGTGCGTGCAATGCGGCAATCCGATAGACCCGGCCCGCCTGGAAGCCATACCCTACGCCCAATTGTGCATGAATTGCCAATCGCGGCTAGAGCACAAGGTATAATGTTCAAAATCCTGAAAACAAGCTGGCTGATGGTAAGCGTAGCGGCGCTGAGTGTGATTGTTGACCAGCTTACCAAACGGCTGGTTGCCACGCGCATGGAGCTTTACCAAAGTTGGGCGCCGGTGCCGGCGCTGGAAAATATTTTTACCATCACCTACACCACCAACACCGGCGCGGCCTTTGGGCTGTTTAAAGATTGGGGGATATTTTTCATCGGGGTAGCCATTGTCGTCATTGCGGCTATTTTGTACTACCAGCAACAACTGCAAAATGGACATTGGCTGCTGAACGTAGCACTGGGTCTTCAACTGGGCGGCGCAAGCGGCAACCTGATTGATCGACTGCGCATGGGTGGGCAGGTCATAGACTTTCTCCATGTCAAACTCTGGCCGGTGTTTAACGTGGCCGATAGCTCGATTGTCGTGGGGGTAGGCTTGCTGATATTGATCATGTGGCAAGAATCCAAGCTAGAGGCCAAGGCTAATCCGGCTCCAGCCACAGAGCAACCCGATCCGTCGCCCTCATAAAAGCATCACCAGAATCTGCAGATATACCGGCTTTCGTCATCTTGCGCCTCGCGCTTGAAATGCAAAACACGCACCGCCTCATCACGCTGACAATTAACGAGCCCGGCCAACGCCTGGATAAATTTGTGGCAGGCGCTGTGCCTGAACTATCACGCATGGCCGCGCAGCGATTAATTGAGGCTGGGCGCATCACCGTCAACGGCCAAGCCAACAAGCCAGCCTACAAGCTGGCCGCCGGAGATGAGATTGCGGTCCACATTCCCCCGCCCGAGCCGGTAGACATTGTGCCAGAACAAATCCCGCTGGATATTGTGTACGAGGATGCGGACCTGCTGGTGGTCAATAAACCAGCCGGGCTGGTTGTTCACCCGGCAGCGGGGCACACCAGCGGCACGCTGGTCAATGCCGTGCTGGCCCACTGCCCCGACCTGACCGGCATAGGCGGGCAAGTTCGGCCCGGCATCGTCCACCGCCTGGATAAAGACACTTCTGGCCTCATCATCGTTGCCAAGCACGATGCGGCCCACCAAGCTCTACAGTGCCAATTCAAGTCGCGCACGGTCGCCAAGGTCTACCTGGCGCTGGTGGAGGGGCAATTGGCCCCGCCCCGCGGCATTATTGACGCCCCCATTGGGCGCGACAAGCAGCAGCGCAAACGTATGGCTGTGACGCCCGATGGCCGACCGGCAGTGACGGAATACAAAACCATCGAGCAATTCAAACAATACACTCTGGTCGAGGCGCAGCCACGCACCGGCCGCACGCACCAAATTCGGGTGCATTTTGCCTGGCTCAAATTCCCACTGGCCGGCGATGGCGTATACGGTCTGCGCAAGCAACGCCTGCCATTGACGCGCCACTTTTTGCACGCGCACAAGCTGTCATTTCTCTTGCCGTCAGATGAGAGCCGCAAAACCTTTACTGCGCCGCTGCCGCCAGACCTAGAAAGTGTGCTGGCGCAACTGCGCCAAGAGGGCCTATAGAAGCGGCGGGGGGAAAAAAGTATAGTTCGTCCGAAAAAAGCCATATACTGGCTCAGAGCTTGAATACAACACCGGCGTAGCGTGCTGCGGGTCACCCAGATTGAGCGACAAAGTCAAATTGTCATTATCGGGGTGATTGGGATCATAAACATTAATTGCCAGGTCGTCGCCATGCAAGCTGTAGCCATACGCAAGCACCTGGTGATTTTTGCCAATGTTGTTCCAATTGTAGGACTTGAGCCTTATCAGGCCGAGTGAGCATAACAGGCCGCGGTCCAGGTCGGCCCTGACCTTGGGCCATTCTTCCCGAATCATCACCCAGGCCCGGCCGCGCGGCGCAAAACCAGAGCGCGCCTTGCCATCTGGCACAGCGGGGTTCATCAAATAAAGATAGCGAGCCGGCCCCAAAGGCAAAGCAAAACTGTCGAATAGGCGGCGAACCAAGTAAGCATACAAAGGACCTTGGGTAGGCGGGGTCGCATCCGGCGGCGGCGTCAGCCCTGCTTCAAAATAATCGCGGGCGGCAAAAATCATGCCGCCGCAGATGCCATGGGCGGCATTGCCGATGGGCAATTGACTCAGCCCCAAATTGATATAGAAAAGGGGTTGGCAGGGAAATATGTTGGCAAAGTGAAACCCCAACCTGCTTGGCAAAAAATCTTGTGGCATGAGCCTAGTTTAACGCCACTGCCTAATTTGCGCAAATCAGATTTGCACAAATGGCTGGCTCGTGGTAAAACGGAGAAAGTTGAAAAATCTAGTCTCCTTTGAATTTTAAGGCAGACCCCTACAGGAGGAAAATATGCGCGAAATCACTGTGGCCGTTGTACAGATGCAACCCGTGCTGAACAAGCGAGAAGACAGCCTGGTAAAAATCACCGAATGGATTGGCAAAATTGCTACAGCCCAAAAGACAGATTTGATTGTATTCCCAGAATTATGCACCACCGGCTACGAGTGCGGTGTCAACTTTACCGACCTAGCCGAGCGAGTGCCTGGCCCCTCTGTGAACCTGGTGGCGCAGCGCGCCAGCGAGCACGGCGTGCACGTGGCCTTTGGCATGCCCGCCAAAGAAAAGGTTGAAAGCGTGTTATACAATTCGGCCATACTGGTTGGGCCAGATGGCGACCTGATCGGCGAGTATCGCAAGACCCACCTCAAAAGCGAAGAGCGGCTGACCTTTCGGGCGGGGTTCAAACTGCCGATATTTGAAACCGATTTTGGCACCGTGGGGATGATTTTGGGCTGGGACCTGGCCTTTCCCGAAGTGGCCCGCTCGTACGCGCTGGATGGCGCCGATTTGCTGGTTGTGCTGGCTAACTGGGAACAGCCCTCTAACGAAGAATGGCGCACCTACTTGCTGGCCCGCGCCTATGAAAACACGTGCTTTGTGGTCGCCTCGAACCGCATCGGCACAGACGCCACCTATACCTTCTTTGGCGAAAGTCAGATCATTGGCCCGCGCGGCCAAATTTACGCGGCAATGGACGAAGAGATCGAGGGCTATGCCGTAGCGCGCTTTGACCTGGACGAGGTCCGCAAGGCGCGCGAAGAGCTGCAAATTTTTCAATGCCGCCAGCCCACCGCTTACCGGGCGATTGTCAAGAATTACTAGGGTCGGCGTAGCCGACCCTAAGCAGTTTCGGGCATAGCCCGAAACTGCGGCCAGGGCAAAAGTTTGCCCAAAAGAGGCAATAGAACTGTGGACAGACCCTCGCCTGTGAGCGCCGGCAAGCCGCAGGAAGCCAAGACATTAACCGAAAAGCTGGCTCTGCTGCGCCAGACTATAACCGATTATTTCAATGAGGACGAGCTGCAGAACCTGTGCTTTGACTTGGGGGTAGACCACGAGATTTTGCCCGGCCAGAGCAAAGTAGATAAAGCCAGAGAGTTGATTGCTTACCTCAAAAATCGCGGGCGCATGCGCGACCTGTTCCATGCCTGCGCCAAGCAGCGCCCTCAACTGCCGTGGGCTGAAATCACAAGCGGGCTAGAGACCGAGCTGGATGTGCCCAGGCTGGTAGAGACATTGCGCCAGGCCTTGCCCCAAGACGATCCCGCCCCGCAGCATTTGCTGGAAACCCTTGGCCGCTTTCAGCGCTTGCACGCCTGCCTGGCTGAGTGGAAAGAGCTGCACAACATGATGAACGACATTATTTACACCGTAGACCAGTTCTCGCGCGAGGTAGAGCGCATGGACGCCAGCGGCCAACGGGGCGACCCGCGAGCCTTGGCCCGCCAGTGGCGGCCGGTGGCGCAAAAAGTGGCTATTCTCTTGGATTGGTCGGCCACAGTGCAGCACATTTCCTCGCCTTTTGTCAAGCTATCCAATGGCGGTATGCAAGGCCCCAAATGGGCCATTGACATGCAGGCTGCCGAGGCGCGGCTGGCTGAGCTGTTGCAACCCAGCAATTTTGACGCCACCGCCCTGTATGATGCCACATGTGCCTTTGTTGACGCCGCCGAACGGCACATGTACCTGGCCGATAAGCAATTGAGAGAAACTGTGGGCGAGCTGTACAACCTGTCTTCTATCGTGTTGGGGAGCATATCCCATGACCAAGTATGAAGAGTTGCAGCTAGAGCATCAGCGATTGCTGGAAAAGCGCGAAGCCAAGCGCGGTTCTCAAGAATTGCTGCAAGCCGTGCAGGCTTATATCGAGCGAGCGCGCGTGAGGGCCGGAGACATTTCTTCGCCACGCGACCGCGACCAACTGCGCGCCAACTTGCGCTTTTGGGCCTCGTTTGTTTATGAAAAGACAGGCACCTATCCAGAAACCGCGCTGAGGCCGGCTTTAGCCGCATCGCTGCCCACAATACCTGCTCCATGGCACAAGCAGTGGTGGGTTTGGGCTATGGTGGCTGGCTGCGCTCTGTTCTTTTTTACCTTTGTCCTTATTCTTGGCACTTTGTTAGGCTGGTGGAAGCTTTCCGCTGGCACAATCACCTTAACCAACACTCCCCTGCCCATCCTCTTAACCCTACCTCCAACCAACACTCCCCTGCCACCAACCGACACGCCAACGCCAGGAGGACAAACCATCTACATCGTGCAAAGCGGTGACTCCCTCTACAGCATCGCTCTCAGGTATGGTGTATCTGTGCAGAGCATAACGGATGCGAACCAGATTGCCGACGTAAGTGACATCAAAATCGGTCAATCATTGATTATTCCTCTTCCAACGCTAAAAACGCCCAGACCCACTAACACGCTGGTCATCACCTGCACGCCCACCACGATCGAGCTCACCTCCACCCCGGGCCCCCCTCGACCCACCCACACTCCCACGCCATACAATCCACCTTCACCCACAGCCACACTCCCGCCCGCCAGCGGTGGGGGCATCTACCTGCGAACGCAATTAGAAGCGACTGTGTCCACGCAGCCGCACCCACAGGGCTGCGCCGCGCGCGTTATTGACATCACTTTTGACTCTGGCAAACTGACGAGCGTCGCCGAGCTGGCGCAAACCACGGTGCAAATCAGCCGCGCTGGCAGCGGCGAGATCATTACACCGCCCCAAGAAATTAGTAGCGAGGGAACATCGCTAAACCTGAGCCGCTATGCCCCCAGCGGCCAAGAGGCTTTTCTAGTTCGGGTCAATCACCCCCTCCTCACCGCCAGCAGCGTGATCGTGCAATTCACCGGCGATTGCAAGAGCAACTGGGTCAAAATCAATTATGAGGCCAGGCAAGCCATATCCAGCCTGGCAAAAGAACCTGCCCGCAACCCCAATCTCTCGCTAGATTGGCGGCTGATCGCCTGGGGGCCTTCACCCTTTGGTTCAAGTTGGGTGGCGGTTCTCGCGCTGCAAGCCGAAGGCGGCGACGGCAATTACGTCTTTTGGGCCGATGGGCAGCCATTGGCTGACAATCGAATTACGTTGCAAGGGAATGCCTGCGCCCCGGCGCGCAAACTGGTTGGCGTTTCATCTGGCGGGCAGGCTGTTTTGCAAGAAATGGTGCTGGCGCCGCCGTGCCCCTAAACCTGGAGAGGGGCCAATGGCCGCTGGGCAGTTTGACGAAAAGGCGCTGGCACCCTATCTTGATGGCAGGCTGCCGCAGGCTTGCCGTAGGACAGATTGACAATCTGTCCTACAACTATCTGTCAGCGTAGGACAGGTTGACAACCTGTCCTACAGCCATAACAACATGGGCACACTGAAATATCAACTATTCTATCAACGACACTTGCCACACTTGCAGCCGGCTGGCGCTACGCTGTTTATCACCTTTCGCCTGGCCGGTTCCATCCCACAAGAGATATTACAACGCTTGCGTGCCAAAGCCGAGCGATGTAAAGTAGCTCTGTCCCATATCGTTGATCCCCAAGAACGCGCCCAACGAGCTTATCTGGAACAACGCCGTCTCTTTGGCAAATGGGACAAGGCACTAGACACCACCCCCAATGGCCCCTTCTGGTTGCGTGATGCTCGTATTGCCCAGTTGGTGGCAGAGAGTCTGCATTATCGCAATGGCCGGGTTTACAACCTGGATGCATTTTGCATTATGCCCAACCATGTTCACTTGGTCTGCACCCCATTGGCCCAGGCTGATGGCAAATACTATGCCCTATCTGCCATTATGCATTCCCTAAAACGCCACACTGCTCGCCAGGCTAACCTGTTGCTGGAACGTGAGGGGAGCTTTTGGCAAAATGAGAGTTATGATCATGCGGCACGAACTGAAGCGGAATGGCGGCGAATCATCAGTTATGTGCTCAACAACCCTGTCAAAGCCGGACTAGCCCAACGATGGGAAGAATGGCCCCATACATACTGTAAGACAGATTGCTAATCTGTCTTACAGTAGGACAGATTGGCAATCTGTCCCACAAGGAGCCACCATGGCCTTTATCGTCAACGAACAACGCATCATTGACCTGCGCAGCGACACGGTCACGCAGCCCACGCCGGAAATGCGCGCTGCTATGGCGCAGGCCGAGGTGGGCGACGATGTCTATGGCGAAGACCCAACCGTCAACAAGCTACAAGCCCGCGCCGCCGAATTGATGGGCAAAGAAGCCGGGCTTTTTGTGGCCAGCGGCACAATGGGCAACCTGGTGGCGCTGCTGACGCACTGCGGGCGCGGCGACGAGGCCATCTTGGGCGACCAGGCGCACACCTTTGTGTACGAAGCGGGCGGCTCGGCGGCGTTGGGCGGCATTCACCCGCGCACAATCAAAAACCAGCCCGATGGCACGCTGCTCTTGGAAGACATTCAGGCTGCCATCCGCGCCGAAAACGTGCACTTTCCGCGCACGCGGCTGGTTTGCCTGGAAAACACGCACAATCGCTGCGCGGGCGCGGCGCTGAGCGTGGAATACACCCAGGCCGTTGGCAAGCTGGCGCACAAGCACAGCCTAAAACTGCACATTGACGGCGCGCGCATCTTTAACGCGGCGGCAGCGATGGGCGTGCCGCCACGCGACCTGGCCGCGCCGGCCGATTCGATCACGTTTTGCCTTTCAAAAGCCTTGTGCGCGCCGGTCGGCTCGGTGCTGTGCGGCAGCCGCGAGTTTATCTATGAAGCGCGGCGCAATCGCAAGATTGTGGGCGGCGGCATGCGCCAGGCGGGCGTGCTGGCAGCCGCCGGATTGGTGGCGTTGGAACAAATTGTGCCGCGTCTAGGCCAAGACCATGCCAACGCCCAAAAACTGGCCGCTGGTATTGCCGCCATTCCCGGCCTCACGGTCGAGCCGGTGTACACCAACATTGTCTATTTCCGCCTGTCGACTGAAGCCAAGCTGACCGACGAGCAACTGATAGCCGGCTTGGCCGAGCGCAACATCAAATTGTTGGCGCTGGGTGTGCATCGCTTCCGCGCTGTGCTGCACTATTGGGTAGACCGCCAAGACGTTGATGCAGCGGTGGCGGCATTGCGCGAAACGATGAATATTCAACATTAAATATCCAACGTTAAACGTTCAACACAAGGGACAGCCATGATACTCATCACCGGAGCCACCGGCTTTGTTGGGCAAAGCGTTGTCGCGCGGCTGGCAAGCGCCGGTCAGCAAATATGCTGCCTGGTGCGCCCGGCGCGCAAGGAACGCCGCTTCCCACCGGGGTTTGCCGTGCGCATCGCCGCCGGCGAT
>JBGSMF010000246.1:0-2391 GCA_041740315.1 Thermoflexales bacterium
CGTTGGCCCTATCCATTTGTAAAATCGTAACCGACATTCGTCGCCCAGGACTGTCGGCTGTCACACACTTTCATGTCAGGCATGCGCTGTCGGTTCCATCCAACATTCGTTGGTCAGCTATGCGCTGTCGGTCAGCATCTATCATTCGACGCCCAAATGCAGACAGCAATTCTGTCTTGCCTGTGCCAGCCATGCCCTCAATCGTCACCAGTCGTGCGCCCTGTTTCATCACACCTTCGAGCTGCACCATCAACTCGGTGCGTTCAAGGTATACCTCAGGGGGCGAGGGAACCCTTGGCTGTTTGTCCTTGCGCTGCGATGAGGTTGCCTCGCTTCATATCTCCACCACAGCTCGCGCGAGGTGGTCTGATTGCTTGGCTGCTTGAAACAGACCCTCTACCCATTCTCTTCCCAGGCTTGGTTTAGTTTTTATGCACGCTTTGGCAAGCAATAGTTGGTCAGAAGGCTCTAGAACTTTGTCGGACCGCGCACGCTGAAGAGTTCGCACTCCTATACCAGTCTCTTGTGAAAGCTTTTGCAAGGCGATTTCCAATGTTCTGATTTGCTGGCCACTTTGGTAACCCCTGATGCCCTCATCAACTTTCCAAGCATACTCTGTCTGTGGACCCCTTTTTGTATGGCTCTCGCTGCACCATCGCTGCTCCTACCTCATCTGGCAAGAGTTTGCCACTACGACATTGTAGAATTGATCATAATCACGTGATTCGATTATATCACACCCGAGCGGTGCGCATCGCTCCAATCAAATGGGTGTGTTTCAAATGAGTTGAAACTTGGCCTAGAAACCAGGTTTTTCTGATTCTGCCGCGACCTCTCGCTCGAGCTGCGCCGCATCACCGGGCGCACCGAGCAATCCGATGCATTAGGTTTGCCTCGGCCAAAGCGCCAGGCAAAGGAGAAAAACAGCCATGAGCAATGACAAAAATTAGCTAATCCCCTCTTCGGCGGAGGAACTGCTCAAGACCGTTCAGAGCATCATCAGCGGCATCATGAGCAAACCAGGCCGCAAACGGGTCATCGTTTACACCCGCGTCTCAGTTATTGACCCCAAGCGGCCCGGTTACTCGACCGAGGTGCAACCCGACCGGGTGGAAGAGTTTGTCAAGGCGAAGGGGTGGGAAGTTGTTGCTACCTATTCTGACCCTGATCGCACTGGCCGCAACAGCCGCCGGCCAGGACTACAGCAGGCCATCCGTGACATCAAAGTTAGTAAGGCAGACGCCATCGCCGTCCAATATCTTGACCGCCTTTACCGTAACCTGGCCTCGCTGCTCAAATTAATGTACCGACCCCAATGGCCCCGCTACTGTCCCTTGGTCGGCCAGCCTGATCGCGGCAAAGGACGCATCCCCCTACCCCATCCTATCGAATCGCACGCCGCTCGACTGATCGCAGTGCTGTACAGTCAGAAAATGAGCGACAGCGATATCAGCGATTATGTGAACACGCACGACTTTACTCTGCCAGATGGGCAGGTGGTGCACTTTCGGGCGCCCAGGTTTGTTTCCACCTGGCGAGTTTACTCGTGACAGCATCCGTGACATTGTGCGCAGTCCATACTATGCTGGGCTGGTTGCTCGTTATCCATCCAAGCCGCTCGATATGGAAGACGACCCTGAGCATCCCAACCAACGCACCTCTCAACCCAAGGCAACAACAGGTAATCGGCGCACAATAGTGAAGCAGGTCGTGGGCCAGCACCAGGCTTTATATTAGAGTTTATCGGAAATAACGCAGCCAACGTATCCCCACACCCTGTCTGCGCCAGGCAGGCTGCACTCCCAAAGGGGCCAAGCGCAGCGCAGGTGCAAGCCTGCCCTGGACGGGCAGTCCAGGGTGTACGTTGGCGGACTGGCATGGGGATGCCCGTCCTGCTATTTCCGATAATGTCTATTCTATAGATCTCTGGAAGCACAACCAGCAATTGCGCAAAGACAAAAGTTTCACCCCTACATCGCAAGACCGCCCACGCCGCGAATATCTGCTGACCGGCATTGGCCGTTGCTGGGTCTGCGCAACATACGATGGACGTGAGGCCAATTTGCGCGGCGTCACTGGTGGGCCCAAGGGCCGTGAATACTATCGCTGCGCAACCATCCATAGCAATTACAAATTGCGCGGCAAAAAAGCTGCCGAGGAGTTTGAAACGGTCCTGCCCTCGGTGGGGCTGACCGCACAACCCAATGGGCATAACCTGCTCGAGTTGCACAAAGTCATCGCTCCGCAGCGATTCTCTACCGTACACTTTCTGCCCGGAGTGAATTCTGCGAGAACAATGCCGAGATTTTTAGCCACGAATTGCACGAATTCCACTAATTTGCTCTGTCTTTTTCGTGCTAATTCGTGAGATTCGTGGCAGAATGAAAAAGT
>JBGSMF010000247.1:0-6645 GCA_041740315.1 Thermoflexales bacterium
CTTCCCTCGTAGCCTGTCCCGCGACCGCAGGGAGTGGGAGGAAGGGGGCCAGCCTGTCCCGCGACCCCCAAAGGGGGGAGTGGGAGGGGTTAGGTCTACCACGCGAAATCCCAAAGAGCCAATAACGGCCAAGCAGGGAGCATCCTTCGGCTGCGCTCGGGAGGCTCCCTGCCAATGAGATGGTATCATGAACCCAAGCTCTTTGACCCGCTTTCTGTACCGTAAAGGAGTGCCCATCTGGCGAGACGTGGTTGTCTTGCAATGGGCGCTCCAGATCATATCCGCCGTCCTGGTCATTGGCTTTGTCATCTTTTTTATCGGCAATGTCCTCCAGGCTGCGCGGCAGCGCGGATTGGACCTGGGTTATAGTTTCACCAGCCAATCGGCCGGTTTTGCGCTGGGCGAATCTGTCATCGAATACGATCCCTCTTTTTCCTTTGGCTATGCCTTCCTGGTGGGCATCCTGAACACCCTCAAAGTCTCTTTGGCCGGCATCGTCCTGGCTACAGGGTTGGGAACAATCGCAGCCTTGGGCCGCCTTTCGACCAACTGGCTGGTCAACAAGCTCGCCACCGTCTATATCGAAATCATTCGCAATGTCCCACTGGCGGTCCAATTATTTTTCTGGTATTTTGCCATTTTCCAAAAGCTGCCGCCGGTGAGGCAAAGCGTCGAACTGCCCGGCCCGATCTTTCTCAGCCAACGCGGTTTGTACATGATTTGGGCCAACCCAAGCCCCACTTTTGGCGCGTGGACGATTTTCATCATTGCGGGCGCGCTCAGCGCTATCATTCTGCACCAGATCCTATCGCGCTATCAAACCCGAACCGGGCGGGCGACCTATCCACTCGCCATGGCCTTGGTGGCGCTCGTCGCGTTGCCGCTTGCGGGCTGGTACGCCGTGGGGCCTAACCCACTGATCTCAACCACGCCCGTGCTGGACAAGTTCAACTTTAAGGGCGGATTGGCCCTTTCAACCGAGTTTGCCGCGCTGCTGGCCGGCCTGGTGATTTACACCGGGGCCTTTACCGCCGAAGTTGTGCGAGCGGGCATCTTGGCCGTAAGTCGGGGACAGTTCGAGGCTGCGCGCGCCCTGGGTTTGAGCCACATGCAAGTGCTGCGCCTGGTTGTTTTTCCCCAAGCCATGCGCGTGATTATCCCGCCGCTGATCAGCCAATATTTGAACCTGACCAAGAACTCGAGCCTGGCTATCCTGATCGGCTATCCCGATCTCTTTTTCGTTGGACGGACCATCATCAACCAGGCCGGACGCGCCGTGCCAGTCTTTGTCATGATCATGGTCAGTTACCTGGTGATGAGTTTGTTGACCTCGCTTGTGATGAATATTTACAATCGCCGCGTGCAGTTGGTGGAGCGATAACAATGAGTGTGATCAACCTAAAAACACCGCGCCCGCCCGCCGGGCCTGGCCCGGCCCTGTGGCTCAAAAGGAACCTGTTCAGTAACTGGCACAACACGCTGCTGACCCTTGTAGCGGGCATCTTGGTCGCCTGGTTATTGCAAGGCATTTTCAGATGGATTTTTTTCACGGCCAACTGGGCCCCCGTCACCAACAGCTTCAAGCTGTTTGCCGTTGGGCAGTATCCCACCGAGCAAATCTGGCGAGTAGGGGTCATTGTCCTGATGGTCACTTTTCTCATGGGTGTTAGTTGGGGCGTGTGGGGTGGAACGGTGCGCACGTTTGCATTGGCGTTGGCGGCAGGTTTTGGAATCGTTGGACTGCTGCCGGTGGGCATGAACTTGACGCTGCGCTTGTGGTTGCTTGCCAACCCGGTTCTTGTTGCAGCCGGCTTGCTGCTTGGGCGGACACCCGCTGTCAAAGGGCGCTGGGTTTTGCTGGCCTGGTTTGTGTCTTTTATCCTGACCATCGTCTTGCTGCAAGGAATTGCGAACAACGCAACTCTCCCCCTGGTAGATAGCGGTTTGTGGGGAGGACTATTGCTCACCTTCCTGCTGGCCCTGGTGGGCATCGTCGCTTCGTTTCCCATAGGCGTTTTGCTGGCGCTGGGGCGGCAGAGCGCGCTGCCGGTGGTCAAGGTCTTTTGCACTTTGTTTATCGAGCTGGTCAGAGGCGTGCCGCTGGTGACTATTCTCTTTATGGCCTCGATTATTTTGCCGCTCTTTTTGCCAGAAAACATTCGCATCGATCGCGTGCTGCGAGCAATAATCGGCATGACGCTCTTTTCCGCCGCTTATATGGCAGAAAATGTGCGCGGCGGTTTGCAAGCCATTCCTAAAGGCCAGTATGAAGCCGCCAGGGCGGTGGGACTGAATGGCTTTCAGACCATGTTGCTGATTGTATTGCCCCAGGCGCTCAGGACAGTGATTCCTGCTATCGTGGGACAATTCATCGCCTTGTTTATGGATACAACATTGGCGATCATCGTCGGGCTGTTGGAACTACTGGCGGTGGGCAAAGCGGTGCTGAACAGCAATCCCGAATGGTTGCTGCTCAACAGTGAGGTGTATATTTTTATCGCCGCGATTTTCTGGGTCTTTACGTACTCTATGTCTTATGCCAGCCGCCGATTGGAGACCACCTTGGGGCTTGGGCAACGCTAGGCCAAGCCTGAGCCTGGATTTCGCAGTTCGCGCATCCCCATGCGCGAACTTTAACAAGCGGCTTGCATGGGGATGCAAGCCTACGGGTGCGAAAAATAGGCTGAGGGAGAAAGAGAATGTCTGAACAACGAATGAATGTGGGCGATGACATTATCATCTGTCGAGACGTGGAAAAGTGGTTCGATGACTTTTACGTGCTGCGCGGAGTGAGTCTCACCATCAAGCGCGGCCAAGTCGTCGTCATTTGTGGGCCGTCCGGCTCGGGCAAATCTACCTTCATTCGCGCCATCAATCGCCTGGAAGAACACCAGAAAGGCCAGATCATCGTAGACGGCATCGAGCTGACCAACGACGTCCGCAACATTGCCGCCATCCGCAGCGAAATCGGCATGGTGTTTCAGCAATTCAATCTTTTTCCTCACCTGACCGTGCTGCAAAATATCACGCTGGCGCCAATGTGGGCGCGCAAGTGGCCCCAAGCCAGGGCAGAAGAAAACGCCCACAAGCTGCTCAAACGGGTTGGCATCCCCGAACAGGCGCACAAATTCCCAGGGCAACTTTCGGGGGGGCAGCAGCAGCGTGTGGCCATCGCCCGCGCGCTAGCGATGGAACCCAAGATCATGCTCTTTGACGAGCCAACCTCGGCGCTAGACCCAGAGATGATCAAAGAAGTGCTCGACGTGATGCGCGAGCTGGCCCGCAGCGGCATGACGATGATCGTCGTCACGCACGAGATGGGCTTTGCCAGAGAGGTCGCTGACCGCATCGTGTTCTTTGACGAGGGGCAAATTGTGGAGCAAGCGTCGCCCGACGAATTCTTTGCCAATCCCAAGGAGGAACGAACCAAGCTGTTCCTGAGCCAGATTTTGACGCATTGACCCTACTTTTGACTCCTTAACGTCAACACAATACCTATCAGAATCAATGCCGCGCCAACAAGCTTCCAAGGGGTAGGCGCTTCGCCCAAAAACAGATAGGCCAGCACGGTAGAGCCAATCGGCTCGCCCAAGGTGGCCACGGCCACAAACACCGCCGGCAAATGCGCCAGCGCCCAGTTGAATGACGAATGGCCCAACAATTGCGGTCCCAACGCCAGCAACAAGAACCACCCATAAACTGCCGGGCGATAGCCTGCCAAGGATTGGTGGGCCAATACCGCCATCATTAACAACACAATGGCCGCCGTGCCGTACACCACCGCCACATACGGCACCAGCGACAGCCTGGCGCGCAGCAGCCGCCCGATAAGCCAATAGCCTGCCACGGCGAGCGCACCCGCCAGCGCCAGTGCGTTGCCTAGCAGGGGCGCGCTGCCAGCATCTTGCCCGCTATCGCTGAGGCTGACGACTATTCCGCCCATCACTGCCACAATCAAGCCGGCAATGACCTGGCCGGTCAGGCGTTCGCGCAAGAAAAGCCAGGCCGCCAACGCCACCCACAGCGGAGAGGTAGACACCAGAACAACCGAACTGGCGACCGTAGTATATTCGAGCGAGGTGATCCACGTGGCAAAGTGCAGCGCCAAAAACACACCCGATGCAAGCGCCCAACGCCAATCGGCCAAACCCAGGCGACGCAATTCGTTGCAGTGGCGCGCCCAGGCCAACGGGGCCAAAATCAGCGAAGCGATGGTCAGGCGGCCGGCCGCAATGACCAACGAAGGCGCGCCCTCATCTTGAGCATAGCGGATGAACACCGAAGCGCTTGAAACGGCCAGAATGCCAACGACGAGCACAACCGCCGGAGCTACCAAAGGTTTGTTCATCTTGTTATCTTTCGCCCACGAATAAACACAAATCGCCACGAATTTCTAGTAGACAACACGGGCTGCGCTCTCGACCAGGAATGAAAATAGAACGCCTTTTTCTTTGTGTCACATGCCCTCGCGTGTGCAGAGGGTTCGTGGTTATTTTCGGAATAGCGCCAATTCGCGAAAAGTATGGATTTTCATCAAGCCATCGAACTGGTAGAAAGCAAGCTAGATACTCCCCCGCACCGAAGCATCAAGCCTGTGTTGATGGTAATGGTGGGCTTGCCTGGCACAGGCAAGTCTACGCTGTCTCGCGCAATTGCGCAAGCCTTGCCGGGGGTTGTGGTAGAATCGGATTTTGTGCGCAAGGCGCTGTTTCCCAGCCCCACCCACACCAGCCAAGAAAGCCAGTTTGTGCACCGCGTGGCGCAAGCCGTCATTGGGCGGCTGCTGGGGCGCGGCAGCTCGGCCATCAGCGACGCCACCAACCTGGTGGAATTTCACCGCGAGTTTTTATATCGCCTGGCCGATCAAAACGGGGCCAAGTTGCTGATTGTGCGCGTTGTTGCGTCAGAAGCCATTATTCGCCAAAGGCTGGAACAACGCCAGGCAGCCCGCAGTCCGCGCGATCTTTCAGACGCCACTTGGCAAGTGTATCTGCGGATGCAAAAAAATCAAGAGCGCATCAATCGCATCATCAATCACATCATCAATCGCCCGCACATTACGGTCAACACCCAGGGTGATCTTGGAGAGGCAGTCGCCCTGGTGCTGCGCGCGGTGCGCCGACTTGCTTGACAAGCCATTCAAAACAGATACAATGTTCATAAGACGTAACTACTCAGCATCCTGAGCGGAGCGCCGCGCTCCTTCGACTGCGTTTCACTTCGCTCAGGCTGCGCGGCGCGTAGTCGAAGGGTGCAGGCTGAGTAGTTACCATAAGACATTAATAAGACGCTTATAGAATCCCCTAAAGGCGTAAATCAATAGACGATTAGTGAGAAATAGACGAGTGAGAAAGGAGATAATTATGCCGCACGAATTACCACCTCTACCGTACCCATACAATGCCCTCGAACCCTTTATTGACGAGCAAACCCTGCACTTGCACCACGACAAGCATCACCAGGGCTATGTTGCCGGCCTGAACAAGGCCGAAGAAGAACTAGCCAAAGCCCGCGCCACAAGCGATTACGCCCTGATCAAGCATTGGGAACGTGAGTTGGCTTTTCACGGCTCAGGCCACCTGCTGCACAGCATTTACTGGACCAACCTGGCGCCAGCTGGCCAGGGGGGCGGCGGCGAGCCAAGCGGCGACTTGGCCGCGCAAATTGCCAAGGATTTTACCTCATTTGAAGCCTGCAAAAAGCAGTTGATTGCCGCCACCAATGCAGTAGAAGGCAGCGGCTGGGGGGTGCTGGCCTGGAACAAGTTGACCAACAGCCTGATGATTCTGCAGGCCGAAAAGCACCAGGACCTGACCGTATGGGGCGCGGTGCCACTGTTGGTTTTGGATGTGTGGGAACATGCTTATTACGTCAAATACCAGAACAAACGCCCCGATTATACCAATGCGCTGTTCAATATTATCAATTGGAATGATGTTGCACAGAGATTTGCAGATGTTGCACAGAGATTTGCAGCAGCTCGTTAAACCCTTGCAAAAGAACAGGTGTTCAAAAATTTAAGGAGATATAAACAAATGACACACGTAATCGCCCAACCTTGTATTGGGACCAAAGACACAGCCTGTGTCGAAGTTTGTCCGGTAGAGTGTATTCACCCAGCCAAGAGCGAAGGGCAATACGGAGAGATCGAACAGCTCTATATTGACCCCGACACGTGCATTGATTGCGGCGCGTGCGTGCCCGAATGCCCCGTGGAGGCCATTTTCCCGACAGACGAGCTAAAGGAAGAGTGGAAAAAGTTTGAAGAAAAGAATGCCGACTGGTACAAGCTGGGCGCGGCAGACTTTGAAGCCAAGTGGGGCTCGGCAGGCAAAAAGTAATCGCTCGCAATTTTCTTGTCATTACAGCCCACCACAACACTCGAATGAAAGGCCCTCGCGCGGTAATCCCTAGTCCGAGGGCTTTTTTTTGTTAGCTATCTGGACTTGGGCCATTTGGCATTTTTGCCAAGTTATATTCAGGATTTGCGCTCATTGACTGAATATTCTCTACCGTACACTTTCTGCCCGGAGTGAATTCTGCGAGAACAATGCCGAGATTTTTAGCCACGAATTGCACGAATTCCACTAATTTGCTCTGTCTTTTTCGTGCTAATTCGTGAGATTCGTGGCAGAATGAAAAAGT
>JBGSMF010000248.1:0-14628 GCA_041740315.1 Thermoflexales bacterium
CTCTTTACGCCGGGCCAACTCTTCACGCTCTTCTCGCGTGTAGCGCATGGGTAGCTCCTCAAGACGAAAAGATGACATCAGTATACACCCATTCGCCTATGTCTGTGTTCGCTAATAGTTATATGCTTTCCTGGGTTCCTGTGTTACGCGGAAAGATGCTGAATGTCTGGCCTATCTTACACTTTCAATCAACTCTGCCTTTCCCATCTGGCAAATTGCCTGTATAATCTAGCAAGATAAAACGTATCCAGGCATCCTGAAAAGAAGGTCACCTACACCCATGATGGAAACGCCATCAAGCGAATGGCGCTTGTGCCAGCAAGTCATACATCGCCTGCTTGAAAAAAGAGGCTGGCGGCTGATTGGTATTAGCGAAGATGCTCTAATCTCAGCCACGCTCGACGATTTTCACTCTGAAGAGTGCGCGCTGACAGAGGTATTTATAGAAAAGTGCGCAGCGCGCCAATATGTGGTGGCCTTTTATAGGGCTTGCCAGGCGGACAGAACGCCAATCCAGGCTGAGGCTTTCCAATATTTGGGGGAACGCCTGGCGCGGATTGCCTTGTACAAAACTGGCGATGAGGACTGGGCTAAAGACTGCGCCCAACGCGCGCTGAAAAATATCTATGAAAAGCTGGATACTTGCGATGATCCCAGGCAGTTTTTTAGCTGGACGCGCCAGATTGTTTTGAACGAGTTTTACCAGGACTTGCGTCAAATGGGCCGTTACCCTGAAGAACCACTCAACGCGGAAACTGATTCCGAAGGCGACGAGACTCACGCCGAAGAAACAGATGTGAAACAATCAATTGCTGAGACACCGGAGGATATGCTATCCGATACTGAAGATGACCTGGCGGCAAAACAACTGGTTCAGCGGATTCACCAAGTTTTGGGGGATTCTCAGCAATGGCGCGTCGTCGCCGAGTTCTATCTGAATGGTCGCAGTTATTCCGAGATCGCCGAATTACTGCAGACAACTCCCAACAATGTCTATGTCATTATGCATCGGGCGATTCAGAAATTGCGCAGTGATAGCCAATTAGCGCAAGACTTGCAAGGATTTTTTGGTGGTACAGATTAATTCTGATTTATTTGCAGCTAGCCCCAGCCGGGCAGGCAGAGTACCGCTACACAAGGCATTGAAATCTCTGCGTGACACACTGCAGAGCAGAGGGAAGACTGCACTGAGTTGCGACGACTGTCAGCGGTCATTGATGGACTATTTGGATGCTCAGCAACCGGGGCTATTGGAGATGTTTGCGCCAGTTCACATTCACCTGGCCTCGTGCTCAATATGCGCGCAGCTCTACCTTGACCAAGTTGAGCTTGAAAGAATGGAAACGGCGGGGCAACTGCCTACCCTTTCGTCCCCCGTTCAATTTGACTTGTCCATGCTGAACTCATCCGGAGCGCGCCCGCTTATGGGGAGGGCTGAAGAGTAATGGACCTAGACAACTCTGCCCGGCTGGGGCGGTTGGCTCGGCTTATCGTCAGCCCTCTGGAGAATGTAGAGGCGTGTAATCGTTATCGAAAACTCTTGCCTGACTATGTAGATGCTGAAAATGATGGGCAAGTCGCAGCGCAGCTCTATCCTCAAATGCGCCAACACCTGGAGACATGCCTGGAATGCCAGTCATATTATGCTGACCAATTAGCGATAGCGCGCCGCGAGGTTTTTAATGATCTACCCCAACTTGCAAAAACACCACACTTTGACCTGAGCTTCTTACCGCCACAGCACAGCCAAACGTTTGAGCAAAAGGTCTACGAGTTTGCTAGAGGAATCATTCAAGCAGCACGCCCCGACTACCTGGCAGAACTTGAGGTCATTCAAGACAGGCTGCTTGAAATCCTTAGGGGTCTGAAAGATCAACCTTTACTTCAGGAGACTAGGCCGATTACTGCGATGGCGTTGGGCTTTGCGGATCAAGTCCCGGCCGCACGATGGGTATTGGCCACATTTATCAGTTTGCAACAAATCCGTGCTATGATGACCCGTGAGGAGATTGAGCGTTTAAAAAGCGCAGGCGAATTGGATAGCGTTCTGTCTTTGATTGCACAAAAAGCCGCAAAGCAGGCTGGATTAGGACGCAGAGATAGCCAGAAGTTCGTTTCTGCTTTTACAAAACTTTGCCCTGGGGAATTATAGAAAGAGTTTGTTTTGTTCAGACCAAACTGAGACAAATTACTCTGTCCTATCCAGTAGGTATTCGTATTCAGCGCATCGAAGACAAAGCGATAAATTGTACTCAAAAAACCTCAATCTAATGGTCGGCTTTTGTGTTGACAATGTCTACGATGCCCTGAATACGGATAAGTAGGTGCAAAACTAACATACAATGCCAGTTCACCTTTTTTATACGCATGGGTATAGGTTTGGCGCGAACAAACGATATTACTAACCTTACATCTTGGGCGAAATCTACTACTAATCCTTATCGGTGGCAGAGAAGGATGACAGTTGCTGGGTTGAGTATCCAGAGATAATCAAAACGGATACTAATGACTATTCCCTTTACTATCACGACCCATATAATGCATACAGGTTTGAACCCCCGAACTTTGGCATGAGTATCCGTAGGAGTAAGATAGCAACGTTCTCCGAGTACCAAATTAGGAACAAGAACAGCAACAATTGCTTGGATGTAACTGGAGGATCTCTAGAGAGGCAGGTTCCTGTGATTGGCTATATGTGCAAGACCGAGCCAGTTCCTCCGCCTGATATAATGGATAACCAAATTTGGTTCCAAGAACCACAGGGAAATTACTATAGTTTCATCTCCAAGCATAGCGGACAATGTGGGTTGTATTCGCTGATGAGGCGGGTGGCTGCTTGGAGAGATGCTTCTGCGACTTGTCGCAGGCCAAGTTTCCGCAGGCCTGCCACCGAAGAATAAATCAGTCCACCCTTAGTAGGGTCTGCCCTCTGGTCTATAAAAATGACCAATCAATTTACCAACGGTTACGCGCTTCTCATCGGGGTGAATGAAAACAGCGTTGCAAGCTGGGCCTTGCCCGATGTCATCAAGGACATCAACGCCGTCAGCACAGTGCTCTCGCACCCAGAGCGGTGCGCGACCGATTTTGCTGAAGCGGTGAGCGATCTCCAGCCACAACGGCTACTCGTTATACTCGATTGCTGCCACGCTGGTGGAATGGGTATCAAGGATGTTTTGGTATTGCCGCAGGGCTATTTTGGAGCAGCATTCTCGCCTGCGCTGTTGATGAAGGGCGAAAAAGGCGCTGGTCGGCCCAGGGGCAAAGGGCTTGGAAGCATTAGCTCAAGGGGCAGGCTGCACAGTGCTCAGCTCATCACAGGGAACACAAAGTTCGTGGATTCGTAGCGATAAGACAATGAGCATCTTTACCTACCACCTGGTTGAGGCGCTCACTGGCCACGCTCAGCCGCAAGAGGGCGCAAAAGAAGTATTGGTCTCTGACGTGAGTAACAGAATAATTTTGGTCATCGTGCTGCTGGCCGCCTCAGCCTGCTCAATCTCCACAAGTCCGACGCCAATCCCGCCCGACAAGCTGGATATCGTGACAGTCCAGAACGAAATCATCACCCGCCTCAACGCCGAACGAGCGGCACGTTGGGTAGGGGAGGTCAAGGGAAATGACGTGCTGCACGAGTTGGCTGAACAACGCGCCTTGGACATTGTCGAGGGCAGGATTGACTTTGGTTTGGTGGACAATGCGCTGGCAGACCAGCTAGACCAGCCGATCGCAGAGTTGCGCATTCTTTTGTGTGGCGGCTCGTTCACCTCTGCCATCGTGGCCGAGGAAGCAATGAAACAATGGGCTGGCACGCCCGAACTCGACAAAGCGATGATGGGCAATTGGGCGCTGGCCGGGGCGGGTTTTGCGATTGGCTGTCCGGTCGAAGCCAAGGCTGAGGGGATTGCGCTGGTGGTGCTGTTGGCAGGCAAGTCGCCGTTTTCTGGTGGGTGAGGGCTGTGCTATAATCACAGCAGTTAAACAAACGCACCCAAAGGCAGCCTAATGACCATTAACGACGTATTGAAACACATCCAAAACGCGCACGCCCTGAACATCCAAATCACTAACGGCACCTATTGCGCCATTTGCTATAGGCACGCAGCGCAAGCCGTCGCCATCCACGAGCCGCGCGCCCAAGTCATTCCGCTGTGCGGCGCGCACTTGGCCAAGGTTGAGGGGGAGGCGCGGGAGGCGATGGCACGCAAGGGGAAATAGCCCGAAAACAGGAGAAGCGCAATGAACATGACACTGATTGACGCCTTCGCCGCGCTCGCCATGTTGGTCGGCGATCTCTTTGCAATGATGAGCGTCCTTGGCTCTGCAATGGTGCTGATATTGGCAATCCTAAGCGCAGCTTCAAATCGCCACCTCAGAGCGACTGATCAAGTTTTTTGGCATCCGCTTCAACCTCAACGAGATGTACCTGGGCACATTTCACTCCATCTGCCTGCGCTGGCTGCGCGACTATCGCGACTATACCCGCCTCAAGCGCAACTTTACGCTGATGGATCAGTTTGACCAACAATACTTTATCTACCAGCACATCTGCAGCACGCGCCTATTATTAGATGCCAGCATAAGACGCTTGGCTCATTGGTGAGCAAGTTTGAGCAAAACAGGGGCAAGGAATTTATGAGCAAACACGTTTTCAAAGTAGCGGTATTGGGAGTCCGCATCACATTATTGATGCTGATTTTGCTGTTGAGTCTGCCTTCTAGTGTTGGCGTATCAGTAGCACAGCCTGCCAGTCGGCCTCCCGCTGGCCTGGTGGACTATGAACGGTGGTTTGGCTCGCAGCACTCGCACATCAATATGGATGGCGATGATGGGGCAGCAGGTTCGACGGCAGCGCAGGCTTTTGCCTATGCCAAAAACCTGCCCCATTTGCAGTATTTCATTGTCACCCCCCACCTGCACCAAAACCGCAGCGGCAGCGCCACGCTGTGGTACGAGAGCACCTACGATACCATTCGCGCCAGCGCAATCAGTGCTACTAATGCCAGCTTTGTTGCCATTGCCGGGCTTGAGGTCAGCACCATCTCGTCAGGTGGGCATTGGAATCTATACAATGCCGCTGATCTAGTGGGGCAGGACCACCCCAATGGTGATTGGGATGATGCCGATGATTACTACGACCATGTGGTAGGGCTGGCGTTGGCAGGCGAACAGGTTGCTGTGCAATTCAACCATCCCAACAGCACCGACTTTGGCAATCGCTATGAGCCGTCAGCCGCTCCCTACGTAGGCGTGTTAGCTGTGTCCTCTGGCCCTGCCTTTTCCACTGTAACCGATTTTTCCGACAGCGGCGGCAACTCGGAATCGCAGTGGGCGCATTTCCTTAGCCTGGGTTGGAAGCTGGCCCCATCGGCAGATCAGGATAATCACGAAGCTACCTGGGGGGCTTCCTCCAGCGAATATACGGTGATTGTGCGAGCCAAAGACACGGCGCTGAATGCTGATAATGTGATAGATGCGCTCCAGGAGCACATGGCCTATGCCACTGAAGATGCCAATATGCAGATTGGGTTTATTGCCAACAATTGGAGTATGGGGCAAACTATTGGCGGGGATGCGAACGTGGCCTTTACGATTTGGTGGGATAATCCCTCTGCTTCCATCTGTAACAACAATGTCCCTGTTTGCCGGGCAGAGTCGGCGAACGATGTCATTCAAAGTATCTGGATTTACAAAAACGACTTTTCCACTGTGGCCGCTTCCTACGCGCCCGATACAGTCAGCGGATCTTGGGCCGTAAACGTAACGGCAACATCGGGCGATTGGTTCGTGGTCAAATTCAGAGACACCAGCTCTCTGGGTAGTGGCCGCGCAACAGATTATACTTGGTCAGCCCCCGTTTGGTACGACCCGGCCAATGCTGATGCACCGTTAGTAGTGGGGAGCAATGACAACACACCGCCAGTGCTCGCGCCGATTGGCAACAAGGTGGTAGATGAACTGGCAGCGCTTGTCTTTACGGCCACCGCCACCGATAGCGACATTCCAACGCAAACGCTGACCTTCTCGCTCGACGCAGGCTCGGTGGGCAGCCTCACACCGGGCGGCGTGTTCGCTTGGACGCCAGACGAAACCCAAGGCCCTGGCATATACACCACCACCATCCGTGTGAGCGATGGCGTGCTAGACGATGCCGAAACCATTACCGTCACCGTGAACGAGGTCAATGTTGCGCCGGTGCTAGGCGCAATCGGCGGCAAGAACGTGGATGAACTGGCAACACTAGTCTTTACAGCCACCGCAACCGATAGCGATATTCCGACCCAAACGCTGGCCTTTAGCCTAGCGACGGGTTCGGTGGGCAATATTGAAGGGGCAACCGGGCGCTTTACGTGGACGCCGAGCGAAGCCGATGGCCCAGGCGCATACACTGCCACCGTGCAGGTGAGCGATGGCGTGTTGGATGACACAGAAACCATCACGATTACCGTGAGCGAAATCAACACTGCACCGCGCTTTACGAGCATACCGGTGACGGCCGCCACCCGGGCCATCCCCTACAATTACACCGTGATGGCCACCGACCTTGACCTCCCATCGAATGTGCTGACCCTCACCGCGCTCGTCAAACCGGTCTGGCTCACTTGGACTCCAACCGGCAATGGCGCAGCCACTCTCAGTGGTGAGCCAGCCATCACGGATGTGGGCGAGCACCCCATCACACTGCAAGTGCGCGATGCCGGCGGGTTGACGGAGACCCAATCCTTCACCCTCACAGTCAGTGCTGTTGACATCACTCCGCCACAAGTGCTGGCCACCAGGCCGGTCAGCAACGCGGGTGATGTGGCGCTGGATGTGTCGGTTGTCATCACCTTTAGCGAAGTCATCAGTACTAGCACATTCAGTTATACCGTCTCGCCTGACCCTGGCGGGTGGTTGCCGGTGTGGAGCAGTGATGATAGAGTGGTCACGTTAAGTCACGCTCCCTTTGCTTATGAGACAGTCTACACCGTCACCCTCACAGCGGCAGACGATCTGGCTGGGAATCTGTTGATGGGCGCACCCTACCAATGGTCGTTTACCACTCTAGTACAACCTTCTACAATTTACCTACCTTTGGTAATGCGCAACTCTTAGCCCAACATCTCTCTTGAAAGCGCGGTTGCTGGCACAACAAGCAGAAAAGCTATCGGTCTAACAAATGAGGTCCATAGCTTTCCGCGTTCAGTTATGCTCACTTTGAGGGCTGCCAGGTGTGCGACAAGTGGCTCAAAGACCACAAGGGGCGGCGAGAATAATGAAGATCAAAATAGGCGATCATCTGGAGGTTGAGACTATCACATTCGACGTAGACGGATGGCCTGCCATCAGATTGTGGCGGGTTGATGAGAATATTGAACCTCAGGCGTTCCATGTGCGACTGAATGAGGTTCCGGCGTTGGTTGCAGCGCTGACGCAGGCGGCGGTGACGCTGGCCAGCGACAGGGCGCTGACGGTGAAGCAGTGAAAACCCTGGCTTTTGCATATGGTCAAATGTGAGGTGAGATGATGCTTGTGGCGGGAAGCGTATTGGAAAATCGTTATCGGATTGAGGAGATGCTGGGGCAGGGCGGGATGGGCGCAATCTATCGCGCTTACGATAACCGCCTGCACAAGCTCGTCGCCATAAAAGAAAATACGCTGGCCGCGTTGGGTATTTCGCCGGAGGCGATGGGGGCCGCGCGGGCGCAGTTCGAGCGCGAGGCGTTGATGTTGGCAAGCTTACGCCACGCCAATTTGCCCAATGTTATTGATCATTTTGTCACACCAGATGGCAGCAGCCAATACCTGGTGATGGATTATATCGAGGGTGAGGACCTGGCGCAGATTGTGAGTCGCACGGGGCCATTGCCTGAAAAGCAAGCCGTGGCGTGGGTGGTGCAGGTGTGCGGCGCATTGGACTATTTGCACAGCCGCCAGCCGCCCATTATCCACCGCGACATCAAGCCGCAAAACATCAAGGTCACACCCGAAGGGCAGGTCTTTTTAGTTGATTTTGGCCTGGCCAAGGTGGGAGCGAGCAGCAAGACAATGACTGGCGCGCTGGGTGTAACCCCAGGCTTTTCCCCACCAGAGCAATACAAGATAGGTGGTACGGATGAGAGGAGTGACGTGTACGGGCTAGGAGCGACGCTGTATGCGTTATTAACGGGCCAGATGCCTCCAGAGAGCTTGTCGCTGCTTGACGGCACGGCGGGTCGTTCAGCAATACCGCGGACTATGCCCGCTGTGCATTTCGCTATGATGGTTCGCCAGTCAATCGCAGTAGGAGCTTTGGTTTTCGGGTATGTATGGCGGCCCCCTAGTTTTGTGTTGCTGACATATAGCGAACTTGACCAGCACTCACTGGCGAGGCGCACACTGCTTTCTTCAAGCTAGCGTATAATTATCTCAGACAAACATCGCTTTCTTGCCAACACAGCCAAGTGAGGGCAAATCTCAATGGACGCACAAACCCCATACCACCAATACCTTGCGCAGATTCACAGCCTCATTGCCGCCCATTTTGGCGAGCAAGACTTGCGCACCCTCTGCTTTACTCTCGGCATCAACTATGATGACCTTCCAGGCAAGGGCAACGCTGCCCAGGCCCGTGAACTCATCATCTATCTCCATCGCACTAGGCGCCTTCCCGAACTTGTTCCACACCTTCGCCGCCAGCGGCCTGCTGTCTTCTGGCCTGATTTACCTGAACCAAGCGGCGCGACTCCATTTACCATCCCCCTCGAATGGAACACGCGCCCAGGCCCACAAATTAGCCTCCACCAAATCATCACTGGGGCAATCAACGCTTTCCAAACCGCTGCTCGCTGGCTGACCTTCCACTGGAAGCTGGCCCTTCTTGTAGCGGGACTGATCTTGTGTGTTGCTTTGGCTGCGAATTTGCTGAAACCTCAAAGCCAGTCCCTCATCATCGTTTGTGACTTTGAAGACCGAAGCGGCAGTAATTCTCGGGGCATTGACCCTGCTCAATATATTTATGAAAAACTGGTTGCCCAGACCCAACAAGATCACCTCACCGTCCGCATCGAACGATTGCGCCAGGTCGTGGATGACAGCACGGCCAAATCAATCGGCCAAGCCCATAATGCTACCCTGGTCCTGTGGGGTTGGTACGATGCACTCACCATCACCCCCCGTTTGGAGCGCATCAAGACGTTATCCGAATCTCGCTCTACCGAAGAATGGCAACGCCTCGACCTTCCCGATCCCAAAACAGTTGAGTTCAGCAGCATCATCAAGGACTTGCTGCCCGCCCATGCATCCTATCTGGTGTTGTTCACATTAGGTATGGACGAATATGCCAACCGGCATAACGAGAAAGCAGTGACTTACCTCCATAGCGCTCAAGCTGCTGCCTCTGGAAGCAGTTCTATCAACCCAGCCGAAACGTACTTTTTTATTGGAGACATATCCCTCTTCAAAGATGACTATGATCACGCTATTGCTGATTACACCCAGGCCATTCAGCTCAAGCCAGATTATGCCGAGGCGTATGATAGTCGCGGGCTTGCCTACGGTCGCAAACGCGAGTTAGACTTGGCCATCGCCGATTATGACCAGGCCATCCAACTCAAGCCGGACGATGCCACGGCGTACAACAATCGCGGGTTTGCCTACGTCTTCAGGGGTGACTATGACCGCGCCTTCACCGATTTTGACCAGGCCATCCAGTTCGAGCCGGACCTGGCCGTGGCGTATGTCAATCGCGGGGCTATTTACGGCGATAGAGGTGACTATGACCGCGCCATCGCTGATTTTGACCAGGCCATCCAATTCAAACCCAACTTTGCCGATGCATACTACAATCGGGGAAGTGTCTACGACGACAAAGGCGACTATAATCGCGCTATCGCCGATTTTGACCAAGCCATCAAGCTCCAGCCGGACCTGGCGGAGGCGTATAACAATCGTGGGAATGCCTACAACAACAAAGGCGACTATGACCGCGCCATCGCTGATTGCACCCAGGCTCTCAAGCTCCAGTCAGACTTGGTCGAGGCGTATAACAATCGTGGGAATGCCTACAACAACAAAGGCGACTATGATCGCGCTATTGCTGATTTTGACCAAGCCATCCAGCTCCAGCCGAGCTTGGCTGAGCCGTACAGCAATCGTGGCATTGCCTACTATCACCAAGGTAGTTATGACCGCGCCTTTGCCGATTTTGACCAAGCCATCCAGCTCAAGCCGGATTATGTGGCGTACAACAATCGAGGGCGTGCCTACGCTCTCAATGGCGATTATGACCGTGCCATTACTGATTACGACCAGGCCATCCAGCTCAAGCCGGACTTTGCCAAGGCGTACAACAACCGCGGGCTTGCCTACGCCGACAAAGGCGAGCTAGACCTGGCCATCGCCGATTACGACCAGGCCATCCAGATCGAGCCGGACTATGCCGATGCTTATCTCAACCGTGGATTGGCATACAAACTAGCTGGCGAAAAAGATAAAGCCATTGCCGACTTTGAACATTTCCTACAATTGCCCAGCAATTCATATCGGCGGCAGCAGGCCAAGCAACACTTGCGCGAACTCAAGCAAATGAGCTTGACGCCACTCGACATTCTTGCTGGCGTCGCTACGCTTTTCGGTGATATCTTTACAATAATGAGCGTCTCTAGTTCTGCTGTGGTGATGATACTGGCGGTACTAGGCGTAGCCTTGGGCCGTTGCGTCAAAGTGATTAACCGAATCTTTGTATGGAACGTAGTTATACTTTTCATGGACGTCATTTGCCTGCTCTCACTGATAGCCACTGGTGGTGGGTTTGTGCAAGTTGGACTTGTCTTTCGAGTGACGCCGGCCACTATGGGCATTTGGCTTTTTGTATCCTTTCTGCTGCTTGTGGCCCGATTTGTTTTGCCGCCGCTGATTGTTCGAGTCAAGCAGCAGGGAAAATAGAGACGAGTTGAATCCCATTACCGCCCGCCACGCGCCGCAACAATGGGTTGACGTAGCGCGTGACCCGGTCGGGGAGGGGAATGTTTTCTAGTGGGTAGAATCTGATTTTGCCCGCAGCACAAGGCGGAGTATAATTTAGGAAAGCCCCACGCCCACAAAAGAGCAAGTGGCTCACGCGACGCAGGCGCGCGGCAAAGCTAGTATGGGGTATCGCTAGCATCGGGGGAAAAAACGAAGGTAGGCCATGTCTATGCATAGTTGGGAAAGCCACATTGCTCGATGTGGGCGCTTTTTTGCAGCCTGCTGCCCAAAAACACGCCTAAATCTGGCCCTTTGAGTGTCAATTTAGCGCCTGCGTTCTGAATTTGGCGTGCTCCAGTGACAATCGGGAAACTTTTGAAAATCAAAAACAAAACCTTGGCTGTGTGGCAACTTTAGCCGCACACCCCCAAAGCAAATTGGAGGTATACTATGATTGCAAAACAGTTCGTGGTTTGGATAACCATCTTGTTGTTCAACTTTTCGGGGAATACCATCCTGTGGTATGAATGGCCCTAATTCTCGTTTCGGCCACACTGGCTCGTAGCATTTGGGCATAGCACGCAGATGAACGCAGCGCAACAAGCCCTCACCATGGTGAGGGCTTGTTTTGTGCCCTGATCCACGTCTTCCCCCATGATCAAACAACCCCCTTAAACAAAAAAGCGGCCTGGATACCCAGGCTGCCTTGTCTACTTGTTTACCGACGATGAGTCGGAATGGTGGCTCGATGCAGTTCAGGCGGCTTTGGCCTGGACAGGTGCGGAACTGCGCCTGCCGGCGGCGTCGAGTCCACTCAGTGTTCAGGCCTTTGCAGCCTGGGCGCTTCAAGCTGCGAATGGCGATCACCCGATTGCCAGCCTGCCCGCGAGTGCGGGCGGGACAGAGCAGCTCGCCGGTAAAGTGAGCGCGATGGCTGATAAGGCTCGGAATGTTGTAGGTGTTTGCCATAGTCTTGTCCGTTTACCTGTCTGCCACAGGCAGGGATGTGGCGAGCTGCCGAGAGTCCGAGAGAGTCGGTCGGGTCGCCACCAGAACCCCCGCCCTTTAGGGCTTTGCGGGGGTAGATTCAGACCTAACCATTAATCCCCCTTGTGTTCCCCGCTTGCCCCTCTCACACAAGCTAGAGTATAATTATCTCAGACAAGCAGCAACATCGTCTTCTTGCCGACACAGCCAAGCGAAGGTAAATCAGAATGGACACGCCAAGCCAAACTCCATACCACCAATACCTTGCCCAGCTCCACCGCCTCATCGCCGGTCACTTTGACGAACAAGACCTACGTACCTTATGTTTTGCCCTTGGTGTCAGCTATGACGACCTTCCCGCCAGGGGCAACGCCAACGTAGCCCGCGAGCTTATCATCCGCCTGCACAACATTGACCGTTTACCTGAACTCATCGCTGAACTTTGCCGCCAGCGGCCTGCCATTACCTGGGCTGATTTGCCCAATTCAAGTGACGCAGCGCCGTTTACCCTCCCGCCCGAATGGGGTGCGCAGCCTGGCATGCACGTCGGTGGCTCGGCAGTGGGCGGCAATGTCGCCATCGGTGAAGGCGGCGAGTTTGTGGGCCGCGACAAGTTCAATGCCGGCGGCGATATTGTCCAGGGCAACAAGCAAAGTGCTGGGGGCGACATTGTTGGCGACGATAAAACCACCGTTGGCAATATTGGGGCTGGTGCAACCGTTGCCATCGGCAAAGGAGCCACTGCCGTTACTCACATCCACCCATCGCCCGAACCCATCGTCCAACGTCTCCATGAGCTTGAGGCCCCCCCCGCCGATTTTACCGGCCGTGAGGCCGAACTGGCTAAGCTCTTGGCCCAGGTTAAACGAGGCGGCGCCACCATCACCGGCCTGCGCGGAATGGGGGGCATTGGCAAGACCGCGCTGGCCTTCAAACTGGCTGAACAGTTGACCGAACAATATCCAGACGCCCAATTCCTCCTTGACCTGCAAGGCACAACTACCCCGCTCACACCTACCGAAGCGATGGCGCACGTCGTCCGTGCCTATCACCCCAATGTAAAATTGCCAGAGGACATCCGCGAGCTGCAAGGGCTATACCGTTCCGTCCTGCACGGCCAGCGCGCCCTCTTGCTGATGGACAATGCCGCTGGCAGAGAGCAGGTTGAGCCGCTTTTGCCTCCTGCCTCTTGCCTCTTGCTCATCACCTCACGCCAGCACTTTGCGCTGCCAGGATTGCGCGCTCTCAACCTGGACACCCTGCCCGAAAGCGATGCGTGCGCCTTGCTGCTCAGGATTGCCGAGAGGATTGACGGTCACGCTGGCGAAGTGGCTCAACTGTGCGGCTATCTTCCTATGGCCCTGCGCGTGTCGGCAAGCACCCTAGCAGAGCGTGTCACCATCAGCGTAGATGCCTACATCAAGAAACTGCAAGACGCGCAAAAGCGGCTGGAATTGGTAGACGCTTCGCTATCTTTGAGCTATGACTTGCTCACACCTGAATTGCAACGACTCTGGCGTGTTTTGGCTGTCTTTCCTGCCACATTTGACTTGCCTGCTGCCACTGCTGTGTGGGGTGTGGAAGCAGACGCGGCGCAAGATGCGCTTGATGAATTGGTGCGCTATAGCCTAGTAGAGTGGAGCGAGAAAGCAAGCCGTTGTAGCCTGCACGATCTGGTGCGCCTGTATGCCACCAGCTGCCTGGCTGATGACGAACAAAACGAGGCCAAACACCGCCACGCCATGCATTATGCGAGCGTACTGCATGCCGCCAATAACCTTTACTTGCAAGGCAGCGAAAACATTCTGCGCGGCCTGGCGCTCTTTGACCTTGAATGGCCCAATATCCAGGCCGGTCACGTTTGGGCTGTTGCAAATATTGAGCAGGGCACCGCTGCTGTTCAATTGTGCAGCCGTTACCCCAATGCTGGCGTGTATATCCTCAGCCTGCGCTTGCACCCGCGTGAAAGAATCCGATGGCTTGAAGCTGCCCTCACTGCCGCCCGCCAATCCAAAGACCGCAGCGCCGAAGGCACCCACCTCGGCAACCTGGGCATTGCCTACGCCGCCCTGGGCGATGCGCGCAAGGCCATCGAGTACCACGAACAAGCCCTTGTGATTGCCCGCGAGATAGGCAACCGCAGAGGGGAAGGCCAAGCCCTCAACAACCTGGGCAGTGCCTACCACTCCCTGGGCGATGCGCGCAAGGCCATCGAGTTCTATGAGCAACACTTGACGATTTCCCGCGAGATAGGCGACTGCTGGGAGGAAGGGGCAGCCCTCGGCAACCTGGGCCTGGCTTACTTCAACCTGGGCGATGCGCGCAAGGCCATCGAGTTCTACGAACAACGTCTTGTAATCGCCGGCGAGATGGGCGATCGCAGAGGGATAGGCATTGCCCTCTGCAACCTGGGCAATGCCTACCACTCCCTGGGCGATGCGCGCAAGGCCATCGAGTTCTACGAACAACAGTTGACGATTGCCCGCGAGATAGGCGACCTCCGAGGGGAAGGTAATGCCCTCGGCAACCTGGGCCTGGCCTACTACTCCCTGGGCGGTG
Organism: Thermoflexales bacterium; assembly: GCA_041740315.1. GTDB lineage: Bacteria > Chloroflexota > Anaerolineae > Fen-1058 > Fen-1058 > JBGSMF01. Next base: position 14,473 of record JBGSMF010000248.1, read on the forward strand.
CGCGCAAGGCCATCGAGTTCTAAGAACAACGTCTTGTAATCGCCGGCGAGATGGGCGATCGCAGATGGATAGGCATTGCCCTCTGCAACCTGGGCAATGACTACCACTCCCTGGGCGATGCGCGCAAGGCCATCGAGTAATACGAACAAAAGTTGA
>JBGSMF010000249.1:0-11399 GCA_041740315.1 Thermoflexales bacterium
CCTGGGTCAACCCGTCCGGCGCGGACGACCAGTCACTTTTTACCACCACCGCCTGCCCGTCCGCGCCGACCTAGTCGTTACTGCGGTGTTGAAAACGGCCTGCCTAAAGGCAGGGGTTTCTACCCTATTTACAGACAATGACTATACGCACCGCTATGTAGATTTCGTTGGCAAAAATTTCCCGTTTTCCGAAGTTCGCTCTGGCTGGGGCAATCAGCGCGCGCCGATCTTGTTTCGCCAATGGGACAAGTCTTGCGCCTGGGGCACAGACAACGGCCTCAAAAGCGTCATCACCGGCGCGCTGGCAATGGGCCTGGCGGGCTATCCCTTTGTGCTGCCAGATATGGTGGGCGGCAATGCCTACGCGGGCCAAGATACCGATGCTGAGATGATGATTCGCTGGACGCAGGCCAGCGCGCTTTTGCCTGCCATCCAGTTTTCGCTTGCGCCGTGGGATTATGGCAGAGATGCTGGCAAGGAGTGCGACCAACTCTGTCTGGCCGCGCTCAACCTGCGCGAACGTTATATTGACCGCATTGCCACCGCGCTGAATCAGGCTGCTCAGAGCGGCGAACCCATCATCAAGCCCATCTGGTGGCTTGGTCCCGATGACGAACGCGCACTCGTTTGCGATGACGAATACCTGGTGGGCGACAGCATGCTGGTTGCGCCAGTGCTCGAGCCAGGCCAGCGCGCCCGCGATGTGTGCCTGCCCCGCGGCAAGTGGAAAAACAACGCCGGCCAAATCATCACAGGGCCAACCCTATTGCCTGGTGTGCCCGCGCCGCTGGACACCGTGCTGATTTACGAATTGCTAGATTGAACCGCCAAATACACACACCCGGCCGGGGCACGGGCACGGTGTGCCGTGCCCCTGTGCCTCGTAAAAGGAAAAACTATGAACCTGTTCAAAAACCCGCACCGCCGTTATAATGCGCTGACCGGCGAATGGATTTTGGTCTCGCCCCACCGCACCCAACGCCCCTGGCAAGGTCAGGTGGAAAAGCTGCCGCCAGACACGCGCCCCAAGTACGACCCCAAATGCTACCTGTGCCCCGGCAACGAGCGAGCCGGAGGCAAGCGCAACCCAGACTATGATACCACCTTTGTCTTTCAAAATGACTATACGGCGCTGCTGCTCGATACTCCTACAGATGCCTTGGACCAAGGCGGCCTGCTGCGCGCCGCTAGCGAGCGTGGGTTGTGCCGGGTGATGTGCTTTTCGCCGCGCCACGATTGGACCCTACCCGATATGCCCCTGCCCGATATTCGCCGCGTGGTAGATGTGTGGGTCGAGCAAACCGTCGAACTCGGCGCGATGGATTTTATCAACCACGTGCAGGTTTTTGAAAACAAGGGCGAGATGATGGGAGCCAGCAATCCGCACCCGCACTGCCAGATTTGGGCCAACGAAAACATTCCCGCTGAACCGGCCAAAGAATTGGCGTCACTTGGGGCATACGCGCGGGAACATAGCTCGTGCCTTTTGTGCGACTATATGGCGTTGGAATTAAAAACCGGCGAACGCATTGTGCTGCAGAACGATCACTTTATTGCGCTGGTGCCCTTTTGGGCTATCTGGCCGTTTGAAACGCTCGTCATCGCCAGACGGCATGTCGGCTCCCTGCCCGAACTGAACGACGCCGAGCGCGGCGCGCTGGCCGATGTCATCAAGCGGCTGACCACGCGCTACGACAATCTCTTTGAGGTGTCGTTCCCCTATTCGATGGGCTTGCACCAATCACCTGCCGATGGCAAGCCACACCCCGAATGTCACCTGCACGCGCACTATTACCCGCCACTGCTGCGCAGCGCCACCGTGCGCAAATTTATGGTGGGTTATGAGCTGCTGGGCAACCCACAACGCGACATCACGGCCGAGCTGGCCGCTGCGCGCCTGCGAGAGATGAGCGAGACGCTGTACCGCTAAACTAAAAAGCCAGATTCTCCTCACCTAGGAGCTTGTCGGAGAGGGCCGTTCGTAGTGCGCGCACTACGAGCCTACCGGCCCGCTCTCCGACAGCCTGCTAGAGGTGACACGTAACTTGCGTTTGACGATATGCGGCAGAGCAAGTAAAATCAAAGTCACAAACATTCAAAAATAGGAACAAACTATGCAAGAACCTGCAAACGCGCTTTGGCTGCTGCTAATGTTTCCCCTCATCTGTATCCTGTTTATAGTCTTTTTCATCACGCTGTGGAATTTTGTCGTTTTTCTCATCGCGGTGATTGGAGGCTGGCTGCGCCTGGCGCAGCATTATCGCGCCCAAGCGGATTTTGAGGGGACCAAATGGCCCATGCAAAGCGGCTACATGGGGCTGTCACGCTACCGGGGCGTGCTGACCATCGGCGCAAATTCGCAGGGGTTGTACCTGGCCGTGTTCCCGTTGTTCCGCATCGCCCACCCGCCGCTGTTCATCCCCTGGAGCGACATCACTACCACGGAACGCCAGAGGCTTTGGGCGTCATATCTAGACTTTAATTTTGCCCAGGCGCCCAGCGCCCGCCTCAGCGTGCGCAAAAACCTGGGCGAAAAGCTCCTGGCGGCGCGGAGCGGCTATTGAGGCAGGAAACCATGTCTACCATCCAGGTTCACGCCCTGCGCAAGACTTTTCAAGCCAAGCGCAAGCAGCCGGGCCTGGCAGGCAGCTTGAAAGCCGTCATCAGGCCAGAATTTCAGACGGTTGAAGCCGTCAAGGGCATCAGTTTCGAGCTAGAGCCGGGCGAACTGCTGGCCTTTATCGGCCCCAACGGCGCGGGCAAGTCTACCACCATCAAGATGCTGACTGGCATCTTGTATCCATCGGGTGGGCAAGCCAGCGTGCTTGGGCTGACACCGTGGAAGGATCGCCGCAAGCTGGCTTACCAGATTGGCAGTGTGTTTGGCCAAAAACCGCAGTTGTGGTATCACCTGCCACCCGCCGATACCTTTCAACTGTTTGCGCGTATCTATGAGCTAGACCAGCCCACCTTCAAGCAGCGGCTAGGCTTTTTGGTGGAAGCGTTCAATCTTGGCGAATTGCTCAACATACCCGTGCGCAAGCTGAGCCTGGGACAACGAATGAAGTGCGAAATCGCCGCCTCGCTTTTGCACGCGCCGCAAGTGATCTTTTTGGACGAGCCGACCATCGGGCTGGACGTGGTAGCCAAACAGCAAATCCGCGATACCATCAAGCTGCTGCACGAACGCGATGGCATCACCATTTTCCTCACCAGCCACGACGCGGGCGACATCGAGAGCCTGTGCAAGCGCGTGATTATCATCAACTATGGGCAGGTGATTTACGACGACCGCGTGTCGGCGCTGAAACGGCGCTACCTGACGCGCAAAGTCGTCAACGTGCGTTTTGCCGAGCGATTGGACAATGGCTTTGAGATGGATGGCGTAGAGGTGCTCAAGGCCGGCGAGTACGGCGTCAAGCTGCAATTTGATACGCGGCAAACCCCTGTGGAAAATGTGATGCAGCAATTGCTGGCCGCGCACCCTGTGGCCGATATTACGGTGAACGACCCTCCGATGGAAGAAATCATCCGCAACATTTACCAATCGCCGGAAATCGCTGAATAAGGCCTTGCTCCCAACCTTGCCTCTGTGACGTTTTTGTGATACTTGCCTGTTATAATAGTTCTTGTCCAGAAAAACAGATTCCTATATCGGCTTATGTCAAGCGACATGGACACCGCCCTAGACCAGTCGGCTGCGCCAACCTAAAGCGGCAGCATTAAATATTTACAAAAAAAATGAGGGGATTATAAAAATGATAAGAAAATTTGCGCCAGTTATGGCAATTGGACTACTTGCACATATCACACATTACCTAAACAAGAGAATGCAAATGAAAACTCGACGCTTGTCATTCACAGTGGCCCTGGCATTGGGGCTGACCTTGGCTTTGTTGTGGCTGTTGGGCTGGAATTTGCCTCACGTCCGCGCAGACACCTACACTGTGACCAACACCAATGCCAGCGGCCCCGGCAGCTTGCGCCAGGCGATCCTGAATGCCAACAGCAATCCCGGCCACGACACCATCACCTTCGGCCCTGGCATTAGCGGGACTATTGTCCTGACCGCCTCCCTGCCCGCTATTAACGATGACCTGACCATCATCGGGCTAGGCGCGGAGCAATTGACCGTGAGTGGCGCCGGCGCCTACCGGATATTCTATATCAACAGTGGCGCTGCGGTGACCATCACCAGGATCACCGTGCGCGATGGTTACGCCACCGATGGACATGCCCCCAACAATACGGAGGGAGGGGGAATCTGGAGCGCCGGCACGCTGCATCTCGACAGTGCGCGAATCGTGAACAACACCGCCAGTGAAGGTTTTGGGATGGGCGGCGGGGTGTATATCTCCGAGGGGAGCGCCACGTTGAGCGGGACGCAGGTCTTTAACAACGCGGCCAACTTTATCGGCGGTGGGGTGTATGCCGCCCAGGGCAGCGTGGCGCTGAACAGGACGCAGGTGTTTAGCAACGTAGCCATCCTCGGCGGCGGAGTGTATATCGAGGATAGCGCGACGTTGAGCGGGACGCAGGTGTTCAGCAATGTGGCCACCGACACCGGCGGTGGGATGTGTGTTGGCTATGGCACCGTAACGTTGATCGGAACGCAGGTGTTCAGCAACGTGGCCGCCAACAACGGCGGCGGGATGTGTGTTGAATTAGGTGCCGCAATACTGAGCGGGACACAGGTATTTAGCAACACAGCTTCCCAATCCGGCGGCGGGGTGTACGTTTGGTTGGACACCGCAACGCTTAACGTGAACGGCGGAGAGATCAACGACAACTCGGCCCTCGATGGCGGCGGGGTATATGTTTCCGAAGGGAGCGCGACGTTGACTGAGACACAGGTATTCAGCAACAAGGCTTCCCAATACGGCGGGGGAGTGTATGTTGAGCAAGACGCCGCAACGCTTAATGTGAGCGCCGGGCAGATCAACTACAACACGGCTTCCCAATCCGGCGGTGGGGTGTATGTTTTCCAGGGCAACGCGACATTGAACGAGACGCAGGTGTTCAGCAACACAGCTTACGAATACGACGGCGGCGGGGTGTATGTTGACTCTGTCGCCGCGACACTGAATGTGAGCGGCGGGGAGATCAACCACAACTCGGCCAGCCACGAAGGCGGTGGGGTGTGCGTCCACAACGGCAGCGCGACGCTGAGCGGGGCGCAGGTGCTCGGCAACTCGGCCTTCGAATCCGGCGGTGGGCTTTTTGTCCGCTCGGGCAGCGCGACGCTGAACGAGACAGAGGTGCTCAGCAATTTGGCCTACAGCGGCGGCGGGGTGTACGTCGAGTACAACACCGCGACACTGAATATGAGCGGCGGCAAGATCAACGACAACTCGGCCAGCTACAGAGGCGGTGGGGTGTATGTCTCCTGGGGCAGCGCGACACTAAGCGGGGCGCAAATCGCGACTAACAATGCGTCTCCTGGCAGCGCGATATACCTGGCCACTGGCACGATTACCCCTACGACCGCGTTGACGGTCACGGGAGACATTTACCAGGCCGGCGGGCGCTTTGCCGGCTCTAATCACGACCTGCGGATCGAAGGCGCATTGGCGTTGGCGGGCGGCAATTTCTACGCGCCGTACGAGCCTAATGTGTTCGTTCTCACAGGCTCTTATACCCACAGCGGCGGCGCCTACCGCCAAACCAAGTCTGTGAACGGCAGTAGCGATGTCGGTTTCCCCAAAGCGGGCGGGTTGATCATCAATGCCAACGGTCAAGACCTGGGCAGCACTCAGATCGTGGACACGGCGAATGTTGATTGCGCGGGCGTGACATCCGGCGATGCCGCGCGGCATTGCTTCATCATCACACCCACCTTCGCCACCGGGCGGGCTGCAAGAATCACCTTCTACTATCGAGGCAGCGAGATCCCCTCAGGTCAGAATTGCGCTTCGATGGAAGCCTACCGTTGGACCGGCGCGTGGGACACGATGCTGACGCGGGACACGAGCTATGGCGTCGGCGGACGGATGTGCGGCAGCGATCCGCAATCTATTCGCGTGGTTGGTGTGAACGCTTTTTCGCCCTTTGCCATTCATCAGCCCAAGCCAGCAGATATCTCGGTATATCCTACCGTCCTCGACTTTGGCGAGCAGGATGTGGATGCGGGGCCGACCGTATCGCAAACGGTGACTATCACCAACGTTGGTGACTTTGACCTGCACATCAGCGCCATCACACCCTCTGGCGACACCGGCGAATTCAACCTGGCCGATAGCGGCGAGAGCACCCTGACGCCCGGCAGTACGCGCACGATCGAGGTCACCTTTAATCCCACCAGCACCGGAGCCAAGGGCGCTGTCCTCACCATCGAGTCGGACGACGGCGACGAAGCATCCGTTGAGGTGATCCTGAGTGGCCGGGGCATTGACCGAGAGATTATGGTCGCGCCGAGCAGCCTGGCCTTTGGCGAGCAGGACCTAGACGCCGGGGCAAGCGCGCCGCAGACGGTAATCATCACCAACACTGGCAACGCCGACCTGCACATCACCAGCATTGCGCTGACCGGGGACGATCTCGCCGCATTCGTCATTGAGAGCGGCGGCGGCGCGATCACCCTGACAGCCGGCAGCGCACACACCGTCCAGGTCGCCTTCAATCCCACAAGTGCAGGAGCCAAGTCGGCCAACCTGACCATTCAGTCGGACGACGGCGACGAAGCATCCGTTGACGTGGCCTTGAGCGGCACGGGGACGAGCGCTTCCAACACATACATGCTCACCATCCACAAAGATGGCACGGGCAGTGGCGCGGTCACGAGCGCCCCAGCCGGGATTGCCTGTGGCGCAACCTGTCAGGCCAGTTTCACGGAGGGCACGGTGGTCACCCTGACGGCGGCAGCAGATGGCAACTCGACCTTTGGGGGGTGGAGCGGGGATTGCTCGGGCACCGGTGCGTGCCAGGTGACGATGAACGCGGCGCGCCAAGTCATGGCGATCTTTGACCTCACCATCGTGGGACAGCCAGGCTACGGCTCGACACCCGCGCCGGGCAACACGATTGATCTAGGGACGACAGAAGTGGGCAGCACCATCAGCGCCACGCTCACAATCCGCGAGACGGGGGATATGACCCTGACGGTCACGCCCGCGTTGAGTGGCCTGGATAGGGGTGATTTCGCGGTGCCCACCGCCACGCTCACGCTGCTGGATGGCGGCCCGGCGCAGGAACTTGTCATCTCCTGCACGCCCATGCTGGCCGCCACGCGCGCAGCCACCTTGACGGTAACACACAACGCAGAGGGCAGCCCGGCGGTCTATGCGCTGCGCTGCGCCGGTAAGCACAGCTCACACATGATATTCTTGCCGCTAGTGCTGCGGAACCAATAGAAATCTCCTCACTTGCACACCGGTCCCGCTTGGCAAGCGGGACCGGTGTTTTAACCTTGTCATTTGCACCCACCAAGGGTACAATCGAATTGCATATGGGGACCCATGTTTCACCGATTAAGACTCAACACCATCAAATATAGCGCCATCGCCCAGATCAATCTGCAAAATAACCTGGCCTACGCCGGCGAGCTGGCCTACCGCAGCATTTTTATGGTCGTCATCCTGTACGTGTTTGTGCAGTTGTGGCAAACCACCTATCGAGTTGTTGGGGCGGCGGTCATCGCGGGGTTAACGTTCAGCGATACGCTGTGGTACCTGGTGATGACCGAGACCATCGAGCTTAGCCGTTCGCGCTTTGCCAACCAGATGTCGGAAGAGGTCAAAGACGGCTCGATCGCCTACACCATCAGCCGGCCCTATAATTATTTGCTTTACCACTTTGCCTATGGCTCGGGCGATATGCTGATGAAGCTGGCCATCAACTTTACGGCGGGCGCGCTGCTGGTGACGGCGCTGGTAGGGCCAATGCCATTCAACCCGCTTTACGCGCTGCCCATGCTGGCTAGCGTTGCGCTGGCGATGACCCTAAACTTTTGCATTCAGGGCATCATTGGGCTGGCGGCCTTTATCACCGAAGATGTAACCAGCATACAAATCATTTATCAAAAATTCATCTTTATCCTGGGCGGCATGCTCATCCCGCTGGATTTCTTTCCAGACTGGCTCAAAAACCTGGCGCTGGCCTTGCCGTTCAACTATATCGTCTATGCGCCGGCCCGCCTGTTTGTCTCGTTCGACTGGGCGCGTTGGCTGAATGTGGTGATAATGCAAACCATTTGGATCGGCATTTTTGCGCTGGCGCTGTGGGCGTTGTTCCGGGCGGGGCTGCGGCACGTAGCGATCAATGGGGGTTGATGCATCAAGCTGCCCTAGCAGGCTGTCTGAGAGCGGGCTGGTAGGCTCGTAGTGCGCGCTTCAGCGCGCTAAAGCGCGCACTACGAACGGCCCTCTCCGACAAACTCCTAGTCGCTCACAATCCGCCCTGGCTATCCATCGGGTAGGTTCGGAAATTCCCAAGCAGCCAGCAACTCTCGGTGGGCAGGCACGTTTTCCAGGAACGAGCGCCGCACCTTCTCGTCGCCGATTTTGGCGGCGCGCGCTTGCAGCAAATTGCAGGCCGTGGACAGAATGTTCTGCGCGCGCGGGTCGGCGCTGGCCTGAAGCGCCTGGTAGCAAGTCAGGTACACTCGAAAAGGATCCGCTGCGCCATCCAACGTGCCGGTTTCCAGGTAACTCAAGATCTCTTCAACCCGAACTTGGGCCTGGGCCAGATCGCCTTGGGCTAGCGAGATGCGGGCAAGCCCAGCTAGGGATTCGATGGCCAGATTGTGTTCGCCTAACTCACGCTGTATATCCAAGGCCTCTTGGTAGGCGGCGCGCGCTTGAGGCCACTGTCCCAACCCGGCCAGGGCGTGGCCTAGGTATTTTAGGCTGGCACCTAGTTCATTGCGAGCGCCAATGTCCATCGCGATGCGTTTGGCTTCCTGACTATACTCTTGGGCGGTTTCGTACTTTTCCATCTGACAAAAGAGCAGTCCCAGGTTTCCCAGGGTGTGGCACTCGGCCCGCCTGGCTCCAATCTCACGCCGGATGCGCAAGGACTGCTCGCAACAGATTTGCGCCATGACATAGTTGCCAAGTGTATAAAGAACATTACCGAGGTTGTTGAGCCCCACTCCCTCACCTGACCGGTCCCCAATTTCACGGCTAATGCGCAGAGATTGCCCGTAATGAGCCAGCGCGCTGACATAGTCGCCCTGGGAATAAGAGACAACACCCAGATTGGAAAGAGCCATGAGCTCACCCTGACGGTCGCCAATTTCACGCCTGATGTGCAAGGACTGGGCATAATAACCCTCAGCCAACTCATAGTTACCCAAAGAGTAGAAAATGTTGCCCAGGATATTGATCACTGCGGCTTCGCCCCACCTGTCACCGATCTGGCGATAAAGGCGCAAGGACTGTTCGCAATACGCTCGCGCCTCAGCATAGTCACCCTGATAATACACGACACCGCTGAGATTACGCAAGCTATCCGCTTCCAGGCGAAGGAGCAGATTAGTTCGGCCCAAAGATCCAGCCTCTCGCACCAACACCAGGGCTTGCTCCAATTGAGCGCGGGCGGCTGTAAAATTCCCCTCCCTCCAGAGGGCAGTTCCCCACTGCAAATAGCCTTCTGCCTGAGTGCTTGTGTTGTGAGTGGCTTGGGCCAACTCGATAGCCTTTTGAGCCGCGGCGGTCGCCGCCGCGTAACCACCCGTTACCGTGGCATAATTGGCCCGGCGCAAAGCAACCTGCGCTTGCTTTTGATCGTCGCCCAGAGCTTTTGCCAGCTTTTCCAGTTCGTCCAAATCCTGGCGCTGCGCCTCTCGCTTTCCCAGCACATCGCGGGCTTGCTCGCGAGCCAAGAGAAGCGCATAACGTTCGGCGTCATTAGCTTGTTGCGCCAGATCCAAGGCGCGGCAGAGTTGCTCCTCGGCCACAGCGTATAACCCACGTGTAAGGAGAAATGAGTGCAAAGCTTGCGCTCCGCGGACCACCTCGTTGCGCATTTGGTAATGAAACGCCATCTCAAGCGCCGTCAACAGATTGTCGCGCTCCAATTCAAGCAGATCATTTTCGGCTGCGTGTTCGACGCTATACCGCACATAGTATTCTACAAAGCGCCTGGCCGCCCCTGAGGTGTGCTCCTCTTGGCGCGCCTCGCGCGCATAGTCGGCAATGGTTTGGTGCATCGCGTAACGGCCTGGGCCAGCGCTTTCTAAAAGCCCGTGGTCGGCTAGTGTGTCCAGCGCGCTCACCGGCGCATCTATCGCTGCCAGCGCCGCCTCCTCCGAAAAAGTATTGGGCTTGGGCAGAAAGAGCGCAAGGTCTCGCAGCGCCTGTTGCGCCGCCATGCTCAATGCGGCGTCGCTGAGGCCGATGCTTACCTGGAGCGAGAGGGGCGTCTGGGCCGGCAGGGCGGCTTGTTGTTCCAGCGGAGATAACGGCTGCGCCAACTGCAAGCGTGCCTGTGCTGTCTGCAACTGCGCCAGCGCCAGGCGCACCCGGCGCTCTTGCGCGCCGCAGCTAACCTGCCGCAAATGCCGGCCCATCAAGACCAGAGCCAGGGGCAAGCCGCCGACAGCCTGGACGAGCGAGCGGGTCTCGTCTGGCTCAGCGCACACCACCTGAGGCGCCAACTGCGCCAACAGGTTGACTCCTTCCGCCACATCCAGCTCGCGCACGGGCATGGTCGCCTCTCCTGCCAGGTCCGCCGCCACGCTGGCCAGGCGGCTCGTGACGATATAGGCGCAGTTGGGGCCGCCCACCCTGAACGCCAAAGCGGCATCCACCTGCCAGGCATCGTCCAGGACCAACAGTATGCGGCGCAGTCCAATCGCGGCGTGAAGGTTCCAGGCTCGTTCGGTGAGATTGGCGCAGCGGGCAATCTCTTCAGCGGGCACATGCAGCGCCGACGCCCACGCACCCAACAAGGCCAGCACATCTGGCTGGCGGCCCAAGCCGGCCCACAACACGCCATCGCCAAAGCGTTCCACGAGATCTGAAGCGTGGGCCAGCTCAATCGCCAGCGCCGTCTTGCCCACGCCGGGCAAACCCTGGAGCACAATCAAAACGTTTTCACCTTCCAGCAGGCGGCGCTTCAAGCTGCACAGCAACTCATCACGGCCGACGAGGGGGCAAGCCGGGCGCGGGGGCGCTAGAAACGGCGGCGAGGCCGGGCCAACGCCTGGCTGAAGCTGGGACCGCGCCTCCCATTGGCAAAGAATGTCAGCCACTGCCTGCAAAGCGCGCTCTTGTTCCTCGTAATAGGTCCGCTCCGAAATGCTCAATTCGGATGCCACCCAGTTGGGCGCGTGATTGTGGAGATATTGCTCGGTCAGGATCAGATACGGCCGCCAGCGTTTTTCCGTTGGAACGGGGGTCCCATCGGTGGGGCGGATTGCCTCAATGGCCTGGCGCAGCGCCTCGCGCAACGCCAGGCCG
>JBGSMF010000250.1:0-25200 GCA_041740315.1 Thermoflexales bacterium
CCCGTCCAGCCTGCTGCCGCGTGCCGCGTCAGCGGCCGCAGGCAGGGCAGGCTTGCACCTGCGCTGCGCTTGGCCCCTTCGGGAGTGCAGCCTGCCTGGCGCAGACAGGGTGTGGGGATGCCCGTCCTGCTATTTCCGATAAGGTCTCTTGCATAAAGGTCACCGAGCCAATTTGCCCAGCGCCCCTCGCAGCTTGTCCAGCGCTTCCACCAACAGCGAGCGAGGGCAGCCGAAATTCAACCGAACAAAGCCCTCGCCGCCTTGGCCAAAAGAGGCCCCGTCATTCATGGCCACCCTGGCTTCTCTAAGGAAAAATTCGCCGGGCTTGTCTTGAATGTTCAACGCTCTGCAATCAAGCCAAGCCAAATAGGTTCCCTCTGGTTTGCACAGCGCAACACCCGGCAACTGCCGCCTGACATATTCGAAAAGAAAATCTCGATTAGCTTCCAGATAGCGCAACAATTCATCTAGCCACGGTTGCCCATCGCGGTAGGCAGCCAGGGCTGCCGCAAGCCCAAAAATGTTTACCCAAGACACCAGGCCCTTGTTCCCAGTTTTGAGCTTCTCACGCAGTTCTGGATTGGTAACAATCGCCACCGAACATTCCAGCCCGGCGATATTGAATGTTTTGCTGGGGGCAATGAGTGTGACCGTTCGATCGGCCACCTCTGGAGACAGGCTGGCCATCGGCACATGGGCGCTGCCTTTGAACAGTAGGTCGCAATGAATCTCATCTGAGCAGATGATGATGTTGTGCCGCAAGCAAATTTCGGCCATGCGCTCCAATTCCTGACGCGTGAATACGCGCCCTACCGGGTTATGCGGATTGCACAAGATAAACAGGTGAGTCTTGCTGGTGATGGTTTTTTCAAAAAGGTCAAAATCTATCACATATCGCCCATCTGATTGCTGGGTCAGTTTCATTTCATCGCGGGTCAGCCCGGCATTGCCAGGGGCGTAGAGGATGGGGAAATACACTGGTGTCTGCACCAACACGCCTTCGCCCGGCGAGGCCAGCGCGTGGCAGGCCAGGTTAAAGCCAGTTACCACCCCCGGCAAAAAAAACAACGCTTCGGGCGACACCTGCCAGCCATACAATCGCTGCAGCCGCTCTACCAGCGCCTGGCGCAGTTCGGCCGGAGCAGCGGGGTAACCAAAGACGCCATGCTCTACCCGCTCGCGCAAGGCGCGGATCACCGGCTCGGGCGACCTGAAATCCATATCGGCCACCCACATCGGCAGCACGTCTTGATCGTACGCGCCCCACTTGACGCTTTCGGTTTGCCGCCGGTTAATCTGTTGGTCAAAGTCATAGGCCATAATCAGATTCTCCCTAGGCTGCCTCTTGGGTAAAGAATGCCGCCGCCAAGGTTCCCGGCCCGGCGTGGGTGGTGATTGAAGCGCCCATGTTGTAAATGGGAATGTGGTCAACGCGCAATGCCGCCTTCAAATCGGCCACCAGGCGCTGCGCTTCATCCATGTCATCAGCCTGCATCACGCTGAGATACGCCTGGGGCAAAGGAGGGCAATGCTCGACGACCAGCGCCTTGAGGCGGTCAAGCGCATGGTTATAGGTGCGCACCCTTTCCAACGGCTCGACGCGGCCGTTTCTAAATTCGAGGATGGGCTTGATTTGCAAGGCGCTGCCGATGAGAGCCGCCGCGCCGCCAATGCGGCCGCCTTTCTGCAAGTATTCCAGCGTAGCCACCAGGAAATAGGTTCGCCCGCGCGGGATCATTGCCTGCAAACGCGCCATAATCTCATCGGCGGGCATGCCGCTTTCTGCCCATTCAACCGCCAACATGACCATTGTCGCCAGATTGCCCGCCACGCTGCGCGTATCCAAGACGCGAATATCGGCATTGGCAAAGACCTCTTTGGCCGTCAGCGCCGAGCGGAGCGTGCCGCTCACGTCAATTGAGGGATGAATGGAAATAATCGTCTGGCTGCGCACCAGTTGCCGCTCATAGGCCTCGATGAACAAACCAGGCGGCGGAGCGGCTGTTTTGGGCGGCCAATTCGACGTTTTCAAGCGGCGGATGAATTCGGCATAGCTGATTTCAACATCTTCAAGAAAGCTCTCTTCGCCAAAGAGCACCACTTGCGGCACCACCTCTAGCTTGTGCAGGGCAATGTATTCCGGCGGCAAAACGGCTGTTGTATCTGTAACAATCCTAACTTGCTTGGTAGACATCTGCTTTGCTCCTATTTTATATCAGTCCTCTGGCCGCCAGGGCAGCGCCCACAATGCCGGCATCGTTGAGCATCTGGGCGGGCACAACCGGGGCGCGCGTGTTTAGCAGCGGCAAAAATTTGGCGTGTTTCTTGCTGACGCCGCCGCCGATGATGAACAGGTCGGGCGACAATAAAAATTCCAGCTCGCCCAGATATTCGTCAACGCGCCTGGCCCACTTTTTCCAGCTCTGTGTTTTTTCCTGGCGGGCGCGATCCGAGGCGCGCGCTTCGGCGATTTTACCACGTATCTCCAGATGTCCAAACTCGGCATTGGGCAACAAATTGCCGCCCACAAAAATAGCGCTGCCAATGCCGGTGCCAAAGGTGAGCACAAGCACTACACCCTTTTGCCCCCTGCCCGCGCCAAATTCCATCTCGGCTATCCCGGCGGCATCGGCATCGTTAATCAGGCACACCGGGCACTTGGTTTTGCGCTGAAACAACTTGCGGCCATTGACGCCAATCCAGGCCGGGTCAACATTCGCCGCGGTGTGCACTACGCCATCTCTCACCACCGCCGGGAAGGTGCAGCCCAGCGGCCCCTTCCATTCAAAGCGCCGCGCCACCTCCGCCACAGCATCGCCGATAGCGTCGGGCACAGAAGGCTCTGGCGTGGGCACGCGATAACGCTCGCTAGACAGCACACCGGTTTTGACATTGACCAGCGCCCCCTTGATGCCAGACCCGCCTATATCAATTCCAAGAATTTCCATATTCCCTCCACCCAAGTTCAATCCAGTTTTGCAAAATCAAGCAACCACAAACCAAAAGGCTCGCTGTTTCCCATATAATTTGCGCCTCTGCCAGAGCAACACCAACCCGCAACCATCACAGTTCACCCTCACCCTGCCCTCTCCCTACAAGGGAGAGGGTTGGGCCTGCTCGCGGCATACGCCGCCGCGCTCTCGCCCGCCACGTAACCGGTAGAAAACGCTGCCTGCAAATTATAGCCGCCCGTGTCGGCGTCTATATCCATCACTTCGCCGCAAAAATACAGCCCCTTTACCAACCGAGAGGCCATGCTGCGCGGGTCAATCTCTTTGAGCGAAACGCCCCCCGCCGTGACAATGGCCGCCGACATTGGCAGCGGGCGCTTGATGTTGAAACGCAGCGACTTGAGCAAGCCCAGCAGCCGCTCGCGCTCCTCCGCGTTGATCTGGTGGCCGGGTTTATCAGGCTGGATGCCGCTCAGTTGCACAAACGGGCCAATCATTTTTTGCGGCAAAAGCTCTTTGAGAATATTGTGAAAGCTGCGCTTGCTGTAGCGGTCAAAATCGCGTTGCAAGCGTTGGCGCAATTGCTTTTCATCCAGCGCCGGTTTCAAGTCAATCGAGACGCTCACCGGGCCGCACTCCAGCGCCTCTGTCACCGCCAGGCTCATCAGCAGCGTGACCGGCCCGCCGAGGCCAAAATGCGTCATCATCAGCTCGCCCTGCCGGCTTTCGATGATGGGCGGGCGCGGGCGCTTGGGCAAGCCGCGGCCGGTATCATAGGCCGGTGTAAGGTGGGGGTCAATCTCGTCGGCGCGGCATTGAAAGGCCGTCAAGCGCACATTGCGCAAGCTCACCCCTTGCATGCTCTTGGCGCGCTCTACCTCGTCATCGCAAACAGCCAGCGGCACCAGCGCCGGGCGCAACTTGACAATGGTGTGGCCCAACGCCTGCGCCATCTTGTAGCCATCGCCGGTCGAGCCGGTGCCCGGGTACGAAGCGCCGCCTGTGGCCAAAATCACCGCGTCGGCGGGGTAATCTCCCTGCGCCGTTTGCACGTCGAGCACACGAGAAACCAGGTTTTTATTAAAAACCTGATTTCTTTCCACCTGTATATTTGTCACGTGGGTTTGGGTGCGCAGCTCGACGCCGCCCTCGGCCAGGTAACGCTCCAAAGCGGCCACAACATCACCGGCATCATCCGAAGCGGGAAAGATGCGCCCGCCGCGCTCGACCTTGGTTTCTACGCCATAGCGCGCCAAAAGCGCCACCAAGTCATCGCGGAAAAAGCGGTGAAAGGCGCTGCGCAAAAATCGCCCATTCGGGCCGTACATGGCCACAAACTCGTCCATCGCTCTGACGTTGGTCAGGTTGCAGCGGGTCTTGCCGCTGATGAGGATTTTTTTGCCGGGACGCTCGGTCTTTTCCAGCAAGAGCACCTGCGCGCCCATCTCAGCGGCGCGGCCAGCTGCCATCAGCCCGCCGGCCCCCGCCCCCACCACAAGCACACCCCCCATTTCAAAAGGCCCACAACAATGCCATGATGGCACAAATGGAGGTGATAACCAGCGAGATGACAAAGGCTGAGCCAATGACCTGGGATTCTTCGCCGATGCGGTCTATGCTGGCAGCGGCATTTTGCAGCTTGGCCGGCGAAATGACGCTGGCCAACCCGCCGCCAATGCCGCTGGCCGCGGCAACCAGCAGGCCGATGGCGCCAATCTTTTCCGCTGTAGAAAGATGCAGCGCCGTCAGCATGGCAATGGACGAAGTCTCAGAGCCGCTGATGAACCCGCCCAACAATCCCAGAAACGGCGCAATAAAGGGATAAAACTGCCCAAACACGCCCGCCGAAGCGCCCGCCACCACCTGCACCATGTTGCGCCCAGCGTCGGTCAGTTGCCAATCGGCCCCTTTGCCCGAATGGTTGATGACATACGCAACGGCAAAAAACACCGCCGCCGCCGTCACAGGCCGGGGCGCTCGCTTCCACCATTTGCGCAGCGAGCCGGCAAGCTGTTCGCGCGTTGGCCGCAGAAAAGGCAGCGCCAACAGCGTGCTGACCAAAATCCAAAAATAAGCCTGCCAAAACAGCCGCACCTTTTCTGGCGCGCCGGGGATCACCTCTAGCGGCATGGCCAGCGTTTTGAAGGTGAGGTCAAAGAACGGCAAAAAGGGCGCATTGACCAACAGCGAAAACACCGTCAGAATAATCCACGGCGAAACCGCCGCCCACAAAGGCATCTTGCGCTCGGCGTCCAGATCGCCTTCAGTCAGCGCGATGCGGTCAATCCATTTGCGCCCGGTCAGCTTGAGATAGGCCAGCATCACCACCATCACACCCAATCCAGCGGCAATGCCCGTAATCGTCACCAGCCCCAGCGCATTCATCCCCACAGCGATAAAGCCCGCCGTCAGCCCGGCCAACAGGGTAGGAATAGCCCCCTGCCACATCAGCTTCCACTTGCCCACCAGCCACAACATGCCAAACGCGATGCAGGTGCTGATGACGGGCATAAAGCGCGCGAAATAGCCGCCCACCTGGTCTACCGGCTGCCCCACAAAATTGGCAAACACCACCACCGGAATGCCCAGCAGCGCATAGGTGCACAAGGCATCGTAGCCAAGGGCCGGCAAGGCAATGGCTGCAAACGAAGAATAGCCCAGCGCCATCATGATCGGCGGCAAAATCGAAACCGGCACCGCTCCCAGCGCCGTCAGCAGCGTGCCAAAGCCAATGTTGATGAGCATGATCTGCACTACCTGCTCGCCGGGCGCTATGCACTTGACCAGCGCCACAATCCGCGCAATCGCCCCCGTTTCGAGCATGACCGTTATTTGCAAAATCGAGGCAGCTACCACCAGCGCAATCGGCAGCGAGGCCACTACCCCGCCCAGGCTGGCCTGCAGCGCCACCGCCAGCGGCGTTTGAAAGTACAACCACGCCACCGCTACTGTGGCAATCCACCCAATAATGCCCGCCACATCGGCCGCCGTGTGGCGCAAGGTGAGCAGCAAGAAAATGAGGATAACGGGAAATAGGGCCAACAGCACAGCCAAAAGACTCATCGATATTCTCCGAATGTAACTCTCAGCCGTTACAGGGTTGATTCACAGCCACGGTCTCATCGGCGCGCAAGGCCATACAGTTGACACCCTGCACCACCCCCTCTTTGGCCGGCACCTCGGCGGCCTTGAAGCGAATGATTTTGCCAAGCCGTGAAATGGCGAACACATCATCAGCTTCACTCACCGTCAGCGCGCCCACAAGACAATCGCTATTCATCGCAATCTTGCCGCCAGCGCCGGGCGCTTTGTTGGGGCTGAACCCCGTCATCAGGCGAATGGTGCCCTTGCCGTCTGCGCCGAGCAGAAAAACGGCGCTGTCTTGCCGCACCGGTGCAAGGCCCACCACCGCATCATCCCCTTCCAGGCGGATGCCTGGGCTGCCCTGCACCGAGACCTGCTTTTCAGAAAAGCGTATAGCGCGCCCCTGCCGAGTGGCAATAAAAAGATCACCATCGCCCGGCGTCCAGCAAGCCGCCACCAGCGGGCCAAAGGTGTCATAATTGTACAGCGTAATTTCAGAATCGAGCTGTTCGCCAAAGTAATGATGCCGCAGACAGCGCACCATCCCCTTGCGGCTGGCCAGCGCCACATAGCCGCTGTTTTGGTTGGGCAGCACAGCCGCCAGACGCTCGCCTTGGCGCAAGCGCAGCCGCGCCAGGATGGATTGCCCCTTGCTGCGCACCGGCGCTTGTGGCAGTTCGCTAACGGACATGCGAAACGCGCGCGCCAAGTTGGTGAGCAAGATCAATTCCTGGCTGGCGTCGGCGACGGCCAGGAAAGCGGGGGGATCATCTTCTGGAGTATCCAGGTCAAAGATGCCCATGCCGCCCCGGCGCTGCCTGGGATACAGGTGGCGAGGAGTGCGCTTGGCGATGCCGCCCGTGCTGACCGTAATCACATTGAATGTAGTTGGGGGTTCGTCAGGTTCAAGGGGGACCGCTTGTTCGGCGCTTTGGTCCGCCCTCGTCTCAGTTTGTTTCAAGAGTTCGAGCTCGGCCTCTAGCGCCTCAATGTAAGCTTGCACAGCAGGATCAATATTGCTCAGGTCTGGTCGTTCCATATACTTTGCCTCTATGCTAGTTTCTCTAATAGACCTTATCGGAAATAGCAGGATGGGCATCCCCAGGCCCATCCGCCAACGTACACCCTGGACTGCCCCCGTCCACCTGTGCCTGCGCCACAGGTGCAGGCAGGGCAGGCTTGCACCTGCGCTGCGCTTGGCGCAAGTGCAGGTGTGGGGATACGTTGGCTACGTTATTTCCGGTAGACTCTAACGTGTATTTTATCCTGTTTTGCCATTAGCGTCCACTGCGCCCAACAGACCTCATTTGCCTCAGAAGCATTTGTAAAGTATGATTGTATCATTGGGAACATGCGCCACACCTTGACCCAATCTATCAGAGATATAGAGAGCGCGGAGAAGGGAGGTTTCATGAAGCCAATTAACCGCTACCAGCGAACGATGCGGCGGCTATCCACCATCAGCCTGGTCTCTAATGCCTGCGGCGCGGCCCTCATCGTGTTCTACTTTAGCAACATGCAATGGAACACCGGGGCAGAAACCCTCATGAGCACCGGCCTGAGCATGGGGTTGGCTGTCCTATCGGTCATTATCTTGGTGGCCGCCGCCAACCGTTTTTCAACACGCCAGCAAGCGATGATGCTTGCCTGGTACCGGCAGGCCGCCGAAAATGCGCCTGCCCAGCCGCCCTCCCTTTCAATTCAACGACAGGCGCTCAACCTGCCCGCCGGGTCGGCCATCACAACCTTTGTGATGTGGTGCCTGGCCAGCCTGGGCTTTGGCGCGCTCAACAGCATTGGCTTGCAGGCCGGGCAATTCAACTGGGCTGTTCTGGCCCAAGTTCTGGTGGGCGGCATAGTCATCGCGGGGCCGGTCACAGCCATTCTCAACTATTTTTTGGTCGAACGGGCATGGAAATCGGAACTGCCGCTTTTCTTTGCAGAAGGCGAGCTGGTCAAAACCCCGGCCTTTAGGCTGACGGTGCGGATGCGCCTGCTCGTCTTTTTTGCGGTAGGCGCAATTCCAATGCTGCTTTTAGCCACTCTCTCTTATGGCTATGCCGTGCAAATTGCCCATTCGCCGCAGCCAACCCAATACTTGCCCAACCTGCTCGGCTTGGAAATTTTGACGACCGTCGCCGGCATTGCAGCCGCAATCGTGCTGGCCCGCACCTCGGGCGCCACGCTGGTCGAGGCGCTGGAAACGCTCAGCCAGCGCATGACGGCCGTGCAGGCGGGCAAGCTAGATGAGCACATCACCGTCAGTTCTAACGACGAGATTGGCATTGCCTCGACCCATTTCAACAGCATGGCGCTGTCGCTCAAGCAGCGCGATACCGAACTCAAAACCATTTACCAGATCAGTCAAGACATCACCGCCAACCTGGAACTGGACCCAACCTTGCAAAGCGTGCTGGAGCAAGTGCAGCGGATGATTGCCTATAACGCGGCAGAAATCTGCCTCTATGACGAAAAAGAAAACGTCTTGCGCGCGCGAGCCTGGGCCGGTCCCAATGGCATCGTGGCAGATACCAGCGGCGCAAGCTACCCGTTGGATAAAGGCTACACAGGCTGGATCGGACAAAAGCGCGCCAGCCTGCTCGTCTCTGATGTAGACAGCCACCAAGCTCAACAGCCGCTTGCGCGCCACGTCGCCGAGGGCATAAAGCTGAACAGCTACTTGGGGGTGCCCCTCATCGCAAACCAAAAACTGGTTGGCACGCTCGAACTCGTCAGCGCCCAAAAGGCGGCCTTTGACGAACACACCCAACAGCTCTTGGAAACCATCGCGCCGCAGGCAGCCATCGCCATCCAAAACGCCGCCCAGGTAATTGAGCGGGAACGCTCTTTGAAGGAACAGATCGAGCAACTGCGCATCGAGATTGACGAGGTCAAAAAAGCCAAGCAGGTAGCCGAAATCACCGGCACCGAATATTTCCAGGATTTGCAGCAAAAAGCCAAGCAGATACGCTCGAAAAAGAATCCCTAACTTTTGCTCCAGCTTCCAGGTAGAGCAGCATGGGGGATGCGCCAGATACGGGCATATGGAAACTAGAGATTTTTGCGCTTGACACTTTTTGCGCCCTCGATTATACTAGCTCTTGCGCCGAAGTGGCGGAACTGGCAGACGCGCACGACTCAAAATCGTGTGGGCTATGCTCATGAGGGTTCGATTCCCTCCTTCGGCATCTGTGCACCAAGGCACTTTCCCCATTGGGGGAGTAATAATCCGGGCCGCTCTCTACATGGGAACGGCCATTCTTTTTATAACACTATGCGTCGAGCACTATTCATCATCATCATTGGGCTGGCCGTGGGGTTTGGCATTGGCGCGGCAATCGGCTGGTGGTTTCCCATCAACATTCCGCTCACCAGCCCCGCCAAGCTGGACCCAATGTGGCAAGCCGATTATATTTTAATGACCGCACAAGCTTACAGCCTGGATGGCGATTTGGCTGCCGCCACGCAGCGATTGAGCGAGCTGGGCTATGCTGACCTGGGCGCGATGGTGGCCGAGCGTGGGCAAGCCGCCATCGCCGAGGGCATGCCACCCGAAGACCTTGGTCGCCTGGCGCGCCTGGCGGCGGCCCTGGGCACCCGCCTGCCCGAATTGGAACCCTATATGGCGCGCTAAGCTATGGATTCTCATTCTTCTGTGGGCATAGGCTTGATTGTTGTGGTGATCGGCATCATTGCCGGGCTTGTTTTTTCCTGGTTCATCATGCCGGTTGAATTCATCTATCTCACCCCAGCCGAGCTAGAGCCTCAATATCGCCCCACCTGGATCAAGCTGGTGGCCGCTTCGTACACGGTGGAGGATGATTGGGGACGGGCGGAATTCCGCCTGAACAGCCTGGGCGAGCCAGACATTAAAGAGAGCGTGGGAGCGGTCTTTAGGCAGGCCGTGGCCGAATTTCAACCACCGCCCATCCTGCGCGCGCTGGCTCGCCTGGCCGACCGTCTGGGTGCGCGCACGCCAGAGATGATTATCTACCTGGCTACGCCGGTGCCCACCTCTACTCCCAACCCAGAGCCATCCCCAACGCTGACGCCCCCATCATCGGCAACGCCATCACCCACCTTTGTGCTGCCCCCCACGCCCACGCCATTGCCCACCCTCACACCTACCCCTACCCCGCTGCCCAATTATCTGATCATCTCTCAAGACCGGGTGTGCAAAACCGGCATCGGCAATTCACAAATTCACGTCAATGTTGAGGGCGCAGATGGCCAGGGTATTCCCGGCGTGGAAGTGTGGGTCAACTGGGATGGTGGCGCAGACCGGCTGCTGACCGGCCTCAAGCCAGAACTGGGAAGCGGCTATGGCGATTTTGACATGAAGCCGGGCATAGCCTACAACGTTAGCGTAGGCACATCGGCCTCGCCCCTGGTGAGCAACCTCAAGGCCGAGGTTTGCCCATCTAACGTGCCCACCCAAACCGCCTATGCCGTTTGGGTATTGATGTTTCGCACAGTGCCGCCCACGCCAACACCCACGCCTACCGTCACACTGACCCCCACGCTAGAGATCACGGCAACCATCACGCCCTAGGAGCTTGTCGGAGAGGGCCGTTCGTAGTGCGCGCTTTAGCGCGCTGAAGCGCGCACTACGAGCCTACCAGCCCGCTCTCCGACAGCCTGCTAGCCGTGGTAGCGACAACCTGGCGGGTCTCGCTACGGGATTGCACAATTTTGGTTCTCCCGCTTTTGGCGGGAAAAGCACCCTTCGACTATGCGCCTCTGGCGCTCCGCTCAGGGCGATTGCTCGTTAAACCCAGGAGAGCCACAATTTTCAGCACGCGGTTGTTTTGCCCAGGTCATTCGTGCAGCGAACGGGCAGGCCAAATGATTTGCAGGCGCTTGATGGCATCGCTGGCGGCAGCTTGCGTGGCGGCCTGTTTGCTCGAACCTTCGCCGCAGCCCGCCACCTCATCGCCAAGGCACACTTCTACCGTAAACACCTTGGCATGGTCCGGCCCTTCAGAGCCTACCGTGCGATAACGCGGCGTCAGCGCCCGTTCGGCCTGGCTCCATTCTTGCAAGATGCTCTTGGCGTCGCGGTCAAGCTCGGCGGCAATAATGTGCTCAACCGCTGCCGCAAACAGCGGTTCCACTAATTGGCGGGCAACCTCCAGGCCGCTATCGAGATACAGCGCGCCCACCAGGGCCTCAAAAGCGTCGGCCTGCATGCTGTTGCGCTTGCGTCCGCCGCTTTCGCGCTCGCCTTTGCCCGTCAAAATGTGCTGGTCCAGCTCCAATTGCGCGGCCAGTTCGGCCAGCATTTCGGTCTTGACCAGCGCCGCGCGCAGGCTGGTGAGGCGGCCCTCTTTGGCTTCTGGAAAGCGATTGTAGAGCCAGGCCGCGCTGACAAAATCTAGCACAGCATCGCCCAAAAATTCCAATCGCTCATTATCTTCCAGCGCCAACTCGGGGTGCTCGTTGAGGTACGAGCGATGGGTCATGGCCCGCACCAGCAGCGCAGAATCTTGAAAAACCGGCAAGTCGGAGAACTTGGACTGGTCTGGGGTTCCCTCAGGTTCCACGAGTTCTGTGCTAGATTGTTGTGTATCTTCCAATCAATCAACCTCCTGACATTGAATATTATCGGAAATAGCAGGACTGGTATCCCTACACCTGCACTTGCGCCAAGCGCAGCGCAGGTGCAAGTGTGCCAGCCCGCCAACGTATGGGGCATTGGCTGCGCTATTTTTGATAGACTCTATTCAAATCGCCTGAAAATCAGCACACTGTTATGTCCGCCGAACCCAAACGAATTGTTCATGGCCGCGCAAATGGCCTGGCGGCGCGCCACATTGGGCACGTAATCCAAATCGCACGCCGGGTCGGGCGAGTGCAAGTTGATGGTGGGCGGCAGAACGCCGTCTTGCAGCGCCAACACGCAAAAGATAGATTCCAACGCGCCCGTTGCGCCCATCATGTGCCCCGTCATAGATTTGGTGGCGCTGACAGAAATGGAATAGGCTCGTTGGCCCAAGGCCGCTTTGATCGCAGCCGTCTCGATGGGATCGTTGAGCTGTGTGGCCGTGCCATGCGCGTTGATGTGGTCAATCTCATCTGGCGACATTTGCGCGCTTTCAAGCGCGCGCTTTATGGCCATCATCGCTCCCTCGCCATCGGGCGCCGGCGCAGTAATGTGAAACGCATCATCGGTGCTGGCATAACCCACAATTTCGGCCAAGGGCCGCGCGCCGCGCGCCAGCGCAACATCCAGCCGCTCCAACACCAGCACGGCCGCCCCCTCGCCCATCACCAATCCATCTCGATCGGCGGCAAACGGCCTGGAAGCCCCCGCCGGGTCGTCATTGCGGCGAGACATGGCTCGCAGCGCATCAAACGCTGCCATGCCCAGGGGCGAAATGGTCGCCTCGGTGCCGCCGGCCAGCATTGCCAACGCAGCGCCCCGCAGAATAGTGTGATAGGCCAATCCAATAGCGTCGGTGCCAGCCGCGCACGAACTGACCGGCGCAAAGTTTGGCCCCCGCGCGCCCAGTTCCAACGCCACATGCCCGCCGGCGCTATCACCCAAAATCAGCGGAATCGTCAGTGGCCCCACCCGCCGCGGCCCATACTGAATGTGCGCGCTGCACACGTCATAATAACTATTCAACCCGCCCACCGCCGTTCCAATGAATACCCCTACATCAAAGACATTGCTTTGATCTACAACCAGGCCGGCGTGGCGCACCGCTTCGCGGGCGGCAATGACGCCAAACTGGCAATTGCGGTCGCGCCGGCGCGCTTCTTTGGCGTCCATGTACTGCGTCGGGTCATAGTCTTTTACCTCGGCAGCGATTTTGACATTGAGGTCATCAGTAGGAAAACGCCTGATGGGCGCCACGCCGCTGCGGCCGTTGATAATATTATCCCAGGTGGCCTGCACGCCGTGCCCGCATGGGTTTATCGTTCCCAGACCAGTGATGACAATGCGATGAGGATTCATCCTATCAGTCCCCCGCTTTCGGCTGATAATGCCCCTCGACCCACACCTCGCCCTCTGGACCGATTTCTTGTTTCCACACCGGCACAATTTCCTTGATGCGATCAATGCCATAGCGGGCGGCCTCAAAGCAGCCCTGGTCACGGTGCGGTGATGACACGGCCACCACAATCGTTGGCTCGCCGCCCTCCAACACGCCCACTCGCTGAATGAGCGCAATACCCTCGACAGCAGGAAAACGCTGGCGCATCTCGGCGGCCACCTGGCGCAGTTTGGCTTGGGCCATTGCGGCATAGGCCTCGTAATGCAATTGCCTCACCTGCCGCCCATCTTTATCAGCCGCGCGCACGGTGCCGGTAAATGTCACCACCGCGCCGGTCGTCGGCAAGGTCAGGCGACGAACGACTTGATTTACATCAAGTTTATGGCTGGCAATCTGGCACAGCTCTGGCAAATTATGGGCTGGCCCGGCGCCGCCAGAAACAGGCGGGAATAGCGCCACTTGATCGCCGGCGACAAGCACAGTATCGAGAGAAGCAAACTGCCGGTTGACGGCAAAGATGCCAGAATCCATCACAGGGGTCAGAGCGGGGTACTCGGCCAGCAATTGCTCGCGCAGCGCCGCAATCGTCGCCCCTTCGGGCAACTGCACTGAGACCTCTTTCTTGCCCACCTTGTCGCGCATCGTTGCAAACAACTTGACCGCAATTTTCATCTCTACTCTCCCTGTTCCTCGGTCCCCTTGTCCCTTTGGCCCTCTATCCATGTGCCACTCTTTCCGCCACGCTTTTCCACCAGTCGCACGTTCGTAATCCACATGCCGCGATCTACAGCTTTGCCCATGTCATAAATGGCCAGCGCCGCCACGCCAACAGCGGTGAGGGCTTCCATCTCCACGCCTGTCTTGCCAACGGTTTCGGCCACTGCCGTAATCTCGATACCAGGCAAGCTGTCTGGGTTGTCCGCTTCAATAAATTCGAACTCGACCGCAACATGAGTGAGCGATAGAGGATGGCACAATGGAATCAGTTCCCAGGTGCGCTTGGCAGCCATAATGCCCGCAATGCGCGCAGCGCCCAGCGCGTCGCCTTTGGCCAGCGCGTTTTGTTGGATGAGCGCCAGCGTTTCCGGCTTCATGCGCACCTCACCGCGCGCCACCGCCACACGGTGCGTATCGGTCTTGCCGCCCACATCTACCATGCGGGCGCGCCCGCCTTCATCTACGTGGGTCAATTCTGTCATCTCTTACCCTGTCTACCCATTTCCTCTCTCAATTCTCGCCACAGCCGCAGCCGAAAGCGCGCCAGATCACGAAAGGCCTTGAAAATCACTTTGAGATTAGCGCCGGTAGGATTCCCCGCCGTGCGCGGCAAGTGTGTCACGGGCACCTCGGCAACCTTGTAGCCGCGCGCCCGCGCCCCGGCCAGAAACTCGGTGTCAATCATCGCACCGTTGGATTCGATATGAATGTGATCCAGCAACTCGCGCTTGAACAATTTAAAGCCGCAATCAATATCGCGGGACAAATAGCCAAACAACACCCGCACCAGCGTATTCCAGCCCAAGGCGTTGAGCCTGCGGATCAAGGTATCTTGGCGATTCGCGCGATAACCGCTCACAATATCGGCTTTGCCTGCGTGGGCCAGCATGAGTTCGATTTCGCCAAAGTCAAACTGGTTGTCGCTTGGCACAAACGCAATCCATTCGCACTTGGCCGCCGCAAACCCGGCCTTGAGCGCGCCGCCATAGCCACGGTTGGGAAAATGCTCCACCAGGTTGAGCTGGGGAATGGTTGGCAACAAGCCGCGCGCCACCTCGCCCGTGCCATCGCGGCTGCCATCGTTGACGACAATGATTTCATATTCCAGGCCAAGCGACTGCATGACGCGCGAGACGCCCTCAACAGCCGCGCCAACATTGGCTTGTTCATTATACGCTGGGACGACAACCGACAAACTATGTACCGAAGCTAGAGTGTTAATCATAAGGCTCCTGTTTGCTACAGTGTAAGTGATTATAACACGGGGGGCGTTGGTTTCCAAGCTTTGTCAAGCCACTCCCTTTGGGGTATAATCTTTTCACCTTAAAAGGAAGGATTTTCCCAAAACTGATGCTAGGCAAGTTTGCTTCAATTCGTGATAGCTTGACCCGCACCCGTGAAACTGTTTTTGGGCGCGTGGCCACCCTATTGGGCCAAACCGAAATCAACCCCGAAACCTGGGACGAGCTAGAGGCGTTGCTCATCCAGGCCGATGTAGGCGTAGATACCACGCTGATTTTAATTGATCGCCTGCGCGCCCGCATAGAGCGCGATGGCATAACGCTCGCCAGCAAACTTCAAGCGGCGCTCAAGGGTGAATTGCGCGGGCTGTTGGGCGATGCGCCCCCCATGGACCTTGACGCCACACGCCCGCTGTCGGTCATCATGATCGTTGGCGTCAACGGCTCTGGCAAGACCACCAGCATTGCCAAGCTGGCCTCGTATTACAAACAGCGCGGACGCGCCATCCTATTGGCCGGGGCCGATACCTTTCGCGCCGCCGCCGGGGAGCAGCTCGATATCTGGGCCGAGCGGGTAGGCGTGCCGCTCATCGGCGGCCAACCCGGCGCCGACCCTGGCGCGATTGTGTTCGATACCATCAAGGCGGCTCAGGCGCGCAACGCCGATCTGGTCATTGCCGATACTGCCGGCCGCTTGCACACCAAGTACAACTTGATGCAGGAACTAGCCAAAGTGCGCAATGTGGCAGCCAAGGCCCTGCCAGGCGCGCCGCACGAAACATTGGTAGTGATTGACGCCACCACCGGCCAAAATGCTCTGACCCAGGCGCGGCTTTTCCGCGACTCGGTCAAGGCCACCGGCGTGATCATCGCCAAGCTTGACGGCACCGCCAAGGGTGGCATGGTCTTTTCCATTGCCAACGGCCTGGGCTTGCCCATCCGCTTTATGGCCACCGGCGAAAAGATGGGCGATTTGGCCGAATTTGACCCGCAAGCGTTTGTAGATGGCTTGTTCGATTAGGCCGCTATCCTGACATTGGCTTGTTTGCCCTGGCGAAATGAAACCTTTTAACGTTCGCGACTCTAGACAAGCCGCCGTTGTTATTCCAACGTATGATGAAGAGCAAAATATAGCCGATATTGTGGCAGAGGTATTATCGGAACAAAAACAAGTTGAATCATTCGAATTGCAAGTTGTTGTGGCTGATTCCTCATCGAAAGATAGGACGGCAGATATCGTCTTGAAAATGGCCGATTCCAACCCCAGGGTGCATCTACTGACCATATCACAACGAGGCATAGGACTAGGCTTGTACAATGGGTTTAGATATGGCATTGAAACCTTGGGAGCAGACGTGTTGGTTGAAATGGACGCTGATTTTCAACACAACCCGGCTGACATACCTAGGTTGCTGGACGAGATTACAAAAGGATACGACGTCGTTATAGGCTCTCGCTTTGTAAAGGGCAGCACAAACAGAATGCCCTGGTATAGGCAGGGGTTGAGCATTGGAGCAAACCAACTCATCCGCGCCATGTTGGGATTGCGCGGCATTAGAGAGATTACCACCTCTTTTCGCGCCTTTACAAGACATATTTTCTTGAAAATAGATCAAAATTCCATCCCTTGGAAAGAAGAATCTTTCATTCCAGTCCCCATCTTTCTAGTACGGATGGTTGAAAATGGCGCTAGAGTATCCGAAATCCCTATCACCATGCATTCCAGAGTACGGGGATATTCCAAAATGACTTATTGGCGATACATTTTAGATATCGCGCGCTTTTCTTCAAGATCAGCGCTGCAAGGCAGAAAAAACAAATTCATCTAGGAGTTGTGTTGTGGACGAGTTGAGATTTCGATTAACCGAACTGGACACCAAAATCGCCAAACTGCTGGAGCGTCTTTGACATAGCCAGCAAGCAACAAGAGATTGAACAGCTAGAACAGCGCGCCTCGGCGCCGGATTTTTGGAACGATCCTGAAAAAGCCCAGGAAACGATGCGCCAGTTGACCGGGCTGCGCCATAAAGTAGATGGGTGGGCCAAGCTGCACACCCGCGCCCGCGATGCGCTAGAGCTGCTAGACCTGGCCACGCTCGAATCGGACGAGGCACTGATTGTCGAAGTGCAAGATGAAACCGGGCAGATGGAGCAGGAATTGGAGCGCCGCGAGTTTACCTTGCTGCTCTCGGGGCAGCACGACCAGGGCGATGCCATTCTGGCCATCCACGCCGGGGCCGGCGGGGTAGATGCTCAAGATTGGGCGGCTATGCTTATGCGCATGTACCTGCGCTGGGCCGAGCAGCATGGCTTTAAGAGCGCCATCTTGGACGACATGGCCGGCGACGAAGCCGGCATCAAAAGCGCCACCATTTCCATCGAAGGCGAATATGCTTTTGGCTATCTGCGCACCGAAAAGGGCGTCCACCGGCTGGTCAGGCTCAGCCCATTCGATGCCGCCCACCGCCGCCACACCTCGTTTGCGCTGGTAGAAGCCTGGCCAGACATTGGCGAAAGTAGCGAACTGGTCATCCGCCCGGAAGACCTCAGGCTGGAAACCTTTCGCGCTTCCAGCGCCGGCGGCCAACACGTGCAAAAGAATGAGACCGCCGTTCGCATCACCCATCTGCCCACCGGCCTGGTAGTTTCTTGCCAAAACGAGCGCAGCCAAACCCAAAACCGCGAAAACGCCATGAAGGTGTTGCGGGCGCGGCTGGCCGAGGTTGAAGAACACAAACGCCGCCAGGAGCTGGCCGAACTAAAAGGCGCTCACGTCAGCGCCGAATGGGGCAGCCAAATTCGCTCGTATGTATTGCACCCGTATCAGATGGTCAAAGACCATCGCACCGACCACGAAACCGGCAACACCTCAGCCGTGCTCGATGGCCGGTTAGACGAGTTTATGGAAGCTTACCTGCGCCTGACCATATCAGACAATCAGGCCCAAAATTAGGTGCCTATCCAAGCCGGAAAGGAGATGATTCATAAGCCAATTTGTTAATCGCTGGCGAGTTAGGGCCTATCCTAAAATCTCATTTCGCCAATACAAAAAAGCCAATTTTAGGATAGTCTCTTGGTACGACAAGAGTTCTTTTAACAGAACAAATTTTTAAAGGAGAATACCCGATGCGTAAATCTTTTTATCCAATGATTGCCTTGCTGGTGCTGGTAGCCACCCTGCTGGCCTGCGGCGGCACAAGCAGCGCCCCCAGCGTTTCCATGGACAAATACGACAGCAGCACCTTTACGATTGATTACCCCAAAGAGTGGCAAAAGAACAACATGGACCTTTTTGGCATGACCATGGCCTTTTTCTCTTCTGCGCAGCTCAACCCAGAAGACATGGAAGCCATGGACTTTGAAAAACTGGTCTCCACCGACCCCGTCATCATCATCATGGTGCTGCCAGCAGAGATGGCCACAGACCTGGGCGACCTGGACGAGGCCATGAAGGAAATGTCTCCCACCGAGGCAGATAAAGTAGATATCATCAAGGAAGGCGACACCACCATCGGCGGCGCTAACGGCAAAATCCTCATTGCCAAGGGCGATGATGACAAGATGGGCAAGGTAGGCATTCATATTGCCATCGCCAAGCGCGATGATGGCTCTGCCGTCGTCGTCATGGGCATCACCCCAGAAAAGAACATGGACCAAAACCTCAAGATTTTTGACGACATGCACAAGAGCTTTAAATTCAAGTAAGCAACTCGCTCTCCAAAAGCGCTGGACGCCCGGTATCTGTATAGATTCGGGCGTCCTCTAGTTAAGCGGCGGGCAATTTTGAAACCGGTGGGCGTCTTGTTGCCCGGCACTGTGAAATAAGGTATAATCCACTCGTCATATCATTTTTCAGGGAGACAAGCTCTTGCGCGCGCTCATCACTGGAATGGCCGGCTTTGCCGGCAGCCACCTGGCTGATTATCTTTTGCAGAAAACAGATTGGCAAGTAGCAGGGTGCACTTTGCCAGGGCTAGATTGTTCACACCTTGACCCTCGCGCCACTTGCCTGGAAGTAGACTTGCGTGACCGCGCAGCCGTGCGCAGCTTGCTTGACCAGCAAGCCCCAGAGGTGATTTTCCACCTGGCGGCGCAAGCCTATGTGCCGGTCTCGTGGAATGATCCCTGGGACACGCTGGAAAATAATATTCGCGCCCAGACCAACATTTTAGATGCCCTGGTTCAGCTAGGGGCCAGGCCGCGCGTGCTGGTGATTGGCTCGAATGAAGAATATGGGCTGGTACAGGCCAGCGACCTGCCGCTGCGCGAAGACACGCCCCTGCGGCCCAATAGCCCTTACGCCGTCAGCAAAATCGCCCAGGATTATCTGGGGTTGCAATACTTTCTCAGCCACCAGCTCCCGTGCGTGCGCGTCCGCCCATTCAACCACATTGGTCCGCGCCAATCAGACAAGTTTGTGGCATCGGCCTTTGCCAGGCAAATCGCGCAAATCGAAGCCGGCCAGCAAGAGCCAGTCATTCGAGTGGGCAAACTAGATTCGCAGCGCGACTTTAGTGACGTGCGAGATATGGTGCGCGCTTATCATTTGGTTACTACTCTGGGCCAGCCGGGCGAGGTGTACAATATCGGCTCGGGGCAGCCGCGCGCCGTTCGCGCCCTTTTGGATACACTGTTATCATTCAGCCGGTTGCAAATCCGCGTCGAACTCGATCCTCAACTCATGCGCCCGTCCGATACGCCCATTGCCTACTGCGACAATAGCAAGGTGCGGGCAGCCACAGGCTGGGCCCCCACCATTCCATTCGAGCAAACGCTGCAAGATGTGCTGAACTATTGGCGCAATCAAGTAATCTGACGAATGACCAACGACTGACGACAAATAATGTTGGTCATTTGTCATCGGTCTTTGGTCATAAAGGAGATAGGGTGTCAAATCGAATCGCTTTAATCACTGGAATTCTGGGGCAGGATGGCAGCTATCTGGCCGAGTTTTTGCTTGAGCGGGGTTACAAAGTGATCGGCATGGTGAGACGTAGTTCCACTGTCAATCTGGACCGCCTGCGCCACATTCAGGACAAGATCACGTTAGTGCAAGGCGACATGCTTGATGAAGCGTCGCTCATCGGCCTGCTGCGCGAATTCAAACCGACCGAAATTTACAACCTGGCGGCGCAATCGTTTGTGCCAACTTCGTGGCAGCAGCCCTTGCTGACAGGCGAAGTGACCGCCCTGGGTGTGACGCGCTTGCTAGATGCTATTATGATGGTAAACAAGGACATTCGTTTCTACCAGGCCAGTTCATCGGAAATGTTTGGCAAAGTCCAGCAAGTGCCGCAGACTGAAAAAACGCCTTTTTATCCACGCAGCCCTTACGGCGTAGCCAAAGTGTATGGACATTGGATAACCGTGAACTATCGCGAAAGTTATGGCCTGCACGCTTCTTCGGGCATCTTGTTCAATCACGGCTCGCCCCGGCGAGGCATCGAGTTTGTCGAGCGCAAAATCGCGCTGGGGGTGGCCGCCATCAAGGCCGGGCGCGCCAAAGAGCTGCGCCTGGGCAACCTGGAAGCCAAGCGCGACCTGGGCTTTGCCGGCGATTATGTGCGGGCCATGTGGTTGATGGTGCAACAAGACGTGCCGGACAACTATGTCATTGCCACCGGCGAAACCCATTCGATCCGCGAAATGTGCCAGGTGGCCTTTGGGCACGTGGGGTTAGATTACGAGGATTATGTGGTGGTTGACCAGCGCTTTGTGCGTCCAGCCGAGGTGGACTTGTTGGTGGGTGACCCCAGCAAAGCCGGGCAGAAACTAGGCTGGGAACCCCAGGTGAGCTTTACCGAGTTGATCCACATGATGGTGGACGCCGACCTGGCAGCCTTGGAACGGGGCGAGCGCTTCCCCGATGTGAGCGAGATGACGACGCTGAGAAGATGAATTTTAAATTTGAAATTTCAAATTTAAAATTCCAGATTCAGATTTAAAATTACAAAAAGCATGAGCGCACCCAAATTATTCGGCACAGATGGCATTCGCGGGCAAGCGGGCAAATTCCCGCTAGAGCCTAGCTTTGTGCTGCGGCTGGGTTTGGCAACAGCCCAGGTTTTGCTCCATTCCAACCAACGACCAAGCGCCGTCATCGGGCGCGACACACGCCATTCAGGCCAAATGCTTCAAAGCGCCCTGACGGCCGGATTGTTAACGGGCGGCGCTAATGTTATTGACTTGGGCGTGATAACCACCCCTGGCGTGGCTTACCTGGTCCGCCAATCAGGCGCGCAGGCGGGCATAGTGATTTCCGCCTCACACAACCCGGTGCACGAAAATGGCGTCAAACTGTTTAATGCTCAGGGGTTCAAATTACGAGAGACCATTGAAGCCGAGGTAGAAAAACTGGCGCAGGAGCCAGGGCTGTTTGAATCAGGCTTGCCAGAGCGTTTTGGCCATAGCGTGGACGGCGCCAGCCTGCGCGAATTGTATATTGAGGATTTGGTGAATGAACATCCAGGCTTGCGGCTCGATCACCTCAAAATAGTTATGGACTGCGCGAATGGGGCCGCTTTTCAATTGGGACCAGAATGTTTCACTCGGCTGGGCGCAAACGTGGTTGCGATCAACGCCACGCCAAGCGGCTTGAACATCAATGCCCAGGCAGGTTCGGAGCATATCCGGCGGCATCCCCAACTCTTGGGCGAATTGGTGCGCCAATACGAGGCCGATTTTGGCCTGGCCTTTGACGGCGACGCCGACCGGGTAGTATTGCTTGACAAAGAAGGCAACATTATTGACGGCGATCACATGCTCGGTATTTTGGGGCGTTATCTCGACCGACGCAAGCAATTGGTGGGGCGCGCAATTGTCGCCACGAGCATGCGCAATTCGGGCTTGCTCGATCTAATTGACTCGGAAGGATTCAAGTTCATCGAGACCAAAGTAGGCGACAAGTATGTGGCAGAAGAACTGCTCAAACTAGATCGGCAAGGCGCCAACCCGCGCGCCTTGGCTTTGGGTGGCGAGCAATCTGGGCATATCTTGCTGATTGACGAGCAACACACCACTGGCGATGGGATTCGAACCGCGTTGTATCTCGCCCGGGTTTTGGTGGAATCGGGCGCTGCTTCGCTGACCGAGCTGGCGAGTTGTGTCAAGAAAACACCGCAAATCATTGCCTCGGCTCACGTGAACAGCAAGCCGCCGCTAGATGGCATCCAAGAATTAAAAGCGCTCCAGCAAGACCTGGCCACCAATCTGCCGGGCTTGCTTAAAAAAGAACTGCGCTACTCTGGCACCGAATCGCTGTTCCGCGCCATGTTGGAAGCGGACCAGCGGCACTCGGAGGCCGAGTTGGCCGACAAGGCGCGAGCAGTTTGCCTGGCGGTGCAAAAAGCTTCTGACACCCAAGGTGGCTTGATCGAAATTTTAAATTGCACGCGGGGCGGCGTGCTCTAGCGCATAAGGAGGAACACAAAATGGCTCAAGTTAATCCCCTAATGTTTCGGGCCTATGATATTCGAGGGTTGGTTGATGATGACCTGACAGAAGAGGCGGCCCGATTCATCGGCCAAGGAATCGGCACCTATTTGCAGCAGCGCGGCGGCAAGCGGCTGGTGGTGGGTAGGGATAACCGGCAGAGTTCCGAAAGGCTCAAAAACAGCCTGGTGGAAGGCTTGCTTTCAACCGGTTGCGACGTGGTGGACATTGGGCTGAGCACGTCGCCGCTGATGTACGCGGCGTCGTACATCTGGGATATGGACGGCGGCATCAATGTCACCGGCAGCCACAACCCGCCTGAATATAATGGCTTTAAAATTGTGGGCCAAAAGGCCTATCCGGTCGGCGGCGATGAGATCATGCAACTGCGCGATCTCATCTTGGCGGGGTCCTTTGCCACTGGCAAGGGCCAATATTCTGAAAAAGACGCCCGCCCCGAATATTTTGCCAAGATTGCAAGCACCATCAAGCTGGCGCGTCCGATCAAGGTGGTTATAGACACCGGCAATGGTGTTGCCGGTCTGACCATCCCCACGG
Organism: Thermoflexales bacterium; assembly: GCA_041740315.1. Lineage (GTDB taxonomy): Bacteria > Chloroflexota > Anaerolineae > Fen-1058 > Fen-1058 > JBGSMF01. Next base: position 22,984 of record JBGSMF010000250.1, read on the forward strand.
CGCTTAAAAAGTTGGGCTGTGAGGTGATTGAACTCTATACTGAACTGGACGGCAGATTTCCAAACCACCTGCCCGACCCCGAAAAAGAACACTATATGGCCGATCTCAAAAAGCAAGTGGTCGAATCTGGCGCAGAACTGGGCATCGGGTTCGACGGCGATGGCGACCGCCTGGGATTGGTGGACGAGCAAGGCAACTTTTTGGAAGCCGATTACGTGGTGATGCTCCTGGGGCGCGATTATCTGAGCCGGCACCCGGGCCAAAAGGTGGTGGTAGATGTCAAGGCTTCTAGAAACACCATTGACTATATCAAGCGGCACGGCGGCGTCCCAATCATGTGGAAAACGGGGCACTCGCTGGTCAAGCAAAAAATGCGAGAGGACAATATTGGGTTTGGCGGCGAACTGAGCGGGCACATGTTCATGTTTGAAGATTACTATCCGATTGACGACGGATTGTTTGCAGCTTGCCGCGTTTTGCAATTTCTGTCCAGAGACAAGAAAAAGCTTTCCGAATACTTTGCCGACCTGCCCAAGCTATACTCTACCCATCTGATCGAACTCTACTGCGACGACGCGGTCAAATTCGACGTGATCAAACAAGTGCAAAAAGCCTTCCTGGCCAAGTACGAGGTCAACACAATTGACGGCGCTCGCGTGAGCATGCCGGGCGGGTGGGCGCTGGTGCGCGCCTCGAACACCGGCCCCAAGATCGCGCTGCGCTTTGAGGCAGAAACGCCCGAACAGTTGGAAGCAATCCGAAGCGAGGTCATGGAAATCCTCAACCGGTTCATGCCCAAGCCGCAGAGTTAATTTTTGAACCACTTTGTTTTCTTTGTGACTTGGTAGAGTTAAAAAGAATGGCAATTCAAAGAGTGATTCTGGTCATCCTAGATGGTGTGGGCGCGGGCGAGTTGCCCGATGCCGCCGATTTTGGCGACGTGGGCAGCAACTCGCTGGCGAACACGGCCCAAGCTGTAGGCGGCCTAAAGGTGCCCAACATGCAAAAAATGGGCCTGGGCAATATTACGGCCATCCAAGGCGCGCCGCCCGCGCAACACGCCACAGGCGCGTATGGCAAAATGGCCGAGGTCTCTCTAGGCAAAGACACCACCGTCGGCCACTGGGAAATCGCCGGGGTCGCTTCGCCTCGTCCGCTGCCCGTGTTCCCACACGGTTTTCCGCCAGAGCTGATCACCCAGTTTGAGCAACGAGTTGGCCGCAAGGCTATTGGCAACAAGCCTGCCTCTGGAACTGAAATTATCAAAGAGCTGGGCGATGAACACGTCCAGACCGGCCATCTGATTGTCTACACATCGGCTGACAGCGTATTCCAGGTGGCAGCGCACGAAGAGGTTGTGCCTATTCCCGAGCTTTACAAGATATGCGAAATTGCTCGCGACATGCTGACGGGTGATTATGCGGTGGGGCGCGTTATAGCCCGGCCTTTTATCGGCCAGTCTGGCGCTTATCGGCGCACCGAACGGCGCAAGGATTGGTCATTGCTGCCGCCGCGCCCAACCATCCTGGATAAATTGGCCGGCGCAGGTTATGACGTATTGGGCGTTGGCAAAATTGACGACATTTTTGCCAAGCGCGGCCTGACCCAATCGGCGCACATTGTCAATAACCAGGGCGGCATTACTCAAACGATTGAATTTCTGCGCGCAGGCTTTCGCGGTCTGATGTTTGTCAACCTGATCGAATTTGACATGGTCTATGGCCATCGCAACGATGCTCAAGGCTACGCAGGGGCTTTGGAGGAATTTGATCGCAGATTGCCAGAGATCATGGCGGCGATGGGCGAAAACGACATGCTGATTATCACTTCCGATCACGGCAATGACCCGGTCACGCCCAGCACCGATCATTCACGCGAATATGTGCCGCTGCTGGTATGGGGCAAGTCGCTCCGAGCGGGCATTGACCTGGGGGTGCGTTCTACTTTTGCTGATGTCGCGGCGACCATTGCAGACGTGTTTGGCATCGGCCCGATGGAGCTGGGGACAAGCTTTAGGCCAGAACTAGAATGATTATAGAGCACATTGCTTTGTGGGTTCAAGACCTGGAAAGAACCAAGTGCTAACCGACAGCGCATGCCTGACACTTAACCGACAGCGCATGCCTGACATGAATGTCGCTTAGTACCGACAGCGCATAGCTGACATGTCTGTCGGTTGGAAATGACTTTCCTGCAAGAATAAACTATGTTGTCAAT
>JBGSMF010000251.1:0-10005 GCA_041740315.1 Thermoflexales bacterium
TCGCGCGCGGGTGCAAGCGGCCCGCGACCGCCAACTGGCCCGCTTTCACGACGCGCCTCAGCTTGTCACCAATGCCGATATGGGGCCGGCGGATGTGCGCGTATACTGCAAGCTCGATCCCACTGGGCAGAACCTCCTCAAAGCAGCGATGGCGCAATTGCAGCTTTCGGCGCGGGCGTTTCACCGCATCCTCAAATTGGCGCGCACCATTGCGGACTTGGCCGGAGTGGACAATATCAGCCCGGCGCACCTGGCCGAAGCCATCCAGTATAGACCACGACGGCAAGAGTGAAATTGTCTCCGGTATATCGGAACACAGTTGGAATGTAACCGCCCCCACCGGACCAGTAGGAGGATGTGTGAAGCCGCTGCACCATCAACCGCGCGCTCGGCGCGCGAGCCTTCCCCGTGAACTTTTTCGCCGCCACAATAACCTCCCCTTATATAGCTTTTTCAGCGACTGGGCCAGAAAGTATACAGTAGCCGCCAATAGATAGCAAGGAAACAAATTCTTTTTGACAAAAGCAGGGGATGGTGCTAGAATCGTGCCCATTTGAGCAAGTTGGATGGAGAAAACAGATCAAGCCGTTCCTTGTATCCAGGTGTTCCTTGGATCAAAATGCCCTTTGGAAGCAGTGGACACATCGGGGAAGAAAAATCGTAACGAACATCGAGCCGAATCTAGTGGCGACCGATCTTTCGGGCGAAAAGAGCGAACTCCTCAAGTACTTGTTAGAAGAGGCAGGAATAGAATCCCCTCTGCCGGCAGTAATCCCTCGGAGGGGAAACCCTGACAAAGCTCCACTGTCTTTTGCTCAGGAGCGGCTGTGGTTTCTGGATCAGTTGGAACCAAACAGCGCCGCCTACAATATTTCTTCTGCTTTTCTTCTGATAGGCGACCTCGATATTCCGGCGTTAGAACAAAGCCTTAATGAAATTGTACATCGTCACGAAGCATTACGTACAATTTTTGCGGTTGAAGACGGGCGGCCGGTGCAAGTTATCGTTGTTGATGCAAAACTAACCGTGTCATTTATCAACTTGCATGAAATAACCGAAACGGAACGTGAAGCAAAGGCCCGGCACTATCTCACCCAAGAGGCTCATCATCACTTCAACCTTGCTCTAGGACCTTTATTGCGGGTAACTGTGCTGCAATTGGATCACCAAAAACACATCCTGCTTTTGGTTATGCATCATATTATTTCTGATGGCTGGTCCATAGGTGTATTGTGTCGAGAGTTGACAGCGCTGTACACAGCTTTTTCAAGTAAGCAACCTTTTTCATTGGCGGATATGCCCATTCAATATGTAGACTTTGCCTGTTGGCAACGAGATTGGTTGCAGAAGGGAGTGGTTGAAAGCCAACTTGGCTATTGGAAAGAGCAGTTGGGAGGTGAAATGCCGGTCTTGGAGTTGCCCACAGATCGGCCTCGCCCAGCAACGCAAACGTTTCTGGGAACAATTCGTTCCTTTGTAATAGATCAAGCCCTGGTTGAATCGCTCCAAGCGTTGAGCCGCCGGGAGGGAACGACACTATTTGTGACATTATTGGCAGCGTTCAAGGTGCTACTATATCGCTACACTGGCCAGACCGACATCAGCATAGGCACACCTGTTGCCAATCGGAGTCGGACCGAGACTGAGGATTTGATTGGACTCTTTGTCAACACCTTGGTGCTGCGCACACGCTTTTCGGCCCAGTTTACTTTTTTGGAACTATTAAGACGGGTGCGAGAAGTGACGCTAGGCGCCTTGGCCCACCAGGACCTGCCTTTTGAAAAGTTGGTAAATGTTTTGCACCCGGAACGCGATTTGAGCTGGAATCCATTGTTTCAGGCAATGTTTGTGCTTCAAAATACTCCAGCTGTATCTCTGGCATTACCGGGATTGGTTGTGCTCTCCCATGAATTGGATAGCAAAACATCTCAATTTGACTTGACCTTTTCTTTAGAGTTGACTGAGCAGGGGGCAACAGGATTAGTGGAATATGCCACTGATCTGTTTGACGAGTCCACGATTACACGAATGATAGGACACTATTGCATTTTGTTGGAAGGTATCGCCACTAACCCCGATCAGCAAATTTCAGATTTGCCAATCCTGACTGAAGCAGAATCCCGTCAAATTATGACAGAGTGGAATGACGCTCTGATCTATGACTCGGACAAGTGCATTCACCAGCTATTTGAAAATCAAGTTATGCAGACACCTGATGCGGTGGCGGTGGTTTTCAAGGAAGAGCACTTGACCTATGCAGAACTGAACCGTCGGGCCAATAAATTGGCATATTGCCTACGTAGACTTGACGTGGGGCCAGAGACATTGGTTGGCCTTTGTTTGGAACGTTCCCTAGAGATGATAATAGGGTTATGGGGCATTCTCAAAGCTGGTGGAGCATATGTGCCGCTAGACCCATTATACCCCAAAGAACGCCTGGCCTTTATGGTGAAAGATTCGGGTATGAAAGTTCTGTTAGTACAAGAGCCCTGGGCGCATATGCCATTGCAAGGCATGCACCTGCTCACTATGAATGATGCGTGGCGTGGTGGTGGCGAGGCAGTAAATGTTGGCGGTCTGGACGATGAGGTAATTGAAAACTTGGTCTATGTGAACTATACCTCTGGTTCGGTAGGGCAACCCAAAGGAGTAATGATACCACACAGGGCTCTGACACGATATATCTGTTCAGCAATAAAGCATTTTGCTGTCACACCCCAAGATCGCATTTTGCAATTTGCGTCAATTAGCTTCGATATATCTGCGGAAGAGATCTACACTTGCCTTCTTGGAGGCGCAACCTTGGTGTTGCGTACCGAGGTTGTTTTTGATTCACCTACAGTGTTCATGGACTTTTGCGCCATGGGGCATATTACAATTTTGGACTTGCCTACAGCTTATTGGCATACTTTAATCACAGGAATTGAGGCAAAAAGACAAATACCGCTATCTATACGCTTGATCATTATTGGGGGCGAACAAGCTTTGCCTGAGCGAGTGCAGATGTGGCACACAATTGTGGAGAATTCACTGCAGATTATTAATACATATGGCCCAACGGAAGCGACTATCGTAACAACGTTATGCGAGCTAAATCCGTCCTCGGCTCCTGGCAAAGTGCCTATTGGCAAACCTATTGTTGGTGCTCAAGTATACTTGTTAGATTCTTATTTGCAACTTGTTCCTATTGGCGTACCTGGCGAACTATATATTGGTGGCAGTGGTCTGGCGCGAGGATACTTGAATCAGCTTGAACTAACTGCTAAACACTTTATTCCTAATCCTTTTAGTCTTTATCCTGGAGATCGGCTGTACAAAACAGGCGATCTTGCCCGCTATTTACCTGACGGCAACATTGAATTTCTAGGACGTATTGATAATCAGGTCAAGATTAGAGGATTTCGCATTGAGCCAAGTGAGATCGAATCTATACTGAGAGGGCATCCAGCAGTACAGGAAGCTATTGTAATAGTGTGGGAAGATCGTCCTGGTGAAAAGCGTTTGGTTGCCTACATACTCCCCAAGTCGCAGATAGACTGCAAAGAGCTAAGACGTTTTTCACAAGAGAGGCTACCCAGTTATATGGTGCCTCCAACTTTTGTACTGCTAGATGTTTTACCATTAACCCCTAGCGGCAAGGTAGACCGCCGTGCTCTACCTCCACCCCAACGCAATCATCTAGAGAGAGTGATAGCGCCACGCACACTTGCAGAAAAAGCATTGGCAGATATCTGGGCAGATGTGCTTGACTTGGAACAAGTAGGCGTCCATGACAACTTTTTTGACCTCGGAGGCCACTCTCTGCTGGCAATGCAAGTCATTGCCAGAATCAACCAGAAAGGGATCTATATCACTCTCCAACAGTTTATGCGTCATCCTATCATTTCTGAATTAGCCCAGGAGGCTGGCAGCGAAACTGCCTATACTGAGCAAGGTTTGGTGACAGGGAAAGCGCCTTGCCTTCCCCAGCAAATTCTTATTCTCCAATTACTTCCCGAGTATAATTACAAGCGATTTGTTATATGGACTTTGTTCAAAGTTACCCCAAGATTGCCCTCCCCCCTATTGCAAAAGGCCATCCAATATCTGGCTACTTATCACGACGCCTTGCGAACGCGCTTCGTTCGCGATGGAGCCGGCTGGCTCCAATTCTTTGCCGAAACTGAAAAACATTCCGTCTTTGCCTGGATTGACCTTGCGGAATTGGCTGGCTCGGAGCAAGACGCTGCCATCAAGGCGATAGCGCAAAGCCTGAATGAGAACATGAACGTGTGGGAGGGACCACTCTTCCAAGTGGCCGCTTTCGACCTGGGCCCCCAGCATCCCCTCCATCTGTTTGTCCTCGTCAGCCACTTGATAGCTGACGGCGTCTCGTTCGATATCTTGATGGAGGACCTCGACACGGCCTGTAGACAATTAGCTCAGGGAAAACCCATCAGACTTTTGCCCAAGACAACCTCGGTCAAACACTATGCCGAGCGGCTGGGGCAGTTTGCCAAGACAGAGGCTCTCAAGCAAAAGCTAGAGTACTGGCTGAACATTGATTGGGCAAAGGTCCACCCCCTCCCAGAAAGCTGGTGTGATGATGTAGAAAGGGCAGTGGTCTCAACCTTGCTTAGCCCAGAAGAAACTCGAGACCTGTTCCAAGTGTCCCAGGTGGGAGGAGTGCAAATCACCGATGTGTTACTGACCGCCCTCGCCACCAGCTTCAAGCTTTGGACAAGTAATTCGACATTATTGCTTCGAATGATTCAGCATGGTCGAGACCCATTCTTGGAAGGCATTGATCTGAGCCGCACAGTGAGCTTAGTGCGTGTGGCGAGTGTTCTATTCCTAAACCTGGAGCATAGCAAATCGCTGCAAGACGCTCTGGCCGATATTCAAGCCCAACTCGCCCATGTGCCTGCTCAAGGCGTTGATTTTTACCTGGGCTGGTTTCTCCGCGACGACGCCGAGATCGCAAGTTATCTAAAACAATGTTATAATCGGGTCCAAGTACAATTTAATCTGTGGATGTCATATCGTGCGCCCTCTGAATCCTTGTTTGTGCCGGTTCAGACCCTCGTTCTCCCAAGCCGGTTGTTCCCGCCCAGCCCTGCTCTGCACGTCTCGGGAGAAATCAACTCTGATGGACAGCTCGAGTTTGCCTGGAGCTACTACCGGCGATACTATCACCATCCAGAAATCGAAAGCTTGGCCCAAGAGCATAGCAAAGCGCTCAGAGCATTGATTGCCTGGTTAGTTTCGCGGCCTTGCTAACCATCTTTAGCTTGCAAGCCATGAGAAAGGCCGCCTTGCTGAAACAGCAATGGGCTAAAAATCTTTTATAACATTTATTGGACATAATGGTCAAACAAGATATTGATCATCTCATTGCAACAAAGGGTTTGCCGCAAGCGGCTGCACAATGCCGTTTGGCCGGCGTCCTTTTCACATATCGCTGCTCAATCAGCTGCAGGCATTGCCTTTTTAGCTGCACGCCCAAACAACCAAACAGGGTAATGTCTCCACGACAATGCGCCGACAATCTATTGGCGCTCCATGAAACCGGGCGAGTTGTTCATATCACCGGCGGCGAGCCAATGCTTTACTGGGACACCCTGTCCGAAGGAATCCGCTTGGCGCACCAAGAGGGCAATGCGCCGCATTTTCTCGAGACCAACTGTTCTTTCGCTGTAAGCGACAAGCTAGTCTACCAGCGATTTGTTTTCCTGGCAACATTTGGCGTAAAGGGGATCTATGCTTCATCCGATCCATTTCATCAAGAGTTCGTGCCTGCGGAACGCTTTCTGCGTGTTCGCCGCCTTGCCAAGCAAGTTTTTGGCGAAAAGAGCTTTTGGGGCCCAGAAATTGGCGACGCAGAGATCCTAGATTTCCAAGCCATCACTCGTAACGAGATACGGTTACGCGACTATGTACGCAAACGCCCACTGAATATAGTGGGGACAGCCCACAAAGAACTGGCTCGGTATCTGGACAACTATGCGCCACACGACAGCAAACTTCCCGCATGGGGATGGGATAAAGCAAAGACCGGAGCCGGCTGTTTGGCGGCGTTCCAGGCAAATACCATTTGGGAATTCTATATTGATCCCTATAACAATATTCAAACCAATTGTGGCATGATTCTCGGCAAGGCAACCGAGATAAGCCCATCGCGCCTGCTTGCCCTGGGGACCGAAAAGGCCAACCGCTTTGTGCAGACCATATGCGACAAAGGTCCTCTAGGGTTGGCCGAGCTTGCGCAGCGCGAATACGGCTTTGCGCCGCCTGAACATGTGACCCAGACTTGTGAACTCTGCTACCTGACGCGGCGCTTCCTGCGCGAGTTTCATCCAGATGTGTTTGGGCCCATGGACATATATGTCGGCTGAGGGATAATGCGTTTTAATAATGCCCAGGCAGGCCCATCCACCTCCAACGAAAGCTTGACAAAAGATCGTGCTAGATGATAATTGTCAATAATCACGACATCGTGCGCACTTTTTTGCCCCTTTTCTAGTCAGGGCACCGATCACGACATCGTGCGCACTTTTGCGAAGAATTGGAACAAAAGGCTTGTTTTCATACGAGAAAACGACAAATCGCGCACGATGTCGTGATTGCTTCGGGCACTAGACCGCGCACGATGTCGTGATTGCTCGACCGCGCACGATGTCGTGATCAACGAGAGATAATAACTTGATTGTCCCAGTTCATACAGGTTTCGTGCAAAATCGCTTGGAAAGCGTGCTCCAGGCATCTCAAAAACTCAAGCCCAATCGGCGATTAGAAATGGCCCATGTTTGCATTACCGAATAGAAACCCAGCGCTTTTGCGCAAAAACAAGATGGCAATGTCAAAACAAGTTTTGGTTCCGGCTTGTCCGGGTTAGAGGTTGCCTAATCGAGGGAGAAACCGATGAGCACAGTCATTGTCACGGGTGTTTACAACAACACTCTCGCATTCAAACTCTTTTATTATTCACTTCGGAAACACACCCCGAAAGGACGGTTTTCACTTGTGGTCGTAAATGACCAATCCACCGATCCCGATTTGTTGGCGTTCCTGGAAATCATTGGCCACGAGTCTGACGTCACAGTAGTCCGAGAGAAGATATTTGATGGCAACATCGCTGCAGACGCGTTGCTGTTTGACTATGCCGTGCAAGAGGCATGGATCAACGCAGACTATATCCTGTTTGCTCACAGTGACATAGAGTTTCTTGATGAGCAGTGGCTGGACAGGGTCATCGCTCCTATCGAGTTGTATGACCAGTGTATTGGAAGTGTTCTCATCGACACTGGAGGTCAGTTGGGGATCGTGAGAAATGGCTGGTTGCCTATGGAGCATGAGCGATTTGAGCGGAAAGAGGCATTCATCTATGGGCCACGAATCGCTCCATGGTTTGCTTTTTTTGATCTGCCCGCTTTTCGCCAACTAGGGCTGCACTGGAAGAGGGACTTTTCACGAAAGCTATTCGTTGATGAAGTTCGCACTTTCGATGATGTTGGAACGGATATCCTGTATTATTTATGCACGAACCAGGATGGTTTCTTTGTATCAGTGCTGGAGGAGTCTCCGGTTTATCACTGGGCAAGAATGGTCGCCAATGTCAAGAGGGTAGAGATGCGACACACCAGTCGGTTTCTGGTGCCAGAAGATCTGTGGTCACAACAGCACGAAGCGAAAAAGATCAAGATCAGAGAACGATTGGCACAACTCTACTCTGAATTTCTGTAGGCTTGACCCAAGATGGAAGCAATAGACATTATCGGAAATCAGCGCCGAAGATTATGTGGGTGTGCGAGTGCAGTTCAAGGATCAGGCCATATGGACAATGCCGTTTGTCGAAAGTCAGCATGCCCGTGCCATCCATCACCACCGGAAAGTACTGCCCCAGCAAGCGATAGGGGTAGAGGAGACCTTGTTTCGAATCAAGGTCTCATGGTGCGCGTGACAACCTCTTGCACCTCGATCACGTCCAAGCAGCGGTAGGTGGCATTCAAGGTGTCACCGTGTGGACAGGTCTTAGTGTCAAACAACGCCTGAAACTTGGACGAAGCACCATTCTGACGCAGGAGTTGTCCCACCCGGTGGCGCGCACCCAGATGCAGCAAAAACATCCACACCCGTCGCCAACACTGAGGCCAACGGATATGTGGTGAAGGCCGGATAGCGCGGATCGGTCACCCCTCGGAACAAACGCGCAAAGCCACCAAAGTAATGCTGGAGGGTGACCAAGAAGGCTGTGAGCACATCCGCCTGCGCTTGTTGATCGACCTCCCCCGTCAGGGGGCATTGGTGTGGCTCAAGAGGAGGTTGATTCGTTCAAAGCCAGCAGCCCAAAAGGTGAGCGGGGCTTTGTGAGCATCCACTATTCGCGCCAATCGGCGTATGTCAATCAGTACTTACTTTTACCTTCAGGACAAAGACTCGGACCGGTCTTTATCAAAGTGAGCAACTACATTCCTTACCCGATCAAGGTGTGCTTGAATGGCCACGAGTGGGCCAAGCAACAATTGCGCCAAGCAAGGATTGGTTTTGAAGCCTTGAACAATGGGTTCCTGTCTTGCCCAGACCTGGCTACCGGCAAGCCAAGTGCAACGAGTGGGGGGCCTGAACAGATTCAAGCCTTTTTCGACAAATGGATCGACCGTTTGCCGATGCCGTTGACGGCTAAAGATCGCCAGGTCGGCTACCGCCGCCAACTGTCCGTGTGGCAGGTCAAGATCAGCCGCACGCAGGTCTTTGATGATCCCCAACGGGGACGCGAGTTCTTTGAGGCCGTTATCCGCGAGAATCTGGACTTGCCGCTCCGACCACTAATGTTGGGAGAAAAAAGGCATTGAAAGCGGCTGTTTTCTACGGACCTTTTGATATTCGGTTGCAAGAACTTGATGAGACTGCGCCCCCGATTGATATGGTCAAGGTCCGGGTCGAATACTGCGGCATCTGTGGCACTGATCTGATCCGCTACCAGTATGACTCTGTCCATATCGGCGTCATACCAGGCCATGAAATTTGTGGCGAGGTCGTCGAGGTGGGTTCTCAAGTAGAGAATTGGCGCAAGGGGGACTGGGTTGTGGTCAATCCACTTGCAGGGTGCGGCCAATGTTACTGGTGTCAACACAGTTCTCTTCACCTGTGTTCGTCACTGAACGTCCTGGGAACTGCTGCCCATGGAGGGTTTGCCGAGCATGTTCTAGTTCCGCCGCGGCAACTGCATCGAATGCCTGACGGCATGTCACATCAGGCTGCTGCCCTGGTTGAGCCGCTGGCCGTGGCACTCCGCGCCATAAAGCGAGGCCACGTTCAAGTTGGGGAAAGCGCTGCCATCGTAGGCGATGGTGTGATTGGCCTGTTCAACCTGCTAGCTTTGCGAATGGCTGGGATTGGCCCCGTTTTTTTTGTGGGGAAACACGAGTGCAGAAAGGAACTGGCAAAGCGATTGGGAGCTAATGTTGTTTTTGACGGTCGAGACAAACATTTATCTGACCTGATCACAGAATGCACTGGTGGCGTGGGAGCAGACGTCTGCTTTGAATGTGCAGGTTCTATCGAAGCACTGAATACCTGTATGGTGCTCACGCGCAAGGGAGGGCGCGTTGTTACGGAAAGCAATCTTCAGCGGCATGATCATTTTCGTGCTGATAGTATGTGTTCCTTGCTCAGAATCAAGCCTGCCGAGATAAGCTTGGTGGGGTCGTTTGCTTATGCAGACGAGTTTGAAAGCAGCATCCTTGCTTTGGCCAATCAGCCATCTCCGGCCATTGAGGTGATATCGTCCATTATTCATTTAGACGAGATTGTGACCGGCGGGTATGAGCGGCTGCTTGCACACAAGGATCAAGAGGTAAAAATCATTGTCAAGCCATAGCTATTGCAGTATCATCTCAATAATTCGCGGTAACGACTTGGCCCGCTGCGAGTCTTAGTCAAGTCATAATCAGCCACATTTTTCGTGGCAAGCGACACTAGACACGGGCGCGATTTTCGTCTATGCTCAATGATAGCATGACGCTT
>JBGSMF010000252.1:0-1604 GCA_041740315.1 Thermoflexales bacterium
TTCGGGCAGGCAGGCTGCTTTGCCCCTCGTAGGTAGCCGTGACATTCACGCTGTCGAGGCCGGCGTTGTGAACGGCGATTCCACTCACCCACCACTCGCTATTTCGAGCGACGAATGGCGCGTCTGCCACGCTCCAGCCAGAAGGCAGAGATTCGAAAATGCGACCCCGGCTGCCATCCTGGGCATAGTGCTCGACAATCGCCGTCACCGGCTGGGTGGAACGGAGGATGGCCGAATAAACCAGCAGATCGCCGCAATTGTGCCCCTCGGCAGACTGGTCGAGCGTGACGCTGGCGTAGGGGGGGATCGAATGGGTGGTTGAGACCCCATCCGAGTAGTATGCGACAACGGTCGCCTGGTCAATTCCCACATTTTGGACAGTCAACCGGCTATCGAGGCCATGATAATCGCAAAACATCACGGCGGCCGCCGCCTCATACGCGCCGTTGAATGCGCCGCTGTAAGCATAGCTGATCTGTCCATCGGTCAGGTGAACAGCGACCGCAATCAGCCCGGCGGGATTGGCAAGCACCACCGAGCCGTCGTAATCTGCGGGCAGCCCTGAGATGGTTTCCAGATCGAGCAAGTAGGGACTCCAACCGGGAATCGTCAAAGTTTCGGTATGGATGACAGTTGAAGCGCCGTCGTAGAACCCCACCCACACCGTAGCCGGCGTCGCCGTCAGGTTTTGAACGGCGATCTGGGTATGCCATCCGGCGCTAGTCTCGCGCGCCAGGGGCAGGTAGGCATAGCCGGTAATGTAACCCGAGATCGCAGTATAACTGCTGTACATTGGCACATCTGCCACGGCGGCCGGCGCGCGCTGCGGCTCGCTGCCGGTAGGGAGAGTTGGGCCTTGGGCCTGGGTGAGACGAATTGCCGGCGCGCCGCCCAAGGCCAGCGCAACGAGCAAGGCAACCAAGAAGACGAGCCTCGCGCTGAGAGAAACTAGAACACAATTTTTTTGCTTCATATCAATCTCCTTTCCAAAAATTCATTTGGATGTGACCAAAATCAGTTGGCCGGAATCCTCATTTGACAACCAACGGCAGGTAGATGCGCGCCTGCGGGGCGGCCTCTACATATTCGTCAGCGCCCATCTCATAGCCCGCGCCCTGCGGGCGAGCGTCGCCGTCTATATCGTCGGCGGGCAAGGTGAGGCCAGAAAAGCTGGACGTTCCGGCATTGATGCAGGGCGAGGCGCTCGCCAGGTGATAATCGCCCTGATTGGGGTTGACAAAGCGCGGATCCTGCTGGAGGTCGTGGCTGCCAGGGGTCACGTTATGGTAACTGCCGCTGGCCCAGCCATAGATGGTGTTATAGTCCAGCGTAAGCGTCACCGGCCCCAGCGCATAATAGATGCCATACTGGGCGGCGCCATTGCTGGCCGCTTGCGCCCCCACGCTGGGGATTGCCAGGATGTTGTTGACGACGGCCGGCTGATCAGAAAAGCCGATGTAAATCCCATAAGCCGAACCTGGCAAGCCGGTCCCGCCGCTTACCCCGGGCAATCCGGCTTCGGCGCTGCCGCCCCCCGGATGATTGCCGCCCGCCCCGCCCAGGCCGGCCGCGCCGCCCGGGCTGGCAGTCAGGTTCATCCCGAT
>JBGSMF010000253.1:0-11035 GCA_041740315.1 Thermoflexales bacterium
TCGCTCACGGCCACCGGGCAGCGGGTGTGAAAGCGGCAGCCGGCCGGCGGGTTGAGCGGACTGGGCACGTCGCCGGCCAGCACCACCCGCTCGCGTTTCAGATCGGGGTCTGGAACGGGGATGGCCGACATTAGCGCCCGGGTGTAGGGGTGCTGTGGGCGGCTGTACAACGACTCTCTATCGGTCAACTCGACAATCTTGCCCAAATACATCACGGCCACGCGGTCGCTGATATGTTCCACCACGCTCAAGTTGTGCGCAATGAACAGAAAAGTCAGGTTAAACTCTCGTTGCAGTTCTCGCAAGATGTTGAGCACCTGAGCCTGGATAGATACATCCAACGCGCTGACCGGTTCGTCGCAGATAATGAACTTGGGTTTCATGGCCAGCGCGCGCGCGATGCCAATGCGCTGGCGCTGCCCGCCGGAAAATTCGTGGGGATAGCGGCGGGCGTGGTATTCTTCTAGGCCCACCTTGCGCAGCATTTCAACCACGGCCTGGTTGCGTTTTTGAGCGTCGCGCAGACCGTGCGCTTTTAGCCCTTCGCCGATGCTGTCGCCGATGGGCATGCGCGGGTCGAGCGACGAGTAGGGGTCCTGGAAAATGATTTGCATGTCGCGCCGCATGGCCTTGAGCGCCTGGCCTTGCAACGCAAACACATCTTGCCCCTCAAACAAGACTTGGCCGGCGGTGGCCGGGATCAGGCGCAGCAGGGTGCGTCCCACCGTGGTCTTGCCGCAGCCGGATTCTCCCACCAATCCCAGGCATTCACCCTGGCGCACGGCAAAGCTCACATCATCCACCGCCTGCACCCAGCCCTGGACGCGCTGCACTATCCCGCCGTGGACCGGGAAATATTTCTTTAGGTTTTTAACTTCGATCAGGTTTGGCTTGGGCATAACTTTCACTCATCACGAATACAGCCAACAACGGACGGTATGATTTTCGCCGACCGGCAGCAGTTCGGGGTCTTGAACCCCGCATTTTTCCAGCTTGTGTTCCAAGCGAGCGCGGCAGCGCGGCGCAAAGCGGCAGCCCGGCGGCAAGTCAACCAGGTTGGGCACGCTGCCGGGGATAACCTCGAGTTCGTCTTTGACTTTGCCCAAGACGGGCACCGAGCCGATCAGCCCGCGCGTGTAGGGGTGCTGGGGATTGCGAAACAGTGTTCGCACATCGGTTTGTTCCACAATGCGCCCGGCGTACATGACCGCCACGCGTTCACACATTTCGGCCACCACGCCCAGGTCGTGCGTGATCAGAATGATGGAGGTGTTCATGGTGCGATGCAGGTTGCGCATCAGGTCGAGGATTTGCGCCTGGATGGTTACGTCGAGCGCAGTGGTCGGCTCGTCGGCAATTAGCAATTCGGGCATGCAGGCCAGGCCCATGGCGATCATGATGCGTTGGGCCATGCCGCCCGACATTTCGTGCGGGTATGCTTGCACGCGCTTTTCAGGCTCGGAAATGCCCACCTGTTTCATCAATTCAATCGCGCGCGCCAATCCCTTTTCTTTGCCCAGCTTTTGGTGAATATCTAGCACCTCGGAAATCTGGTCGCCCACTTTAAACACCGGGTTCAAGCAAGAGGTTGGTTGCTGAAAGATCATCGAGATACGGTTGCCACGAATCTGGCGCATCGCCTTTTCAGATAGCTTGACCAGGTTTTGCCCATCAAACCAAATTTCGCCGTCCACGATCTTGCCCGGCTGGCCGATCAGCCGCATGATTGAAAAGGACGTGACCGATTTGCCGCAGCCCGATTCTCCCACCAGCCCCAAGATTTCGCCGTGTTTCAGGTGAAAATCTACGCCGTCTACGGCCTTGACCACACCGTCTTCGGTGTAGAAATAGGTCTTTAGATTTTTGACTTCAAGTAACTTGTCATCTGACACAGTTATTCACCTTGCACTGACCAACAATGAATGACGGTCGTCGTTGGTCAATCGTCGTCAATCGTCGTTTAACGTTTCAGGCGGGGGTCCAGCACGTCGCGCAGCCCGTCGCCCAGCAGGTTGAACCCCAGCACGCTGAGCATAATGGCCAGGCCAGGGAACGTGAGGGCCCACCACGCGCCGGCGTTGAGGAACTTGGCAGAGTCCGAAAGCATCGCGCCCCATTCGGGCCAGGGCGGTTGCTGGCCCAAGCCCAAAAAGCCCAGCGCGGCCATTTCCAGGACGGCCCCTGCAATGCCCAATGTGAACTGCACAATGATGGGCGAAAGACTGTTGGGCAGGATATGCTCCATCAAAATGTTCCACTCGCTCACGCCCAGGCTGCGCGAGGCCATGACAAAATCTTGTTCGCGCAAGTACAGGGCCATCGAACGCGCCAGGCGAGCGTAGCCGGGAATGCTGACAATGCTAATCGCCATCAGCGCGTTGCCCAGACCTGGCCCGCGGATTGCCACAATGACAATCGCCAGCAACAAGTCAGGCACTGCCATTAGGACATCCATCAGGCGCATCAATACGTTATCTACTCCCCCGGCAGCCATGCCGGCCACCAGTCCAATCATCACTCCGGCCATCGTCGCCAGCAATATGGAAAAAACGCCGACGGCCAGCGAGACGCGCGCGCCGTGCGCCAGGCGAACCAGCACGTCGCGCCCCAGCGAATCGGTCCCGAACCAGTGCGCGGAACTGGGCGGCTTGAGGCGATTAGCCGGGTTCGAGTCTATGGTGGCGTCATACGGGTAGACAACCGGCGCCAGAACGGCGACCAGCACAAAGAACAAGATCAATGCCATGCCCATTTGCGCCGAACGGTGGCGGATCAACCGGCGCGCTACAATCGCCCACGGGCTGCGAACGGGAGTGGTGATGGCGTCTGCTGTTTGGCTGATTTCGTCAAATGTAACTTGGCTCATTCTCTACCACCAACTTTGCCCTATTGCAAGCGGATACGCGGATCGAGAAAGGCATACGAAATGTCCACCAGCAAATTGACAAACACAACAAGGACTGCGATGAACAATGTCACCCCCTGCACAATGGGATAATCACGCGAAAGGATGGAATCGTACACCCAACGTCCAATGCCCGGCCACGAAAAGATCGTTTCGGTCAGAATGGCGCCGGCCAACAATCTCCCAATCTGCATGCCGGCCGTGGTCACCACCGGCAGGAGCGCGTTGCGCAGAGCGTGTTTGAGGATGACGGCAATCGGGTTTAGCCCTTTGGCCCATGCCGTGCGCACATAATCCTGGTTCAGCACATCTAACATGGAGGAGCGGGTCATGCGAGCGATATATGCAAGTGGAATGGTGCTGAGCGCAACGGCTGGCATGACAAGATGGCGTAGCCAATCCAACAGCACGACAGAATTGTTTTGGATGAGGGCATCTATCAAGACAAAGTGTGTAATGGGTTTATATGAAAGCGTCGCCGTGATGTATGCACTAGTGGGCAGCCAATGCCACATCACACTAAATAGGGCCTGCATCATCAGCCCTAGCCAAAAAATGGGCATCGAAACGCCCACCAGCGACAGCAGCATGGTGCCATTGTCGAACCACGAGTTTCGGTTGACGGCTGAAAACACGCCGGCTGGAATGCCAAAGAGAATAGCCAGTACCATGGCTGCCAGGCTAAGTTCCACGGTGGCCGGGAAGCGGATCATCAACTCTTGAGTGATAGAATCACGCCGGAGAATGGATTCGCCCAGGTCACCCTGCACGACCTTGCCCATATAGAGCAGGTATTGCTTCCACAGCGGCTCATCTAATCCCAGGCTGATACGGACGCGCGCCAGGCTTTCGGGCGTGGCGCGCTCGCCCAGCATCGCTATAGCTGGATCGCCAGGGATAAGGTGAATGAAACTGAAAATTAGGATTGATACGCCTAGGATAACAGGCACAGCCGATAAAACGCGACGTAAGAGGTATCCAATCAAGGTTGCCTCTCCTTACAGAAAACCCGAAGGGTCTACAAGACCCTTCGGGTTTTGCGAGAGTTACTTGGCGATCTCGACCGTGTTAAAGTACTCTGTGCCGGTCGGGTTCGGAACGTAGCCCTTGACCTTGGCGCTAAAGGCCAACGGCGGTTGGTTGTTGGCAATAAAGATTCGCAGTGCCTTGTCGTGGACCATCTGTTCAGCCTGCTGGTACAGCGGGGTGCGGTCAGACTGGCTGATCGTCGTGGCGGCTTTCTTTAGAATATCCGAGACTTCTTTGTCGGCAAAGAACCCTTCCATTGCTTTCGGAGTGTCCTTTGCGTCCATGCAGAAAAAGTAGCAGATAAAGTTGTCCGGGTCGCCGTTATCGCCTGTCCAGCCCAGCATATACAGCGGCAGCTCGCCCTTGGTCCGCATGTCGAGATAGACTGACCAATCTAGAGTCTTGAGCTCAACCTGAATGCCAGCCTTGGCCAGATCGGCCGCCATGGCTTCGGCAATGTCTTTGGGCGAGGGGTAGTATGGGCGCGAAACCGGCATATACCAGAACTCGAGCGGCTTTTTGGCGCCGTCTGCCCAAGTGATTTCCTTCAGGCCATCCTTGAAACCAGCCTCGGCCAGCAGCGCCTTGGCCTTGTCGGTGCTGTATTCATAGTCTTGGATATCTTTGTTATAGCCCCACAGCGATGGTGGAATGAATTCCTTGGCCACCAGGCCGTTCCCAGCATAGAAAGCGTCTACGATGGCTTGCTTGTTGATGGCGTGGGCAAACGCCTGGCGCACCCTGACATCCTGGAATTCCTTGATGTTAAAGTTAAAGGCCACATAGCCGGTGTTGTTGGGTGGTCGCAAGACGAGCTGCAAGTTCGAATCGCCCTTGACAGTTGGAATGGCATCAGGTTCCATGCCTTCCAAACCGTGAATTTCGCCAGCCTTGAGCGCATTCAAGCGGGCCGAGTTATCCTTGATGTTGCGGATGATGACCTCGTCCACCTTGGCGGCGTTAGCTGTGTCCCAGTAATCGGGGTTCTTTGCCAATGTGACATGTTGATCTGGCTTCCACTCGACGAACTTGAATGGGCCAGTGCCAACCGGGGTCTTGCACGAATCCAGGCCGGCCTTTTCCAGCGCGGTTGGGCTCCAGAAGACAAAAACGAACATGGCCAGGTTGTTCAGGAATGGCCCCTGCGGGTCTTTGAGCGTAAACACAACGGTGGTCTCGTCTTTGGCTTCAACCTTGATAATGATGCTGTCGCCGTCAAAGCCACCAAACTGATTTCCATAGTAATCAAAAGTCATGCCGGCGTCCACCTGGGCTTTGTGCAGTGGGTTGCTAGAGTTGGCCCAGTAATCCCAGTTCTTGACCACGGCCTCGGCGTTGAACGGCGTGCCGTCGTGGAACTTGACGCCCTTGCGCAGGGTAAAGGTCCATACCTTGCCGTCGGCCGACGTTTCCCACTTTTCGGCCAGGCTGGGGACGACGTTGGTGGTGGCGCCATCAAACTTGACCAGGCCCTCAAAGATCTGGTTGGTCACGCGGCCAGAAATGCCGTCGGTGATGATGGTCGGGTCAAGGCAGACCGGCTCGCCCTGTGCGCCAAAGATAAAGGAGATCTTTTCGGGCGGCTTGGGTGTGTCGGCTGGCTTTTCGGTCGGCTTGGCTTCAGGCGGCGTGGTTGCCTGGGGCGCAGTGGTTGCGGCCCCGCCGCACGCGCTGAGCAGGGTGGATACAATCACCAAAATTGAGATTACAACAAGCATATATTTGTTGCGTAACATTTTCTTCCTCCTCCGAACTAGATTTTAAATTTCAGATTCAAGACTTTAAATTTCAAATTATTATCTCGAATGGCAACCTCCTTTCTATCCCGAATTCAAACGGCGGTTATGATCTGATTTTAAATTTGGAATTTAGAATTTTACGTGATGCCCAGGTAAGCTTTGCGCACCATCTCATTGGTTCGCAGCGCCTCAGCCTTGTCTTGAAGCACAACCGCGCCCGTTTCCAGCACATAGCCGCGATCGGCCACCGACAGGGCCACGCGCGCATTTTGCTCCACCAGCAAAATGGTCGTCCCCTCTTGGTGAAGCTGTCTGATAGTGTCAAAGATACTGTCTACCAGCACGGGCGCCAGTCCCATTGAAGGCTCATCCATCAGCAGCACCCGAGGCTTGGCCATCAATGCCCGCCCGGTGGCTAACATTTGCTGTTCGCCACCCGATAGGGTGCCGCCCAGTTGGCTGCGTCGCTCTTTGAGGCGGGGGAAGAGTGTAAACACGCGTTCCATGCTCTGGGCGATCCCGTTTTTGTCGGTGCGGGTAAAAGCGCCCATCGCCAGATTTTCTGTCACCGTCAGCCGGCCAAAGATGCGTCGTCCTTCAGGCACCTGCACCACGCCTTGGGACACAATCTCGTGAGGCTTGTATTGGCTCAAGTCTTGGCCAGCCAGCCTGGCGCAGCCTTGGCGCGGGCGCAGGATACCGCTGATGGTATTGAGCGTGGTGGTCTTGCCGGCCCCGTTCGCCCCAATGAGCGTGACGATTTCGCCTTCTTCGACGGTCAGCGAGATGCCTTTGAGGGCGTGGATGTGACCATAGTAAGTATGAACGTTTTCAAGTTCGAGGAGTGCCATAATCTAGTCCTATAGTCTGATAGTCATTTAGCTTGATAGGTGTATGAAAATCACCAGTTCCTCGTCACCATTGGCAAAAATGTGTGATGTATCACGCTGGTAGTGATGATGGCGCTATCTCCCACAAGCGGGTTGCCTTGACTGGCTACTGATAAGGCGATTGTATCTCCCATTCCAGAGGTGGCGGTGGATGGTACGATAACAGTAATTGGCATTGTTATACTTATCCCAGCTGGTAGTGTCAAAGAATCTGGAACGTGGCTTGTGTCAGCCCACCCCAGGCTCGAACTGAGGGTAATTGTATAGGTATCTGTGCTAATGCCCAGGTTAGCGATGGTAACAGGATATACAGCGATGCTGCTTGGTTGGACTACTATATTATTATACGATATAATGGCTACTTGATAAGGGGTGATGATCTGTGCGTTTTCCTCTCGCGTCAGTTCATCAGACTCGGTTGCCATAGGTAACGGCGGCACCGCTTCGCCAAGCTTGCCGATGATGCCGCCATCGAAAACCAAATTTGCCCAATCGTTGTAACTGCCCAAAACCGTTTGCTGTGAATCTTGATTGATGTCTGTTTGAACGTTGACCTCTGCACTGTTGAAATTGCAGTTCCAATCAATTTGCCCGTTGGCATTAATAACGCGCTGCTCTCCCAACCAGCAGTAATACCTAGTGCCGTAGCCATTTGTAGCAGGGCCGCCATCCAGGCCGACCGTTTCATCTAGGCCACTTTCGTCAAGGTTGGGCAAAGCAAAGCGCGAGTAATCGAAATGTCCTTCTTGGCTATTGATGATCAGTCCCCGGAACTGGAAAGAATAGTTCATCACGCTCAGAAAATTGGGTTTATAGTTGGTGTGGTCATTCCCACCATGCCGAAGCCCCAAATTGTGACCTAATTCGTGCATGAATGTGCCTGCCTGTCCATTAGTTGTTCCTGTTCCACCACCAATAGGCCAATCCGCAAGGCTGACGATAAAATCACTTGCTGGAATGCCTCTCGAAATGCCACCGATGGGTACCCAAAACATCCCATCCTGTTTATATGCAGAAAAGTGGGCAAATATACAATAGTGAAAAATAGCGGCTCTGGCCAACGAGAAATTGCTCGCCTTGATTATGTCGAATTCATCCCATTGATAGTTATTGCCATTCATAACACCAAGATCGCGGTCATGTGGGAGGCTGTTGGACTGGCTTCGATGTCCCCAATTTTCGCCCGTCGTGGGATTCATCACGCTGTCTGGGCCATGGTCAACGTGGAGGGTAATGCCCGTGCTGCCATCAGGATTAGACACAGGCGCATTGGCAAATGACTGAACAATTTTGTTAGTGGCTTCTGGTTTGGGCTTGTGGCTGTGGCCAAAATAACATCCAATGAGCGGCAGACAGATGCCTTGCTCCACCATGTAATCAATCTCTACAAAAATGTCTTTTTTCTGTGGGGTAGCTCCCATTGCCGGAAGGTCTACAAACACGCTATTGTTTGCAAAGGTTACTGTTAACCCTAAAGTTTCCCAAGTGTCGAGTAGGCCATCTCCGTCTGTGTCTTCTTGAATTACTGATACTATGTTGCTGTTCTCGTTGTCCACACGAGTTAAGCCTGTGGGTGCAAATGACTGAGCTAAATTAGGTTGTGATGCCACCGCTACAAGCATCACTAACGCTCCCGCAAGACTCAAAAGCAATTTGGTTTTCATGCATATCTCCCGCAATTTTCACTGGGGCATAGACTACTATGGGATAATAACTTCACTTTCCGACATATCACTCTCTTTACCATAAACTGCTACGGCTCTAACACCATAAATGTAGCTAGTGCCTGGTTTTATAGTTGTATCTATAAATTCATACTTTCCCATGTTATCCCCAACGAGTTCTACATTGTTTAGCCATTGCCACTCAGTGTCGCTGGACGTTTTGCGATATATTTGATACGTAATGTCATCTGCTCCAGTGCCGAGCCACCTCACCGCGACTGCATTTTCTATTGCTTCAACTGTTAGTTGGGAAGGATGTAACGGTATCTGTTGATAGTATTCTTGGCGGGTCATACCGCCTTCCCCCATGCCATATCCAGTTACCCTCAAGATTATGATGGTCAAGACCATGATGATCAAGGCTGCAATTGCCAAAACTAGTGGTAGAACTAATTTGCGATTCATTTTTTCCTCCTGTGGTTTTGGCGCATGCGATCGGGATAGAAATTGAGCGCATAGCGTTACATCAGTAAGATGTCTATCAGAGCGCACTAGGTGGTCTTGAGCGCTTCGACAGCGCTGCCACGCCCCAGGTAGGCTTCGATGACCTGGGGATTGTTCTGGATTTCGATGGGTGTGCCCTCGGCAATCTTTTCGCCAAAGTCCATCACGGTCACTGTTTCCGAGATGCCCATCACCACCCGCATCTGGTGCTCGATGAGCAAGATCGTAATGCCCAGCTCGTCGCGCAGGCGGCGGATAAAAGCCGTCATCTCGCCGGTTTCGGCCGGGTTCATGCCGGCCGTCGGCTCGTCAAGCAGCAGCAGCTTGGGTTGGCTGGCCAGGGCGCGCGCAATTTCCAGCCGGCGTTGGTAGCCGTAGGGCAGGTTGCGCGCCAGCAAGTCACCCTTGCCGCTCAGCCCTACAAAGCGGAGCAGTTTAAGGGCTTCTTCCAGCGCGTGGGCTTCTTCATGCTGTTGGCTGGGTAGGTGAAAAATGGCGCCCAGTATTCCTGCGCGAAGGTGAGGGTGCTCACCTACCATCACATTCTCGATGGCTGTCATGTTGGCAAACAGCCGAATATTCTGATAAGTGCGGGCAATGCCCATGCGCGCGACCTGGTCCGGCGTCCGGCCATCTATTGGCTGGCCTTGGAATAAAATGGTGCCTTCCTCGTGTTTGTAAAAGCCGGTTACGCAATTGAAAAAGGTGGTCTTGCCGGCGCCATTGGGGCCAATGATGCTGTGGATGGATTGTTCTTTGATCTCTACATCCAAGTGGCCGACGGCGATCAGCCCCCCAAAACGTTTGGTTACTTTATGTGCGCAAAGAATAGCCATAAGCGTTTTTCCTCGTCTCTTTCACAGGCTAGCCGCTCGCGGCGGCCAAGTTTTCGTCTTTGTGCAACTCGCGCATGTGGGTTGCTTCGGGCCAAAAGCCCTCTGGCTTTCTCAGCATCATGAATACCAACAGCGCGCCGTAAAAGAACAAGCGATATTCGGCAAACTCGCGCAGCAGTTCTGGCGCGCCGACCAGGATGAGCGACCCGACGATGACGCCTGGGATGCTGCCCATGCCGCCAACGATGACCAGGCACAGGATGTTGATCGAGATGAGCAAGTGCAAGCTGTGAGGATAAATCGAAGAGACTTTGCCGGCCATAATCGCGCCGCCCAGCCCGGCCATCGCCGCGCCGGTGGCAAAGGCCGCCAGCTTGGTGCCCACCAGATGAATGCCCATTGCTTCGGCCACGTCTTCGTCCTCGCGCAAGGCCATCCATGTCCGGCCCATGCGAGAATCTTTTAATCGCATGGCAATAAAACCCACAATCAGGCAGGCCGCCAGGACAAGATAGTAGAGCGTCTGCGGCGTAGATAACTCCCACGGGCCGACGATGGGTCTGGCAATGCGGGTGATGCCGTTCGAGCCGCCGATATAGGGCTTGAGCCAATCTGAAAGCGTCACCAGGCGAACGATTTCGCCAAAGCCCAACGTGACAATGGCCAAATAATCGCCGCGCATCCCCAGGACCGGAATGCCCAAGATAATACCAGACAGCAACGCCCCGCCAACGGCAAATGGCAGAGCCTCCCAAAAGCCCAGGTGAAACGGCATAAAGCTGATTTCAGGCGAGGTCAGAACCCCCATGATGTAAGCGGCGATGCCATAGAAAGCCACATAACCCAGGTCCAGCAGCCCCGCAAAGCCCACCACGATATTCAGCCCCAACCCCCACAGCGCAAAGATGCCCGTGAGGACCATCACCTCGCTTGGGTATGGCCCCAAGACTTGGGGCAAAAGCAGCATAATCACCACAAGCGCGCCCAGACTTGCTATCCGAAGGTTGCGTTGTCCGGCGGGCGGCAGCGCCCTGATGCGCTTTTGCACCTTTTCTCTTTGTCTTTGCCACAAATAGTTGCCGCCTGCCACCAAGACGAACACGACAATCGCGCCAGGAATTGTTAGCCCGCGCGGGGCAAACATCCACAAGAACAAGTTAGCCATCACCCCCCAGCCTTGCAGCATCACGCGGAGCAAATCTTGCAACAATCCCACCAGCACCACCACAGCCAGGGCCAGCAAAATGGCGCGCCGGAGCGCGGCCGGCAGCAGTCTCAACCCGGCCATGGCTGCACTGATGGCAGTTCCAATGATCAAGAGAGCGACAACGCCAAGCTTGAAGGTAATGATGGTATATAGGTTAGGGGTGGCATTCAGGAACATTGCGCGCAGATTGATCGCCGGGCCAATGAGCACCATGGCGGCTACAATCGCGGCTGTAACCAACCCGGCCAGCGCCCCGCTGGC
>JBGSMF010000254.1:0-59662 GCA_041740315.1 Thermoflexales bacterium
TCGGCCAGCCATGCCCACCGCATTTTATTTGATCCCATACCAGTGGGAACAGGCTGTGGCTGCCGCCGATGCGGCGCGCGCGGCCTACACCGGCGCGCAAGCGGCGCTGAATCACCTGCTGGCGCAGCGTTCGAACCCGCAGGAGGCGCAGGTGCAGGTGAATGCCGCCTATGCCCGCTATCAATCAGCCGAGGCGGCGGTGGCGCAGGCGCAGGCCGCTTTGGATAGCGTGAAAGCGGGCGCAACCAGCGAGCAACTTGCCACGGCCCAGGCCCAGGTAGAGGTGGCGCAATCCGCGCTAGAGGCGGCGCAGGTGCAACACAACAAGGCGATAATCTATGCGCCGATAAGTGGGGTGGTTGTGGCGCGCAGCGTGTATACCGGCGAACTGGCTATTCCGGGCGTTACGGCGTTGACATTGGCTGACCTGGATCACGTGACGCTGACCATCTACATCCCCGGCCAGCGGCTGGGCCAGGTGGCGCTGGGGCAATCTATTGATGTGTACGTAGATGCTTTTCAGACGCGCACTTTTCCGGGGGTGGTGGTCTATATTTCCGACCAGGCCGAGTTTACCCCAAGAAATGTTCGCGAGCCTGACCAGCGAACCACCCTGGTTTATGCCGTCAAACTCAAAATTGCCAATCCCGATCACGCGCTTAAATCGGGAATGCAAGCGGAAGCGAGGGTGAAAGATTCAAGATAGCAAGATGCAAGATACAAGGTGCAAGATGCAATCTCGTGGTAGGAGGCGCTATGGATTATAAAGATTGGTTGTCAACTGTCCCAGAGAGCTTGAAGCAGGATTCACTTTGGCAGTTTAACATCTACCCCAGAACACTGTTTCTCTACGAATCCTTGTGGGATGATTGTGAGAAATTGATGCAAGATGTGCGAGGGCGCGCGATTGCAGAGCAAGTTATCAGAAGCGGAGGCTCGATTTGTGCCAATATTGAGGAAGGTTTTGGGCGTGGTTTTGGCGCCGAGTTTGCATACTTTTTGCGTGTGGCGCTTGGATCTGCCCGCGAAACTCGTGGATGGTATTATCGTGCTCGCCACATGCTCTCGCCTGAGCTAATCAAGAGTCGTTTTGATCTGCTTGATGAAATAATTGGCGCTTTGGTGAAAGCGATAAATCATCAGAGGCAATATGGAAAATCAAAAGCGAAAAAATAGCGTGACTGCCTCTTGCTACCTGCTTCCTGCCTCTTGCTACCTGCCTCCTGCCTCTTGCCTCCTGCTCATATTTTTGCTTCTCATTTCAGCTTGCAAGTCCAACCTTGCCAATCCTGGCTCTCTCCGGCTGAGCGGCTCGATTGAGGGCACTCGCGTGGCGGTGGTCTCGGAAATCAGCGGGCGCGTGGTAGAGCTGGCCGCCGACGAAGGCGATACGGTCCGGGCCGGGCAGGTTTTGGTGCGGCTCGACGACTCGACCTTGCAGGTGCAGATGAAGCAGGCTCAAGCGGCGCTCAAGGCTGCTCAGGCGAACCTGGCGCAAGTGAAGGCGGGCGCGCGTCAGGAAGAAATCGCTGCCGCGCAGGCTGTGCTGGCCCAAGCCCAGGCCGAACGAGACGGAGCCGAGCTGGCCTGCACTGATGCCTCGGCGATTTTGGAAAACCCCCAGCAATTGCTGGCCCAGCTCGATGCTGCCCGGACGGCGGCCCAGTTGGCCGGGCAGGCTGTGCCCATTGCCCAAGCCAGGTTAGACGAGGCGCGCTGGTGGCGTGATTTTTATGAGGACGATCCGGGCCGGCACGAATCGCTTGACAAGCAAATCGCCATTGCGCAGCACGATTTAGAGGCCGCCCAGGCTCAATGGAGCGGCGCCAACGCGCAGGTGAGGGCGCTCGAGGCAATGCGGCGCGCGCCGGTGACGCTGCAAGCGCAAGTGAATACCGCGCGCAACACCTACAGCATGACGCTGGCAAGCGTCAGCGTGGCCGAATCGGCTCTGGCAGAGTTAAAAGCCGGCCCAAGCGCCCAAGAAATTGCGCTGGCTGAGGCCCAAGTACACCAGGCGCAGGCGCAGCTCAAGCTGGCCCAAGCACAGTTGACTCGCGCTGCTTTGCAAGCTCCACTGGGCGGCATCATCTCCAGCCGCTCGGCCCAAGTGGGCGAGACGGTGCAGGCCGGTGTAGCGCTGCTGACTATCACAAATCTAGACAAGGTGACACTGGTGGTGTATGTGCCCCAGCAGCAGTTGCCGCGCGTGCAGCTTGGCATGCCGGTGCAGGTGTATGTGGATGTTTATCCCGACGAGGCTTTTGATGGCCAGGTAACATTTATCGCCAGCCAGGCGCAGTTTGCGGCGCGCGATACCCAGGCTCGCGAGGACCGCGTCAATGTGGTGTTTGCCGTCAAGGTGAGCCTGCCCAATCCCCAGCGTCGCCTCAAGGCTGGAATGACGGCTGAGGCAGTGATTGATGTGGATTAGGGCCTGAACAGCAGCAAGATGCGAAACGCATCGTCGTAAAGCTGCCAGCGCCAGCCGGGCCATTCTTTGGTCTGCTCGCCTCCCACTATTTGTAGAGCCGACTGAATAACTTGGCGGTCGTCTTGAGCTGCTGCATTATCCCCAAGCAACATGAGGGCTTCTTCAAGTTCGTCAGCGGCGGCGCTTGTATCTGCGCTTTGCCAAAAAGCCTCGGCCTGGCGATAATCGGCCAGCGCCAGGCCGGGCGCATCTTTTTCTCGCTCCCAGATTTCTTCGGCCTGCCCGTATGCAGCCATAGCCGCGGCGATGTCTCCTTGATGCAGGCGCTGGTCGCCCAGGCGGCAGGCCGCTAGAGCTGCGCCGCTTGGTTGATCCAGCTTGAGATAGGCTTTCTGGGCTGTTTCCCAGTCTCCGGCCAAATCGGTCAACAATGCTTCAATTTTGGCTTCCCATTGTTGGGACTCCCATCGCTCTGCTTGCGGCGCGCCGAGTTTTTGAGCCTGTTCAATCCAGTCGCTGGCGATGGGGTCGCCTGAGCGCCACAGCAGCCAGGCCAGGCTTGCGGCAGCCGCCTTTTCAGAGTTGGGGTGGTGCGCTTCCCACACTTGCCGGGCGCACGCTTTTGCCTGCTGAGCCTGGCCTGTTAGCGGCAAAACCAGGGCGCGCTTGAGAATCAGCTTGCATTGATCTTGGTCTAGCTTTTCTTCAGGCGTTTGCTTTTCAGTCAAGATGTCCAGGGCCGCAGCATAACTTGTCGTTGCGGCGGCCCAGTTGCCTGTCAATATGGCAATATCGCCTTGCCCTTCGTGGGCCTGAACTTTAAGCGTTTGCGCGTCTGATTCGGCCTGGCCGGCTGGCAAGTGTTCAAGCGCAGCCAAGGCTTTTTTGTACGAATTGAGCGCATGAGCATAGGCAAAACATTGGCGAGCCTTGTGTCCGCATAGAATCAGGTAGCGGGCTGCTGGAAGCCATCGTTCGGCCAGCTCGAAATGAAAGGCCAGCAGCTCGGACTGGCGCTGGATGTCATCGGCGTGGCGGGTTTCCAGGTGGGCCGCTACCCGCGCGTGCAGCTCTCGCCGCTGCGCAAAAGATTGATGGTCGTAGACGATCTCTCTCACGAGCATCTGCTGGAAAGCATAGCGGGCATTTACGCCGCTGGCAGCCATGACGGCTAGCTGGGCTTCTTCCAGGCCGTCAAGCGACGTGTTTAAAAGGGGCAGTGTGTTTTCTTCCACCAGTGGGTGCAGGTCGTCCGCGCAAAATTCGTTGCCAACCACCGAGGCGGCCCTGACCGTGTCGCGCTGATTGTAGGGCAGGCCATCCAAGCGGCTGATGATCAACTCTTGCAAATTGCTCGATGCCCGCAGGCCGGCCCTCAAATCGTTAGGGTCAGTTTGCCCGCTTTGTTGCAGCCAGCGGACGATTTCTTCGATGAAGAGTGGGTTGCCCTCGCTCTGATTATGAATGGCTAGAGACAGCGCGTTGAAATCCACCGACGAGGCAGCGTCTTTTATCAGGTGCTTTACTATTGCGTCGGTTGCCTCTGCTGGCAATGCGCCCAGCGTTAGGCTGGGGTAGGGGGAGTCTTTTTCTTGCTCGTCGCGCTGCGCCAACGTGATAAGGACAGGCCACGAGTTGATGCGCTTGCCCAGATAGTTCAGCAGTTCGCGCGAAGTGGCGTCCATCCATTGGGCATTGTCAAAGACAATCATCAGCGGCGCGCTAGCCGATTGACGTTCCACCAGTTCACAGATAGCTTGGAACAATCTCTCTTGTTCTTTTGCCGTGATCTTGGCCTCTAACCGCTGCCACATCTGGCCGGCTTGGGTTTTTCGGCGCTGCCGGGTCAATTGCCACAGGTCCAGTTTTGGTTTTTCGGTCTGGTCGGCGGGGGCGCTAGGGTCAGCTTGCTTGGCTACTTTTTGGCCTAGCTGGTCGAACAGGCTGGTTTTTGGCTTGGCGCTGTCTTGGGGAGCAACCTGCGGCGATGGTTGTTGGAGCATTCTGGGCGGCTCGGCGCCTTGCAGCCCAAGCAAGTTGAGGAGTGAAGCGGCAAATGTGTTTGGGTCCAGCCCCAACTTGGTCAGCAGGCCCAGGAGCTTTTCGCTGCGGGCAGCAGGGGTGTCATTGGGGCCAATGGCCGTCATTGCGTTTAATAGCGAAATCCAGGGCGCGTAGGGCGCATCGAGCAGATACGGCTCGCACTCGCACAAAAAGATTCTGGCGCGGCGCGCCATGGCCTCGGCGGCCAGCGCATCAGCCAGGCGGCTCTTGCCAATACCGGCCGGCCCGCGAATTTCAAGCAGGCTGCCTTGCCCGGCCATGGCCTGAGCCAAGATTGTTTTGCCTCGTTCCAGTTCAGTCTCTCGGCCGGCCAACGGACCGTGGCCTTTTAATCGGCGGGCCAGGCGGTCGTCGCGCAGCCCGTCTACTTGATAAATGGGAATGGGCTTGCTTTTGCCCTTGACGCGAATCGGCTCCAGGCGGGTGGTGCGAAAATGCTCCTCGGCTTTTTCATAGATGTGTTGCGACATCAAGATTTGCCCGGCCTGGGCAGCGCTCATGAGCCTGGCTGACAGATTCACATCGTCGCCCATGACGGTGTATTCTCGGCGGGTAGTAGTGCCTGCCTGTCCGGCAAAGGTGGGGCCTTGGGTAATGCCAATCTGCTGCTGAATCAGGGGGCTGCCTGGCCCGGCGGGCAAGCGCCCTGCCAGCTTGGGTTGCCAGCGATTGTTCAGAGCCGCCAAGGCTCTATTCATGTCCAGCGCCGCCCGAATGGCCCGCTGCGGCTCGTCTTCGTGCATCACGGGCGCGCCAAAAAGCACCAGCATCTTGGAGCCATACCTGTAAGGATCAATGCGCGTGACAACCCCATCATAGTTGGCAATGACCTTGTGCATGGTCTTGAAATAGTCGCTCAGCAAATCTGCCAGCGTTTGGCTGCGCTCTTGGGCTTGCTCGCTTTCGCGCTCAATCGAGGCCATCTCCCACGCTGAAAAAAGCGTTTCCAATCCTCTAAAGTTGATGAAAATGACGACGGTTTGCCGATATTCGCTGGGCACGCGGCGCTGTTGGATATTTTCCACAATGCGCTGAACCAGCTCGCTCGGCAGAAAAGGCGTTAGTGTTTCGAGCTGGCAGATTAGGTTTTTGATCTCGTCAATGATCTCGGCCGTTTCGGCAATCCAGGGGGCGTGGCTGCGCGCGCGCCGTGTGGGGCTGGCGCGAATCTCAAAATCACCCAGGGCCTCTGCGGGAGCAGGTTGGACAAAGTAAAAATCATCCTCGTGTTCATCGTGGCTACCCTCTTCTGGCGCGGGCAAGCGCTCAACTTGGAACGGAGGCTCTAGCGCGGCTGCTGTCGCCCTGTCTATAATGATTTGCCCGGCTTGGGCATGACTTTCGGCAGACATTGTTTGGGCAACAGACTGGCCCAGAACCACATATTCCATTCTTTCAATCGAGCCAACACTGGCAGCCAAAAAACAGCCTGTGCTGATGCCAATCTTCATTCGCAGCGCCACTGGCCCCAGAGGGGTCTCGATGGCTGAAAAATCGCTCATCTTGTTCATCATGCGTTGCCCGGCTCGCACGGCCCAGGCGGCTTGTTTGTCGTGGGCCTGGTGGGGAAAATAGGCCAACAGAGCATCGCCGGCAAACTTGAGCAGAATGCCATCCGATTGCGCAAGGATGTCTAGCATAGTGTCAAAGTATGTGTTAATCATATCGGTTAACCGCTCTGCGCCTTGTTGGCCCTGGCTTGCCAATCGTTCCGATAAAGCCGTAAAGCCGCTTACATCCGAAAAGAGCAGCGTGCCTCGGTTCAGTTGGCCGCTTGCCCGGCCAGGCTTTGGATCATTTGTCTTTTCTTGGACGAGGTGACTGGGAAGATAAGAGTAGAGCAAATGGAGAATCGAGCGCACCCGATCGAGCACGTTGAGCAACACGCCTCGGCTGGGCGCAGCCTGGGCCAATTTGTCCCAAAGGTAAGGCGGCAAATAGTCTTGTAGCCTGGCAAGCTCTATGGGCAGCCGGTTTGGGCTTGCTACGCTGCCGGGGTCGGCCGGCTCGAGCTGAGCCGTCAAAGGTTGGGCTTTTTCGCCGCTTGTTTCGGTGGACATTTCAATTGCTTATTCTTTTAAGCACTGCAGACGCAGGCGCAGTACTGCAATGTTTTTCTGCTTGCCAGCTTCTCGCAGTAAGCGGGCTGCCTCTGAAAAATAAGAGTGCGCTGACAAAAATTCAAGCTGCCGGCTGTACCATTGGCGCATGGTGAGCATTGCGCCATGGGCCCGCAGCTCTGCCAACAGATTATGGCTGGTGGTGAAATAATCGTCTCGGCCCAACGAATCCAGGTCGGCATCGCATATTAATTGTTCCAAAAACGTGTGGGGCGTTTGCGGCAACTGGGTTGCCAGGATGGCGCTGTGAATCACCTGGATCTGGTCCGGGTCAAAGCCAAAGCCGGGCAGCGTCTCATTGGCCATCCTGGCGGCAATCGGCTCATTGTTGCTGTAACACTCTACAAAACCAAGGTCGTGGTACAAGGCAGCCGTGCGCAGCAAGAGCGATTCTTCTGCGCCCAGGCCGGTCAGGCCGATCAGTTGCTCCGCTGCCGGCAAAACGTCGTCGCGCGTGTGTTGGATGCTGTGATAATAAAGGTCGGCCGACAGTTCTCGTTCCAGGCGCGCCAGCGCATAGGCTTTGGTTTTTTCCCAATCTGGTTGGTGGGTCGGCATCTTGTTGCTCTTTTGCATACAGGGGTTATTCGTCAGATGGGCCTTGTTCGCTTCTTTGCTTGCGCATGCTCCGGGCTTTGGATTGCAGGTCCTGGAAGAAATCGGTTTCGACAATCTCACTCACCTGCTTTTGGCGCTTGGTCTCGTCAATCTCGATGCGCAGCTGCATAATCTCTTTGCGCAGTTCCTCTTCGCGCTTTTGCACTTGGGCCGCCATCTGAGCGAAATCGGCCGCCAGGGCCGCAATGGAGCGGTCTTGGTAATTGGTGTTGGGTTTGAAGGTTCGGTCATATTTGCCTTCGGCCACTCGCTTGACCCAGTCTTGCACTTCACTGAGAAAGTCGGTGGTGTAGCGGATGCGGTCGCTCAACCCGCCCATAACGGTGATGGCCATATCGGGGTACTGCCGCAACAGCCGCCTAAAGTCATCACCGGTGAGGACAAGCACTGCGCTGGCGTCTATCGCGCGGGCGCTGACCGACCGAGGGCGGTTATCAATCAGGGCCATTTCGCCCAGCGCTTCGCCAGGCCCAAAAATGCGGATGGGCCGCTCTGCGCCGGGATTGTCTTTGCTGGGCACATAGATGGCAATGCCGCCCTCTTGAACGATGAACAACTCGTCGCCAGAGTCGCCCTGGTTAAATAACAGTTCGCCGCTGTCTAGCTGGCGCGGTTTCAACGCGGCCTGCACTTCGCCCAATGCTCGTTCTGATAAGCGGTTAAAAAGTGTCTGCCCTAGACTTGATGTTCCTGCCATCCAAGCGTCTCCTTGCCCAACCATAACGTGCGATGGTATAGGAAAGCATAAAACCTGTTGCCCACAGAGGGGCCTGGCTCTACCTTGCCGTTGCCGCGCTAACTTGAGTTAATAGGAATTTCCTTTTCGACCTTGCTACCGTCAACTTGTGCAAGGCGGCAGTGCAGCTAAAATCCCGGCGAAGCTGGGATAACTTGTTTTTGCGACAAGCCCTGCTCCCTCGCTGGCGTGGCACACGTAGACCTGGGGCGTTTTGCCAGTGCGGGCCGGGTAATCGCGCTCAATAGCCTCAACCAGCGCCGGCACGGCCGTATCTTGGGCCGCAGCCACAACACACCCGCCAAAGCCGGCGCCGGTAAGCCGCGCGCCCCAGCAGCCTGGCGCCTGCCGGGCAATGGCTACCATCGCATCTAGCTCGGGGCAGCTCACCTCATACAGGTCGCGCAGGCTGGTGTGGCTTTCAATCATCAAACGGCCCAAGGTTGCCAGGTCGCCTTTTTCTAAAGCCTCTACGCTTTGCAGCGTGCGCGCATTTTCATAAACCACGTGCTTGCAGCGCGCGGCTATCTCTGGCGACAGTTTGTCTTGTTGCGCTTCAAATAGCTCAATGCTCACGTCGCGCAAGGCTTGTACGCCTAACTGCCTGGCTCCGGCCTCGCACTGCCCGCGCCGCGTGTTATACTCGCTCGATGATAACCCGCGGTGAACACCTGTGTGAGCTATAATGATGCAGAGACCTTTGGGCAGCGGCACAGGGCGATGTTCAAGCGAGCGGCAATCAATCAGCACGGCGTGGTCTGCCTGGCCCAGTGACGAGATAAACTGATCCATAATGCCGCATTGCACACCCACAAAGGTGTTTTCTGCCCGCTGGCCCAGCCGGGCAGCATACACGGGGTCAATTTCCAACCTGTTTAGCGCGCGAAAAGCCGTCAGTGCTGCCATTTCAATGGCCGCCGATGAAGACAGGCCAGAGCCAGTGGGCACGTTGCCTTCGATGGCCAGCTCTGCCCCTTGCAGGGCAAAGCCTTCTTCTTGTAGCACCTTTGCCACACCCCGCACATAATCGCCCCATGTCACCAGCTCGCCGGCTCTTTGAATGTTGTCCAGATCGAACCCGTCTTTTGCGCCAAAATTGAGCGACAACATGCTGACCGTGCGGTCTGCGCGCGGGCGCGCTGCTACCAGCACGTCACGGTCTATGGCCATGGGCAGCACAAAGCCGTCATTATAATCGGTGTGTTCGCCGATCAGGTTCACTCGCCCTGGCGCGCGGGTGACAAGTTGAGGTGAGGCAGCAAAATGCTCGCGAAAAGTTTGGGTCAGGTGGCTAATTCTGCTCATGGCGTTTACCTGCGGTCATTGCAGCGTGCTATCAGGTTACACGTTTTTTGCGAATTGGTCAAGTTGCCGGATGCTGCCAGTTGGGGTTATAATGGGCCGCGTATGAAAACACGCTGGTTGGCAATGTTGGTTGGAGTGGTTTTGCTGGTGGCCTGTTCGGGCCAGCCGCCCGGCGATTTGCCGTTGACGGTGGTCAGCATGCAGGGAACTCGAGCTCCTGTGCCTGGTGTTGCGGGGGGCTGGGTGCCGCCGCTTCCTGGCGAGTTACCCACCGCCACACCCACGTTTGCGCCCTTTCAGCCAACCGTCACACCTGGGCCTACGGTGATGGTGCCCGCCGCAAGCTCCCCCATGTCTGCATTGATCTTGCCAGTTTTTGCCTTCTCGCCCGACGACCTGGTTTTGCTTAACGGTATGGTTGTCAGCGATGTATTGCAAGTTGATATCTCGTCGTTCACATTGATAGAGAACACTGCCCCGCCGCTCAAGTTGATTCCCGATAGCGAATTGGTGTATGGGCCTGCTTATACCGGTTTTGATGTGGTGGCTTTTGTTGACCAGCAAAATGGCTATTTGGAATCTTACCGCGAGCATGTGGGCGGGCAAATACTCACCGGCCCTCAAGTGGTAGATTATGTGGCTCGCCAGTACGGCGTGGGCCCGCGAGTCTTGCTGGCCTTGTTGGAATATTATAGTGGGTGGGTCACTCAATCTGAACCCGATTGGGTGGCGGTGGCGTTCCCAATGGGTCATGCCAGTCCAACTTGGCGCGGGTTGTATGCCCAGTTGACCTGGGCCGCCAACCATCTTAACGATGGTTACTATGGTTGGAAGCAGCGTGGTGTGCGAACGGTGCGTTTCGCCGACAATACCCATACGCTTGTGGCGCGCGAGCTTAACGCAGGCACGGTGGCGGTGCAAACCGTCTTGGGGCTGAGCACGTCTTTTGATGTGTGGCGCGAAGCGGTCAGTGGGCAAGGCTTTCTGGCTGCATACAAAAAATTATTTGGCGACCCCTTTGCGCACGACCTTGGCCCTACCTTGCCCGACGACCTGCAGCAACCTGCTCTGGCCTTGCCCTGGGCGGCCGACCAGACCTGGTATTACTCTGGCGGCCCGCACGGCGGCTGGGGAGGCGGCAGCGCCTGGGCGGCGGTTGATTTTGTGCCCCCTGGTGGACCACCGGGCTGCTATGATTCAGAGGCATGGGTGACGGCTTCGGCTTCGGGTTTGGTGATTCGCAGCGAACAGGGCCTGGTGGTGGTTGACCTGGATGGAGATGGCCTGGAACAAACCGGGTGGCTAGTGATTTACCTACACATTGCCACGCGCGAAAAGGCGGTTTATGCCGGGTCCCTTGTGCGCACGGGTGATTTGATTGGGCACCCATCATGTGAAGGGGGAGTATCCACCGGTACCCATGTCCACCTGGCGCGCCGTTACAACGGCGAATGGGTGCCGGCTGGTATGGGGCATGTGCCCATGGTGTTATCTGGCTGGACTGTCCGCCAGGCAGCGCGCGCCTACGATGGCACCCTGGTCAAAGGTGATGTGGTGCGCACCGCCAACGATGGCCGTGGTGAGGGCGCCAATGATATTTCGCCCTAGGCCTATTTTTCGCGCTCGGTAGGCTTGCATCCCCAGGCAAATCAGTGGGCCTGACCGCCTGGTCCCTCGGGTATAGTGTCGTCTGGCCCTAGCAGACCAAGGCTTTGGATGAGGTCTTGAAAGGCGCTTGGCACGTCTGCCTGGGTTGGTTGGCGTTTGCGGCGGCCCCTTTTGCGCCTTGGGCTAGAGGCCTCTCGCAGCAAAATAATCAGCCGCCCTTGCCACCAGGCTCGCAGCGCTTGATTGCCGCCATCGCCCAGTAGCTTGTTTATCTCTAGCAGCCAGCTTGCGGCGCTGGTGACCATGGCTCGAATCAGATCAAGCATTTCTTCCGTTCCCACTGGAAGCTCGCCCCCAAATGCTTCCACAGATTGTTGCACCTGGTCAAAAACCTCCGGGTCGAACTGAGAGCTATTTGCAATCATCCCCAGCAGGTCTTGGACATGGTCCATTGGCTCGGTTAGCCAGCACAAAGGAATGCCCAGTGCCGCGGGGGCGTCAATCGGCTGGAATGATTCAAGCATTTCTATCAGAGCATCTACATCAACCCCGGCGTCGTATAACACAAAGGCGATGGACATGCCATCTTCCAGGCTCATCGGCTCTGGGTGCGAATAGCCGATCCAATGATCGTCTAGCGTCACCTGTTGTTGCAAAACCTTGCCCCACTTGACCAACGCGTGGTAGGGCACAATATCAAGCGCATTTCCTGATTCTTGAGTGGCCTGGACCTGATCCCAGTGCGAATACCAGATATCCCAGCCATTTGAGGCTTCAGCCATAATATTTTCTCCTGGTTCCCAGTATATCATGAATTTGAGCTTGCAGGTACTGCGCCCGGCGGTTGGGCCGAGCCTGCGCAGTTTGACAAACGGTGATAAAATAGTATCTTCTCAAAAAGCAGGGGCGGCTCCCACGCCGCCTATGGCCGGGCGTGGGAGCCTGGCCTGCAGTCCCCAAAATATTGAGAAGATACATAAAATAATAGCAAATGTGAGCTGAGGTAGTAGATTGTGTCACTAGCTGAAGAGCCGCGTGCGATTGGAACCTCTTGGCGCCAGGCGCGCAAGCAATTGGGCTGGCGGCGACAGTTGCGCGCCAGCCTGCGCGACCTGCGGGTATTGCTGCGCGAATTTCGCATGACGTTGATTCTGTTTGCAGCCCTCATGGCGGCGGGCGCTGTTTCATTTTGGTTGTTGTATCGCTTTACCCAGAGCGAGCAACACTTGTCGCTTGGACAGGCGCTGTACGCTGTTTTTTCGTTATTGTTCTTTCAACCGTCTTTAGAGTTTCCGGGCAACCTGTGGCTAGAGATTTTGTATTTTGTCATCCCAATTGTGGGGTTGGGCGTGTTGGGTGAAGGGGTTGTGCGTTTCAGCATAATGCTGTTCAACAAGCGCGCCCGTAAGGAGGAATGGCAGGTGGCATTAGCTTCAACCTATCGCAACCATGTCATTGTGTGCGGCCTGGGCAAGCTGGGCTATCGGGTGGTTTGCCAGTTGCTAGATTTTGGCGAAGAGGTGGTGGGGGTAGAGCAAGCTGCAGATCGCCCCTTTGTGAGCGTGTTGCGCCAGATGAATGTGCCGGTGATTATCTCGGATGCGCGGCAGCGTGACGTGCTCAAGCAGGCCGGTGTGGAACATGCTTTGGCTGTAGTGGCTTGCACCCAAGACGATCTTACTAACCTGGATATTGCGCTAGACGCCCGCGAGCTTAACCAGGCTGTCAAAGTTGTCATGCGGATGTTTGATGCCGAATTGGCCAAAAAGATCGAGCGCGGCTTTGGCATCCATACTGCCTTTAGCGTGTCGTCTTTGGCGGCTCCCGCCTTTGCCGCTGCTGCCACCCGGGCGCATGTGACTTATTCTTTTTATGTGGATGAGATGCTGCTCAATGTCAGCCAGGTGACGGTGTGCCCCAACTCGCCGCTGGTGGGCAAGACTCTAGCCCAAGTAGAGCGCGAGCTAGAGTTGACCATCGTTCAATACAAAAGCGCCGAGCGGATGGATTTGCACCCCGACCCCGATATTGTCATTGAGGGGAATGATTGCATCGCCGTTTTTGCCGAGCTAAAGACCCTGGGTAAGTTGAATGCTTTGTGCCAGTCGCAAAATGCGGGCGCGCAAAGTTTGCCAGCTTCTGGCAATTCTTTGCGCCAGTCTTGGCTGGGGCGTTTGATCCCTCGCAAGCCCGGAAAATAATGGACCCCCAAGAGTGTTCGATTGTTGTGGTAGGCCCATGCGCGGCCGGCAAATCTACTCTGGTAACGGGCTTGCAATCGCGCGGTTATTCGGCGGCGCGCCTGGTGCCACAAGAACATTCTGGTGTGCCCGGTCTGTGGGCTTGGCGCGGCATGCCCGATGTGCTAATTTGCCTGGATGCAAGTGTTGACACCATCAATTGCCGCCAGCGCCGCACCGATTGGACCCAGCCTGTTTTGGATGAGCAGCACAAGCGCCTGCGCGCGGCGCGCCAGGCCTGCCACTTGTACCTTCCCACGGACGAGTTGACCATCTCCCAGGTGCTGGAGACCGTTGTCACTTTTCTTGAACAGCGCCTTGCCCTGGGCCGCTAAGGAATGAGAAGGAAATAACTTGCCGCTTATCCAGTTTCCAATGGCCTGTCACTTGCTCTGTGACGGGCCATTCGCTGCTTGGAAACTGGTGTTGCTTTGTTTGACATCTAGTCCCCGTTAGACTATAATTGGCTGGTTTGCCGCCCCTGGCGGCAACAAGTTTGTCCATTGGAGATGGTTATGCAACAACGTACTATTAACTGGCTAGTTGCCATCATTATCTTGGTGGCGGTTCTGGCCTGGGTTAACTGGCCCAATAACCCAGGGATTCACCAGAACAATATTTTTGGTACTGGCATCAGTATCAATCAAAGTTTTGCCATCCGGCAAGGGCTAGACCTAAAGGGCGGCGTTCAGGTGCTGTTGCAGGCTGATACAGTTGAGGTTCCTTCCGCCGAGTCGCTGAACCAGGCGCGGGTGATTGTGGAAAATCGCGTCAATGGCCTGGGCGTTGCGGAAGCGGTGGTGCAAACACAAGGCGACCGCCGCATCATTGTCGAGTTGCCTGGCATTGAAGACCCCGAAGATGCCATCGCAACCATTCGAGAAACGGCGCTGCTAGAATTTGTGGATGCCGGCTATGAGGCTATCGCCGAAGGCACGCGCATCCGTACTACGGTGGAGACAGGTGAAGAGCAAACGGGTGTGCCTACTGCCACCACACCTCTATCGCCGACCACGGGGGTGACCGCCACCAATGTCATCACCAACCGTGTGTTTACCACCGTCATCCAGGGCAGCGACCTGGACCCCAGCCAGTTGAGCGTGGGCGTTGACGAATTGAACAAGCCCGAGGTCCGGTTCATGCTCAAGTCTGAAGGGGCGATCAGGTTTGGGCAGTTCACCGCACAGTACAACGAAAATGTGCTCGGGCGCCGATATTACCTGTGTATTGTTTTAGACAAGGTCGTTATTTCATGCCCCAGCATTTCAACGTCTATTCCCGATGGTAAGGGTAGCATTACGTTGGGCGGATCTACCCTGGACGACGCCAACACGCTCAAGCTTCAGTTGAGCTATGGCGCGCTGCCGGTGCCGCTGCGCGTTGAAACCTTCCGCACCGTTGGCCCAACCCTGGGCCAAGAAAGCATCGAAAAGAGCACGCTGGCCGGGGCCATTGGCATTGCGGTGGTCTTGTTGTTCATGCTGGTTTATTATCGCCTCCCTGGCTTTTTAGCCGACCTGGCGTTAATTACCTACATGTTGCTCAACTTTGCGGTGTACCGCGTGGGCATTCCCAGCTCGCTGATCATCTTTCCGCTGGCGCCAGTTACGCTAACCTTGCCGGGCATTGCTGGGTTCTTGCTGTCTACCGGCATGGCGGTGGATGCCAATATTTTAATCTTTGAGCGCATGAAAGAGGAATTGCGCGCAGGGCGCAGTATGCAGGCAGCAGTTGAAGCTGGGTTTGCGCGAGCCTGGATGGCGATTCGTGATTCAAACCTGTCTACCATCATTACCTGCGTCATCTTGGGCTTGTTTGGGCAGAGCTTTGGGGCAAGCATGGTCAAGGGCTTTGCCATTACATTGGGTCTGGGCGTTCTGACCAGCATGTTCACGGCGGTTTTTGTCACACGCACTTTTTTGCGCACGGCAGTCGAACTGGCCGGCGACAAATTGCGTGACAAACATTGGCTGATGGGGGTTTAACGTGTACAATCTTGTTGAAAAGCGCAAATGGTTTTATATACTCTCACTCTCGGTGATTATACCGGGTTTGATTGTGATGATTTATTCGTGGGCCACCTCTGGCTCGCCTGTCCGTTTGAGCGTTGACTTTACGGGCGGCAGCTTGCTGAGGTTGCACTTTAATGGAACGGCCACCGAAAGCGGCATTCGAGATGTCTTGGCGCGCTATGGTGAGAGCAGCCCCACTGTCCAACGGCTTGGCCAGCCAGAAGAGAATATCTGGCAGGTGCGGGCTGGCTTTATGGAAGCGGACACAGTTGACCAAATCAAGGCAGCCCTCACTGAATCGGTCGCGCCGCTCGACGCCAATCGCTCAATGTTTGACAACGTCAACCCCTCTATCGGCACTGAAGTGACGCAGGCCGCGCTGCTTGCTGTTGTGGCCGCCTCTTTTGTGCTCTTGATCTTTATCTGGTTTGCCTTCCGGCGCGTGCCGCACGCGGTGCGCTATGCCACCTGCGCCATCATTGCGATGGTGCACAATATCCTGGTGACCATGAGCCTGATGAGCCTGGCGGGGCTATTCCTGGGCTGGGAAGTAGACGCGCTGTTTCTGACCGCCATGCTGACCGTGATCGGCTTTAGTGTTCAGGATACGATAGTGGTGTATGACCGCATTCGTGAAAATATACCCAAGCGGCGCGGCGAGCCGTTTGAGGTCATTGTCAACCGCAGCTTGCTAGAGACGCTGCACCGCTCGCTGGCTACCCAGTTGAACGCGATTTTTGTCATGGTGTCTATCCTGCTGTTCGGCGGGGCCACCATCAAGCAATTCATCGCCGTGATGTTGGTGGGGCTGATCAGCGGTACCTATGCGTCAATTTGCAACGCTGTGCCGCTGGTGGTCTCTTGGGAACTGGGCGAGTTTCGCAACCTGTTTGGCTTGCTGGGCAAAAGGCAAGCACAAGAAGCATAAGCAAAGCAAGTGTTGTACGCTGAGCCTTTCCGATGCAGTGGCGACGTGTAATATAGGCTTTCCGATGCAAAAGCGATGATTCTCTGGTGCAGTGAGTGATTTTTCCAGTGCAGTAAACCTGACCTGATCGTAACTGAAACCCACTGCAAAAGACCGACGACGAGCCGCTTCACTGATCGAATTGTAAAGACCCGTTGAGAATTCCTCAACGGGTCTTTGTATTCCGCAGTCCAAATGTGGAATTTTGCTCTTTCTCGCCGCACAACTAGGCGAATCGCTTGCGCCCGCCCGCTGGACGTCGGAACAAGCGACTAGGGATGATTCACGTGTTTTCTGGCTGGGGCGGAATGATGAGAGTCTCAAGCTTTTGGACATCTGCGGCCTGAACCGCAATGGTGACACCTGCAGCCCCCGAGGCCGCCGAGCTGCTCATCCGGCTTGCTGGCTAGCGCTTATCACAAATGTTCGCTGCCTTGTGACGTTTTTGTGATAGTCGCCTGATATAATGACGGATGAGACAAAGCCCCATACTCTATTCGTATCTTTTCAAAAAATCGGGGGAGTGCGGCCTTTCCCGCGACCCCGCTCGCGCAAAGCGCGGGACGGGGCAGGCCGCTTTCTGTAGGCTATCCATAGGACGCCTTGGGGCGAAGCCTGCGCTCCGGAGCGGGTTTACCCCGAAATATTGAAAAGATACCTCTATTCCATAGTTTAAGGAGGTTTTCTATGAACAAGTTACGATGGTTGGTTTTACCCTTTGCCTTGGCGGTGTTGTTGATAGGCGGCGTCTTGTTGACAATGGGAGCGGCCTGCACGGCTGGGGCGGAGGCAGCCGCGCCGCAGGTGTTGACGATGGACATTCCTGACCGGACGCTGGCGTTGAACGGCGCGGAGACGTTGGATATGTGGATGTACACTACCTACAGCGGCGATCAGGCCAACCTGATCTACACAGCCACCACGGAGGCCAGCGCGTTGTTTGCCGCCGACGTTACCGGCACGCACTATTTGAACATCGCCTCCACCTCGGCGACCACCGGCGGGGAATTCCGCGTGGATATAACCGCCGGTGATGGCCTTTCCACGACGACCGATGCGTTCACGGTCACCGTCACGAGCGTGCCGACGTTGAGTATCTCGATCCCGTGGGAGCCGTATGGCCTGGGCGTGCCGTATAATGGTCAACGAATGTGGAATCTGTGGGATTACACCACCTATTACCTGGGTGACAAGTCGGGCCTGGTCTACACCGTGACGCAGCTCAATGGGGGAGAAAACATGACGGTTGAATTGGTGGATGGTCACACCATGAGCGTGACGGCTGTTCCCTATAGATATCCCTACAAGTATGCGGATGTAGATATAGAAGTGAGCGATGGCGACCTGTACTACTTGTTTGGGCTTGTGATGGTGATAGACTATGATCCCACCCTGAGGTTCTATGGCGCCTATTACAAAGTTGCGCCGAATCCGGTCAAGGTACTCCCCGGGCAAACAACGTATTTGACCCATGAAGGGAGTGATGAGCCTCAACCATTGGGAACTTTTTTGCGCAATATGGATGTATACACGGCCCATTACCGGCTTGTTGGAGATGTTCCACCCCAGTTGGGCGCGGTTATCATCACCAATACCGTCAATTGCTTTTCATACGAGACGTATTGTCACCACCTGACCTTTTCCCCGCCGCAGGGCGCTTGGGGCACCTACCGGGTTGAGGTGGAAGCAAGTAATGACACATATATAACCAGTAGCGATGTCCTGACCGTGACCATCATGCAGCAGATCTTTCTGCCGGCCGTTATTAGGGGCTACCCGCCGGGAGTGACATTGCACCCCATAGACAACCCTGACGGCGACGGCGTGTACGACGTCGAATGGAGTGTTACCGGCGGCGGTTACGATGGGTTTGATTTAGAGTACGCCACAAATCCCCAGTTCACCGACGCGACGCGGGTCGGTTCCTATAGTTTCAGCTATAGCGCCGAGACCTTGACGCCGGGCACGTATTACTGGCGCGCCCGTGCGTATAAAGGCTCGGAAAACTTTTCCTGGAGCAATGTGGTGACGGTCAACGTGGGCAGCTTTGCTTATCTCTACGTCGAACCGTTGTGTGCCTATGGCCTGCGCGTGGAACTCTTTGGCCCCATCAATGCCTCCATAGAGTACGAGAGTGGCTGGTGTGGCGATGTAGATTATTGGCGCAGCGTCCCGGCGGGCACCTATACCACACGCCTGACCTGGATAGGGGGCAGTATTGTGGAGAATGTGCCATCGACGGCCCTGGGCGTTGATGAATACATCATCGTGGCCGACGAGTGGCCAAATAGCGCCTGGAAACCTTACTGATCCGATTCTCTGATTTGCCGATGTCTATGCCCATGCGCCATCCCGGATGGGATGGCGCATGGGCAACGTTTTGTGCTTCCCCAAGGCAGCTTTTGCCCCCTCCATCTCTGGTTACAATACGATGTTTGGGGTTGGGCAGCTAACCCTTGTCCTCAGCCGGCAGTACAAAAGCAAAAGTGCTGCCTTGGCCCGGCGCGCTTTCTACCCAGATGTGCCCGCCGTGCGATTCTACCGCCAGCCGGCAAAAGGCCAATCCCAAGCCGGTGCCTTTGCGCCGCCCGGCGTTATCGGGCACCTGGAAAAATTTGTTAAAGATTTGCTGATGGTATTCGTTGGGGATGCCAGGCCCGCTATCTTGAACCTGGCAGAGCGTTTCAAGGCCGTTTGTGCTTGCTGGCTGGACTACCGATAGGGCGACGATTGTGCCTTCAGGCGCGAACTTGATGGCGTTATCCAGCAAGTTGGTCAACACGCGCATCAAGATGCTCTCATCAGCATAAATGGTGGGCAAATCTGGCGCCAGTTGTGTCTGAATTTCTATTTTTTCGTTGGTGGCTAGCGACCTGACCCGTTCTACCGCTTCATGAGCTACCTTGGACCATTTGAGGCTTTGCCGCTTCAGTGGCATTTGGCCGGCTTCCATCTTGCTTATATCGAGTAATGAATTGATTAGGTCGAGTAGCCGATTGCTGGACGATAGCGCAATGCGCACGGCGTGCTTGTTGTACTCATCCACCAGCGTCATTTCTAGCAGTTGCAAGCTGCCCAAGATGCTGGTGAGGGGGCTGCGCAAGTCGTGGATCATCATGCGCGTCAGGTCTTGGCGCAGGGCCTCGGCTTTCTTTTCTTCCGTAATGTCGCGCAGGGTCAGCAAGCGGCCGATGGCGATGCCTTTTTCATTGCAGACCGGCACAGACACGCGCTCGATGTGGCGCGTGGGGTGCGCCACAACCACATCACTCTTGTGAATCTCTTGGCTTTGATCGGCCAACTCACCCA
Organism: Thermoflexales bacterium; assembly: GCA_041740315.1. Taxonomy (GTDB): domain Bacteria; phylum Chloroflexota; class Anaerolineae; order Fen-1058; family Fen-1058; genus JBGSMF01. The sequence continues at coordinate 19,414 of JBGSMF010000254.1, forward strand.
ACGTCTCATAGATCACAGCCGTCATGGCGGCTAAAAGCTCGTCAGGCTGCGAAGTGAGCTGGCCCATCGCTTCGAGCAGCTTGCGGCCAGTCAGGTCGGCTGGCGCCCGGTTGAAAAACTTGCCCACCATGGCGTTGGTAAAGACAATCCGCCCGCTGTTGTCTAGCATCATCATGCCTTCACGGGTCGAGTTGAGCACGGCTTGCAGGCGGTCATTGCCCTCGGCCAGGCGCTTGAACAGCAGTCCGTTTTCAATGGCCACGGCTGCCTGGCTGGCCAGCGCCGATATCAGTTGCACCTCGCTGTCGCCATACTTGTTGGGCTGGTTGCTGTTCACGTATATCACGCCCACCGCCTGGCCTTTGCTGATGAGCGGTGTGCAAATGATGGAACGAATCTTGGTCTGGCGCAGGCTTGGGTTGATGCCAGGTTCGGTTTGGGCGTCGGCGATGATAAATGTCCGGCGCTCGTTCAGTGCGCGGCGGGTCATGCCTGAAGGGCGAACTTGGGTGCCCGTCATGTCGGGCAAGTCGGCGCCCAGCAGGGCTGCCGGCGTGAAAGAGTTGGTTTGGCTGTTGTAATGGTAGACGGCGGCCGAATCCGAGCCGGTGAGCTCGCATGCCATCTCGGCGATGTACCTGAGCACCTCGTCGGTCTCTGTGCTAAACGCCAGCGTGAGGCTAGCCTGGTATAGCTTGGAAAGATCGTTGACCCGGCGTATGAGCGCCTCGTCAGTCTTTTCGTACAACTGCGCGTTGCTGATAGCCACAGCGGCTTGCAATGCAATCGTGCTCAAAATGTCTAGGTCATCTTCTGTATAGGCCTCTGTGCGCTCAAAATTTTGCACCGCCATCATGCCGATGGCTTGCTCGTTAGCAATGAGGGGCACACCCAACCAAGACTTGGCCTGCGTGCCAATGGCCTGCGATCCAAGTTGGGCAATTTGCTGGTTCATATCGCGCTTGAACAGCAATGGGCGCCGGTGGCTGAGGACATACTCGGTCAGCCCTTTCCCGCCTTGGCGGCTTTTCCACTGTTGAGGCTGGTTGTTTTCCAGCGCCAGGGGAAAGCTGACCGTATCGGTCGCCGGATCGTGCAGGGCCACATACAGGTTGCTGGCATCCATCACCCGGCCAACTTGTTGGTAAACTTTGCTCAACAATTCTTCTGTCCGCAAGGAAGAGCTTAGCGCCTGGCTGGTCTCGCTCAGCACCGAGAGTTGGCTGACGCGTTGTTCTAGTTCGCTGACCAGGTGGGTGATTTCTAGCGCAATGCTGGCCTGCGCCGCAATCGCCGCCATAAAGTCCAGGTCGTTGGCCGAATAAGCGCGAATAGTGCGGCGCGGCCCCAGAGCAAGCCAGCCGCCGAGTTGCTCGCCGCCGAATAACGGCACGTACACATTGGCTTGCGTTCCCTCAATTGCCTGGCGCTCGATTTCTTCTAGTGACAGCAGCCAGTCCATCTCTGCCGGCAGATACAATGGGCGCCGCTGCTTTACAAGCCATTGGGCCAAGGGGGCGTCTTGAGCATAGGGCTGGCCGGGGGAAATCGAGAGGCCCGTGCACTTGTAAGCGGCCAGGCTTTGGCTGTGGCGCAAGATGAGGGCCATGCCTGCTGGGTGGAAGGTTTGCTCAATGATGCCGAAAAGATGGTCGGCCAGTTCATCTCGGGCGCGGGTTCGGTTCAACCGTTGGCTGAACTGATGCAGGCTATGCTCGTGCCCCTCGGTTCTGTAAAAGCGCCGCCTGATGCCTGCCTGAATTGCCGCGCGCAGGGGCATGGCAACCCAAACAGTGACCAGGCTGGCAATGAGAAGGGCTTGCCAGCTAAAGGTGAGCATGGCACTGATTAGGAAATAGAGGCCGATCAGTGCGATGGTCAGGATGAAATAAACCAGGCTATGATTGATTAGCGCATCAATGTCGAGACCGCGATAGCGCACCAGTCCCATGGTGAATGAAACAAACATAACCAGCAGTGGCAGTTGCTCCAAGCCTGGGATTTCATTGCTGGGCTTGGGTAGACCAAGCGCCCCCGGCGCGAAATTGGTGCTCAGGCCAATGGCCAGTGCTATGCTCAACCCCCACAATAGCCAGCGGACTTGCTGGCGCAATATGAGAGAGTCCGTTTTTCGATATGATTGTATTAATGCCAACAACCCCAAAAGGGTGGCAGTGGTTGAATAACTAATCGTCAGGATGTCGAGCACACCGTTGGGAATGTGCCAGCTTATTGGCAGAACCAGGCGGCTGAGCCAGGCCAATGCCAAGAGCAAGGCGGGCGCATAGATGGCAATGAATGTGGCGGGATGTTTGAGGCCAGAGTGGCGCGAGGGAAATAACATGAAAAAATGCAGCCACAAGGCGGCAAACAGGCAAGTAGAAGCGTCGTCAATAGGCCACAGCCTATAAATGGCTTCGCTCCAGAAACTAGGGGCAGGTTGGGCTGAGCTCTCGATGAGGTAAACTAGCGACCACAGTGTATTGCGCGCCGGCGGCACGCTAATGGCAAGGAGCATGCATAAAAAAACGCGCCTGGGCGGGTGGTCAGGTTGTTTGTAAATTGTCCACGCTAGCACCCCTGCCGTTGACAGTGTCGCTATCCAAACAAGCGTGTTGGCAACCAGTTCCATACTCTACTTACTAGCAAGAGATGTGCTTAGAGGGGTGAGGGGCAGAGTAAAAGTGATGCAGGTCCCTACACCCAGTTGGCTTTCTATGCCGATCTTGCCGCCGTGAGCTTCGATGATTTGCTTGACAATTGAAAGACCCAGGCCGGTGCCTTGTGTCCAGCCCTCTGAATCGGCCACGCGATAAAACTTTTCAAACATGTGCTTGAGATCTCTTTCGGCCATGCCGCGCCCGGTGTCTTGCACTTGAATCTGGAGTTGTTCGTTGGTTGCGCTGGCCCGCACGGTAACGCCGCCATTCTCGCGATTATACTTGATAGCGTTGCTCAGCAGATTAATGATCACTTGCCTGATGCGCTGTGGGTCGCCCAACACGGTCGGCAAGTTTTCTTGTATAGCTGTGTTGATGGTGATAGCCCGCTCGGCGGCTTTGGGCTGCACTACAGCCGCTGCATCCTGAATCAGCGCCGGCAAATTCATAGGTTCGCGTGACAGTTTGGCGCGTCCAGATTCCAAGCGCGCCAGGTCCAAAAAGTCATTGACTAGTTGGGTCAATCGCTGCGCTTCGCCGTGGATAGTGCGGGCAAACTGCTGCACCATGTCTGGTTTGATATCGGCCAGTTGCAGCATTTCACTATAGGCCACAATACCGGTTAGGGGAGTGCGTAACTCGTGCACCATCTCGGCGATTTGGTCGCTTTGCTCAAACAAGCGGGCATTCTCGATGGCGACGGCCGCCTGGGCCGCTAGGGTGGTGAGTGTTTCGGTGTCTTCGTCGCTAAACGATTCGCCGTCTTTTTTGTTCACTGCTTCCAGCACGCCGATGATTTTGTCCTTGACCTTGAGGGGAACCGCCAGCAAGGAGCGGGTGGTAAAGGCGGACTCTTCGTCGGCTTGTTTGTAATGGCGCACATCTTGTTTGGCGTCGGCAATGACGATTGATTTGCCGGTCTTGCACACTTGCCCCGCAACGCTTGAATCAATTGGCACCACAACCCGCTTGATGGCCGTGCTGCCCCCTGAAGTGGCTTCAAAGTACAACTCGCCGCTTTGTTTATCGAGCAGCAAGATCGAGCCAGCTTCGGTGTTGGTGATTTTTTGGGCTGCCTCGGTAATCATCAACAACAGGGTAGGCAAGTTGAGGGTCGAGGTCAACACGCGGCTGATGATGATCAACTCTTCGGCCCGCGCTATGCGGCCCTGCAGCTCTTTGGCATCACCCATGGCCTTGCTCCATTATTTGTTGGCAGGCAGAAACAATCTGTGGTAGTGTTTCGGCTACCTCGGTGTGCAATACCACCTCTGCCTCGCCGTCCATAAAAGTGTGCTGTAGATTGACAATAATCACGCGTGCCCCATGCCGATGCGCCCACGCAGGCCAGTCAGCTACAGGAACTACTTCGAGCGAAGAGCCTGCCACCAACAATGTATCACACTGGCGAATTTCCTGTTGGGCTTGCAAGACCACCTGCGCCGGCAATTGTTCGCCAAAAAGAATCGTATTGGGTTTTAGTGCTCCATCACATTTGGGGCAGCGCGGGATTTGCCCCAAAGTCAGAAATGTTTCAATAAAGTGGTCGCTTGGAAAAACAGTATAGCAACGAATGCAAATTGCTTCCCGCATGTGCCCATGCACTTCCAAAACACGCTGGCTGCCAGCTCGTTGGTGCAAACCGTCAATATTTTGCGTGATGATGGTCTGCAAATGTCCCTGGGCTTCCAGTTGGGCCAAGGCCTGATGAGCCGGATTAGGCTGCGCGACGAGCATTGTGCGCGCCAAAGGCCTGATCCAAGAAAAAAAAGCCTCGGGTTTGTGCCGAAAGGCATGAATTGAGGCAACCTCCATTGGATCATACTGTTCCCACAAGCCCGATCCTGGCGACCGAAAGTCTGGAATGCCAGAGGGGACCGAGACGCCTGCACCGGTTAGGGCGATGGCATACTGAGCCTTGCAAATCAGTTCGGCAGCGCGGAGGATCAAGCTATCCACATGAAATTATTTCCCTGTTTGGTCGCAGGCAAGTCTTGCTTTGCTCTATCTTTAATGATACCACAGAACGCCACAGAATGCCATTGCCCAAGTTGATTTCTGGTTTCCAGATCAGATGGTATTATGGTGTTACCCTAAACACGCTGGCGCAACCGCCAGGTTTTGTCCACGAATGTAACTACTCAGCAGCCTGAGCGTCCTTCGGCCCTGCTCAGGATAAGCGCCGCGCTCCTTCGACTGCGTTTCACTCCGCTCAGGCTGCGCGGCGCGTAGCCTGCTCTGTCGGCAGACAGGTCGAAGGGTGCAGGCTGAGTAGTTACCCACGAATAACGTGAATCTACGTTAATTTTTATGGCTCTCCTGACTTTAACGGAACAAGCGCCCTGAGCAGAACGCTGAAGGCGCAGTCGAAGGGTGCTTTCAGAAGAACACTACCGTTTGGCATCTGCCAAATGAGGCGGACAGCTCCAGACAGCTATTGCTGGATGATGCGGCGCGCCAGCTCTTTGACCTGAATGCTGATCAAACTGTTCGGTTGCATCAAGATGATGGGCACGCCGCTTTCGCTGGCCTGGAAAACCAGTTCGGGCGCTGGGGGCACCACCAACAGCAAACTGCTTTGCAGCATCCCCTCGATGGCGCTGCGGGTAAAACTAGAGGCCGAAGGAGCGTGGTTGACCAACACTAACCCTATATTGCTGCGTGGCGTCCCCAATGCTTCCAGCTCGCCCATCAAGTTTTGAGCCATGGTTAGAGCGACTCGATGTGATTCGATGGCGATTACAATATAGTGGCACATTTGCACTGCCGCGCGAGCGCCATCATCCAGCCCTGTGCCCAAATCTAGCAGCAGAATATCATTTTGCCCTGCTAACTGCTGAATGATGGCTTTAACGTGGGCCGGCGGCACGCTGCCCAGGCGCGGGGTGCTGGGGGCCAGCAAGATTTTGACGCCTGTGGTGTGGGTCGTCAGTTGTGGCTCGATCAGTTGGGTATTGATTTCTTCGGGCCGCTTGCTCAGCAAATTGCTCAACCCAATCTGGCGCGTCATGCCTATTTGCGGGCCGATGGCGGCTGATCCGGTCATGATCTCGGCCAGGGCAATTTTCCTGGGTTGTAGAGTTCCTTGGCCTTCTTGCACAAGCGCCATGGCTGTGTTGAGCGCCAGGGTAGTGGTGCCTACGCCGCCTTTGCAGCCCATAAAGCCAATGATACGCGCGTGAGCTAGCGGCGCTGGCTCTGTGGCTGGCCGGGTGCGCCCCGAACGTAATAAGATGGCCTCTACCCGCGATGCCAGTTCTGCGGGGTGAATTGGCTTGGTCAGATAATCGTCTGCGCCAGCCTGAAAGCCAACCACTTTATCGTTGACGGTGGTTTTGGCGGTGAACATGATGATAGGCGTGTGGGCTGTGCCTGGCCGGGCGCGCAACTTGCGGCATACTTCAAAGCCATCCATATCAGGCATCATGATATCCAAAATGATCAGATCTGGTTGTTCACTGTCTGCTCTGAGCATGGCCTGCGCCCCGCCTTGCGCTGCCACAATTTGGTATCCCCGCCGCTGCAGCATTAACCCGATGAGCTTGAGACTTTCCAAATCATCATCTACAATCAAAACCTTTGCGCCCACATTTGCCTCCATATACAGTTCACCCCAAAAGCGGCGTATTATTGTGCTGTGTTTGTGACATATCAAGAACAGGGGGGAATATTGCCATGATACCACAGAATGTCATATAGACAAAAACCTCTCGCAGGCTTGCCTGCGAGAGGTTGTCTTGCTCAATCGCTGCTAGGATTTTAGGCGCTGGCCGGCGCTGCCGAGAACAGGGCCGAGTATTTGCTTGCCACTTCGCGGTAGGCCAAAGTCCATACCCCCGAAATGTAAACTTCGTACAGTCCCTGGATAAAGCTCAGGACAGGCGTGAGTATGAGGATAAACAGACCCCCGCCAACGATGGCTGCAACGATCCAAGATTGACTGACAGCGTAGATCAACCCGGCCGGTATCAGCCCGATGGCGCCTATGAGCGCCAACAGCACCAGGGCAACAGGGATCATGATAATGCCCCACAGAATGCCTACCCCAACCAGAATTAGCCAGGTTACGCCAGTATCTAGCATAGAAGCACGCACCAATTGCACCCCCTGGCGGATGGCTGTAAAGGCATCTTGCTTGGCCAGCACGATTCGCCGCTTGATGTAAGGCTCGATGACAGAGATGACCAATGCGATGACAATGATGCACAAGACTACCAGCAGCACCAATCCCACCCCAATCAGAGTAACAATGGCCTTGATTCCTTCGGGTGCGTTGGTGGCCCACACCAGGAAGGGCGCGCATGCCAGCAACAGCAACAAGATGGACACGATGGCAACGGGTATGCCAATAATCAGGTCGGTCAAAAACAGCCACAGCGCCTGCCGCGACCACCCCAGCTTGAACCCGCGCCGCGCCGTGAATTTGGCCTCGGTGCTTTCAATCTCGTCTACCCCGGCAATGATGGCCGTTTCGGCCACATAGCGCAGAATGGTAAAGAGCACTGCCAGTAGCAAGATGACTACCACCGCCACTCCGATAATAATCGCAATGGTGGGCCAATCGGGGGGCTGCCAGTTTATCCCGCCAGGCCCAAAATCGTTGCCGTTGACTTGATAGCCAGAACCGCTGCCAGGGCTGCCACTTCCACGAAAGCCGCTGCTGCTGCCGCCGGCCAGCACAAACAAGAACCCGAACAGCCACAAGGCTTTGTGCTGCCAGGTGATTCTGAATGCGCGTGACAAAATTTTCATGTGATCCATCGTATCCTCCTTATATCGAAACTAGTGTTGAACGCCCTCACATACTGAGATTTCCAGAGAAGCCAATTTTGCCCGCTGACTGGCGGTCAGTGACCGTACACTTTTCCAGCGGATTGAGCATATTTTAGCCTCAAAAGTGTCCGGTCAAAAAACGCCCTAAAGCGGCACGCTGGAAATCTCAGACATAGCTATTTTAGCTATGGGTCGCCATTTGTAGCGCCAGCTAAAGGTGAGCCAGGCCAGATATAACGCAGCCAGCCAGAGGCTCAATTGCCCCAAGAACAAGATCAATCCTACCCAGCTCCACTCTGCTGGCAGTAGCCAAGACGCTAATCCAATGACCTGTTCGCCAGCCAGCCGTCCCAAGTAATCCAAGTGATCAATGATGGGCAACAGCCAGGTGACCTGGCTGGCAACCAGGGGAATCTCAACGGCTATGATTAGCACAAACTGCACCAATCCATTCATCAAGAGCAGGCCAATCCCGGGCAGCCAACTGAGCAGTGAGGTTGTGGTCGGCGTCTGGTCGGGCAATTGAGCTTTTACTCTTTCCCACAAGGCTGCTTCGCTTGGTAGCGCCTGGTCGGCCAACATGTCAACCGTCAGGGCTTGGCTCAATGCTTCTAGTGCTTCCAGGTCATGCTGGCAAGTTGGGCAGCCGGCCAGGTGCGCTTCTAGTTGGCTGCGGCCAGGCTCATCTAGCTCGCCGTCGTGATAGGCAGATAGCCACGCTGTTGGAATGGGGTGTGTGCCTTGATTCAATTTACGTTTTCCTGTGCAAGCAACTCGCGCAAGCGATTACGGGCATAACTGAGCCTAGACATTACTGTGCCTATCGGAATATCGAGCGCCTCGGCAATTTCTGTATACGATAACCCCTCATATTCTCGCAAGATCAGCGCGGCCCGGCTGGCCGGCGGCAGTTGTGCCAGCGCCCGGCGTACAATCTGAATCTGGTCGTTGGCCTCTAGCTGGTGGGCCGGGTTGTTTTCTCCATTGGATATTTCTTCTGTCAATTTATCTGTTGGCTGCTCTCGCCGGTGTATATCGGTGGCGATGTTGATGGCGATGCGGCACAACCAGGCCCGCAGCCCGCCCCCAGATGGCTTGAAGCGCGCCAAGGCCAACCATGCCTTGATAAATGTTTCTTGCGCCACATCCTCGGCGGTGGCTAAATCTAGACCATGATGATAGGCCACACTGACGACAAGCCTTTGGTAACGTAAAACAAGTTGCTCGTAAGCAATTTTGCTGCCGGCTTGGGCTTGTGCAATTAATATGTGTTCCTCGTTTTGTCGATTGGGTGCATTGTCACCACCCACTGCCGTTCCTCATTTCTACTAACTAAACGTGAATTATAGCTAGTTTATTCGAATTGTCCCAATTGTCCAATTGGCGGCTGGAGGGGTTGCGCCCCCCCTGATTATGCCTGCGGCAAAGCCGCAGGTTGAGTTCATACCCTGCAGCTTGCTGCGAAAAGGGTTCAGGGCTTGCCCAGGGGGTTCAACGCCCCCTTGATTAACTGCTGGCAAATGAGTTATAATCAGATTAGGATTGGCATAAAGGAACTTGCAAGCTTGCTCCAACTTGCCAATGGGGGGATTTCCTTCCCGTTCCTTAGCCAGGGTTTCATAGTTCGTGTATCCCTACACGCGAACGTCCCCCGCCATTGGCTTGTATGGGGATGCAAGCCTACGGGGCGCGAAAAATAGGCTTGGAGGGTGAAAGCAGAATGGCTGGTCACATACTTGCCGACACGCTCGATAGATACACTGTCGAGGGTGCTCTATACGAAAAGTTAAAAGATAATGCCGTGCGCTGTGTTGCGTGCGCCCATAGATGTTTGGTCAAAGAGGGGCGGCGCGGCATTTGCCTGGTGCGCTTTAACCGGGCCGGCAAGTTGTGCGTGCCGCATGGTTATGTGGCAGGACTTAACGTTGACCCTATTGAAAAAAAACCATTTTTCCACCTTTTACCCGGCGGCAGCGCCTTGACCTTTGGAATGTTGGGGTGCGATTTGCATTGTGGTTATTGCCAGAACTGGTTGACCTCGCAGACCTTGCGCGACTCCCAGGCTGGCATATCGCCTCAACTCATCACATCAGATCAAATTTTGGCCATCGGCAAGCGTTATGATGCGCAGGTGGTAACCAGTTCGTACAACGAGCCGCTCATTACCAGCGAGTGGGCGGTGGAAATTTTCAAAAAGGCCAAGGCTGCGGGAATGCGCTGCGCCTATGTGTCGAATGGCAACCTTACCCGCGAAGTGCTGGATTATCTGCGTCCCTATCTTGATGCGTACAAGATTGACCTGAAAACGATGCAAGACAAGCACTATCGCCAATTAGGGGCAGTGCTTAACCATATCTTGGATGGCATCAAGCTGGTGTACGAAGCTGGGTTGTGGTTAGAAATTGTAACTCTTGTTGTGCCCGGCTTTAACGATTCAAACGAAGAATTGTGGGATGCGGCCCGTTTCATTGCCGGACTGTCGCCAGATATTCCATGGCATGTGACGGCTTTTCACCAAGATTACAAGATGAGAGGCCCAGAGAGCACCGATGTTCGCGCGCTGCTCCGCGCCGCCGAGATTGGACAGGAGGCCGGCTTGCGTTATGTTTACACAGGCAATCTGCCTGGAATGACGGGCACCTATGAGAATACCTACTGCCCAAGCTGCAACGAGCTTCTGGTGGCCCGGCTTGGGTACCACATTCGTAAAAATCACTTGTCTGGCGCCGGGCGCTGCCCGCGCTGCCAGGCGGCTATCGCGGGTGTGTGGGCATGAACTGATGAAGCGACGCAAAGTGAGGAGACTATGAAAAAGTTGCGATTGATACTGGTTGACGATCATGAGGTGGTGCGTTTGGGACTAAGGGCGCTGTTGGAACGGCATCCTAATTTCACCGTGGTGGATGAGGCTTCAACATCGCACGAGGCGGTTCAAAAGGCTTTGCAGCACAAACCCGATGTGGTGGTGATGGACATTCGCCTGCCCGGCGGCAGCGGCATCAGCGCTTGCCGAGAGATTGTGGCCCAAGCGCCCGAAGTCAAGGTTATTATGCTCACATCGTTTGCCGAGGATGACATGCTGTTCGAGGCGTTGGCGGCGGGGGCTTCGGGCTATGTGCTCAAGCAGATTGGCGGCGACGACTTGATTCGAGCGATTGAAACGGTGGGGCGGGGCGAAGCGCTGCTTGATCCTACCCTGACTCAGCGCGTGTTTACGCGGGTGCGCGAGGCAGCGCGCAAAGATGAAGCGGCCGCCTTTACCGAGTTGACTGAGCAAGAATTGCGTGTGCTGGCGCAGGTGGCCGAAGGCAAGACCAACCGCGAAATTGCCCGTGTGCTATTTTTGGGTGAAGGCACTGTGCGTAATTATGTTTCCAGCATTCTCAGCAAGCTGCACGTGGCCAACCGGGTGGAAGCGGCCGCTTATGCCGTCCATCACAATTTGAAGGATTATTTGCTTCAGGAACCGCGCTAAACATCTTTACTTGAAATCTGTACAAAAGAGTCAGGTTTCAGGCTTGCTATCTCTTACAGCCAGTCACCCAGCAGCGCAGTGTTTTGCAAGATGAGATGCGCGCCAGCACGCTCCAGTTCATCGCGCTCGCCAAACCCGCACAATACCCCACAGGCCCATGCGCCCGCCTGTCGAGCTGCCCTGATATCTACTGTGGTATCGCCTACCATCAAGCATGCTTCAACTGGCACCTTGAGCTTTGCGGCGGCTACTCGCACGGGTTGAGGGTGTGGCTTGATGCGCCATGTGGTCTGGCAGGTAACCACTGCGCCAAAGCAGCCTGCAAGCCCGGCTTGTTCCAGAAAACCGCGTGCTCCAACTTCACCCCGGCTGGTGACGACAGCCAGGGGCAATCGTTGGGTTAGTGCTCTCACCACATCGGGCGCGCCCGGCACAGGTTTTTCTGCTGTTAGGCGTATTTTGCGTGGGTTTACCACTACCCGGTCTAGTCCTATGGTGTCTAGCGCCGTCATCACTAGGTTGACCGGCCCTTCGCTGGCCATTACCAAGCGGCGGGCAGCATTTTGAGGGTCTAGCTTGGGCCAAAGGCGCGCCAACAGCGCTAGGTGCCTGCCCCACTGCGCAACAAGCGCATCATCGGTGTCTATGAGGGTGCCATCCAGGTCAAATAGCACAGCCCGTATGGCCTGTGAATCAAAGTTGATTTTACTCATGACCTTTACTCTCTTCCCACAGGTTACAAACCTACGGGAGGGTGATTCGATAATGTCTCGATAACATTTATTATAACCGCAAGGGGGAATGGAGCAAAGTGGCCTGGCACCGTGAACTCCACTTGACCGAGGCGACCAAATTGAGTATCATCTAGACATCTTGAGCAAGTACAGTTTTTTCCCGATGCCAAACGCTGCATCGCGCTTGACCTGCGCGCTATGGCCTTTTAGACAAGCCCGCCTCTTTTTACTCGATCGGCAAGTTGCTGGCCTATCTGGATGCAATGTGCGTGCTGCTAGACCGTTTGTTCGGCGGGGAACTGTGATAGTAGGCAAAAGTCGAGGAACAGATGGCGGTGATATACCTTGATGGCCGTGCCCTTCATTACTGCGTCCAGGGCGCAGGCCACGATATCTTGTTCATCCATGGCTGGGCCAGTTCGCTGCGAATGTGGGAGCGTTCGGCTGCCCACTTGGCCTTGGCCGGCTGGCGCGCGTGGGCGCTCGATCTGCCAGGCTCCGGCCAAAGCGACGCGCTCGGCCTGTTGAATGGCCAGTACGCCATCGCCAACTTGGCTCGCATCGTCGAGGCATTTGCAGAGCGCGTTGGCGTGGCGCGCGCGGCGCTCGTCGGCCACTCGATGGGCGGGGCGATTGCGCTAGAAATGGCCGGCCGGCGACCTGGCGCGGTTTCTGCACTCGTCCTGGTCGCGCCGGTCGTCAGCGGACAGTTTGGGCTTGGGATGCGTGTGTTCCTCGGCTCGGCCTTTGGGCGACGGCTGCTGGGACTTGCGCAACGCCATGGCGCACTGGCTCGCCTAGGCGGGCGATCGAGATTTGCCCTGCCCTGGCTAGTGCCCAACTCGGCTTTGCGCCGCGACGCAGAAGACCTGGTGCGCGCCGCGCCGCAGGCCGCCCTCGGCAGCTTGCACGCCGTGCTTGACTTTGACTTTGCCGACCGCCTGTCTCAGCTCGACCTGCCCACCCTCGTCGTCGTAGGATCGCGCGACATAGTGGTGCCGCCGGGCGAGGGGGAACTGGCGGCCGCCAGGATTCCGGGCGCCCGGCTGGTCAAGATGCGCGGCGTCGGCCATCAGCCGGTGGACGAACACCCAGAGGAATTTGATCGTTTGCTGGCCGAGTTTTTAAAAAGGTGAGTATCAGAGTTGTGGATATTCGACAGATTTTAGATGCGCTACGCAATGAACGCGCTTTCATGCGCAAAGTGGCAGCCTGGGAACGGCTGCCAGCGCGCGCCGGACGTTTTGAGCCTTTCCCTGACCGCCTGGATCAGCGGTTGATAGATGTGCTTCACTTGCAGGACATTCAAGCTCTGTATACCCATCAGGCTCAGGCGGTTGAAGCGGCATTTCGTGGCGAGCACATCGCCGTGGTCACTTTTACAGCATCTGGCAAGACACTGTGCTACAACTTGCCGGTCCTCAACGTGTTACTAAATGACCCACACGCTACGGCTTTGTACATTTTTCCCACCAAGGCCCTGGCGCAAGATCAACTGGCGATCTTGAATGGGTGGGCCGCCGCGATGCCAGGCTACACAGCAGGGCTGGCGCGCACGTATGATGGCGATACTCCTAAAGATCGCCGCCGTGCCAGCCGCACCCTGGGGGGCATTACAATCACCAATCCAGATATGCTCCATGCGGGCATTTTGCCGCACCATACACAGTGGGCCGCCTTTTTTCAGAATTTGCGCTTTGTTGTCTTGGATGAAGTGCATACCTATCGGGGTGTCTTTGGCAGCCACGTGGCTAATTTGGTGCGCCGCCTCAAGCGCATCGCCGGGTTTTATGGGGCTAGCCCACAGTTCATTTGCTGCTCGGCCACAATCGCCAATCCGCTGGCCCTGGCGCAAAAACTCACCGAAACCTCCATGACCCTCATTGACGATGATGGCGCGCCCCGTGGCGAAAAGCATTTCATCATCATCAATCCACCGTTGGTCGAACCAGAATCGGGGCAACGGCGTAGCGCCACGCTAGAGGCGCGCGATATGGCAGCGCGCTTTATTGCGGCAGGTGTGCAGACGATTGTGTTCGCCCGCTCCCGACTGACTACAGAAGTGCTGCTCACATATGTCCGCGAGGCTGTGGGCGGCCAGGGAATAGAAGCTCAAAACATCCGGGGTTACCGTGGAGGCTACCTGGCCGACGAACGCCGCGCGATTGAAAAAGGCTTGCGCGATGGCAGTGTGCGGGGAGTGGTGGCTACCAACGCGCTAGAATTGGGTGTGGATATTGGGCAGTTGGGTGTGGCGGTGTTGGCCGGGTATCCAGGCACCATCGCAAGCACATGGCAACAAGCCGGCCGCGCTGGCCGCCGCAATGACGTGTCGGCTGCGATATTGGTCGCCTCTGCTTCGCCGCTTGATCAGTACATTGCTGCCCACCCGCGCTATTTCTTTGAACGCAGCCCTGAACATGGCCTGGTGGCGCCAGACAACCTGGTTATCTTGTCGCATCATCTCGAGTGCGCCGCATTTGAGTTGCCTTTTGAGGCAGATGAAAGCTTTGGCTGTTTCGAGCAGACCAAGGATTTGCTTGACGTATTGGCCGAAGAAGGCCGTTTGCACAGGCAAGGTGCGCCCCAATCTGCGCGTTCTAAATATTTTTGGATGAGTGAAGCTTATCCGGCCAGTCACATTAGCCTGCGCACCGGCACCAATGATACCATTGCCATTTTAGATGTTAGTTCTGACGAGCAGCGCACGATCGGCCAAATTGATAGACTGTCTGCGCCGACCATGATTCACAATGGGGCGGTTTATTTGCACGAGGGACAAGCCTATGTGGTGGACCAGTTGCATTGGGAGGCCGGCCAGGCTTGGGTCAAGCCGGCCCAGGTAGATTATTACACCGATGCCAGCGTAACTACCCATGTTCAGGTAACTGAAGAATTGGCGCGCCAAGAGCTGAGCACAACTATTAAATCGCACGGCCAAGTGCTGATGACGTGGGCGGCCACTGGCTACCGCCAGGTCAAGCTTTACACGCACGAAACATTGGGGTGGGGCGAGATTGAACTGCCAGAACAGCAAATGCACACCACAGCCTACTGGTTCTGTGTTTCACCCGAGCTGACAGACGCGCTTTTAGCTCAGGGTCTACTGTTGCGCCCGAACGATTATGGGCCGAATTGGGAAGTGCAACGCCAGGCTGCCCGCCAACGTGATGGGTATCGCTGCCGGCAGTGTGGCGCGCCTGAAAAGGCGGGAAGACAGCACGATGTGCACCATATCACGCCGTTCCGTGAGTTTGGCTATGTGCGCGGCCAGAACGATGCGTATTTGCAGGCTAATGACTTGAACAACCTGGTCTGTTTGTGCCCGGTCTGCCACCACCGCACCGAATTGGCTCGCGGCATTCGAACTGCCTGGGGGGGCCTGGCCTATGTCATTGGTAACCTTGCGCCGCTGTACCTGATGTGCGATCCACGCGATATTGGTGTGGTAGCCGAGCAGCGCTCGCCTTTTACCGAACTGCCCACCATCACCGTGTACGATTACGTGCCGGCGGGCATAGGGTTTTCTGTAATGTTGTTTGATTTACACAATGATTTGCTGCGCGCGGCGATGGAACTGGTTTCGGCTTGCCGGTGTGAAGGGGGTTGTCCTGCTTGTATTGGACCTGGAAATACCGACCCACAGGCCAAGTTACAGACCAAACGCTTGCTGGAAATGCTTGTTCCCCTTAAGCAGGCTACCGCCTGAACGGGGAAATCAGGCGGTAGCTGCAGCCAAGGAAAGGAGGAGACCGTCTTCTATTGTTTGGAGGGCGGTTGCCCTGCCGAAATTATCTTACCATATTCTAACCTTTGATCCTAGTGATGACTGTCACCCTTCAGAGATGACAAATGTCATATCAAATGGCCCAGGCTGGATGCAAAATCCTTTGTTATTTCCTGCGCAAAATCACCAACAACGTTTACCCCAGAGCAAACTTTGCGCAAAATGGCTTTTAAAACCTGCTGACGTTTTGCTTCTTCCTCATTAGCCTTTATTGCAATCTCCCAGACCGCCAGAAATTCGCATAGTACGATTTTCCCAATTGAATCTAACGAGGTTCTGGATGCAATAGCCAGAGAGTGTTTGTCATCAATCTCAAGTGCGCGCTGCAATTTGCGTTCTAGATTTTCCATACCAGCTTCAAGTTGTTCGTGGGTGGTTACCTTGTGGCGATAAACCTCCCATTGAGATGATGGAGGCACTAGATTGCTCACATTCAGAATAAAGCTGGTTTTCAAATTGATCATCAGTGGGGAGTGAGCATCATCAGATAGAGATACTGCGCTGTGGTCACCGATTCCAAGAGTTTGGCTCATTGCTTGTTTTGGAAGCTGCGCGCGGGCAGTATCTAGAGAGCTAAACGTGAATTCTATCTCGGCATGGACGTTAAAAGGCGGGGTCCATTCTTCTGGAACAAAGCATTCGTGATAGCTTTGGGTGACGGCGATAGCATCAAAGTACATGTGCGGGTTGTAATGCTCTAGCCCGGCATCATGCGCAGCTATTTCAATGCTAAATGACAAATCTTGAAAAAGAGAACACGATTCCATCGGTCAACTCGCTCATAGGATAGGCTTTAATTGTACAAGTATCCAATACTAAAATTCTCTGAGTGGATGATGCGTCCCAAAGCGTTTTTTGCTATACTGCAATCACAGTGGCCTCATCAATCCTCGAGGCAACTCCTCCAGAGAAATAGGGGCGGGGTGACATACGCCCCTATTTTATTTTGGTACAGTATAAAACTTGCACCGCTGCGAAAGCTTTGCTTTCTTGTTGGCAGTTAGAGCAAAAGTAACATGCCCCGCCCAAATGAGGCGCACATATCCACCTGGCTGATCGTAGAGGTCATATTCATCATAGCGGCCTCCCTTTTTAATCGCCTCACGCACTGTTTTGAGTATTGCTTTATACAATTTTCGCTTTTGGCTTTTGTCCAGATCGTCAATAGGATGCCTGGGATGAAGCTGTGCTTTGAAAAGAATGTCTTGCGCAATGGCGTTTCCCATTTATGCGGCTTGTTGCCCAGCCGCCCGCTCTGTATGATTTTGCCTTGCAGGGTCTCACTGATCTGCTCAGCCAGGGTGGTGAATTCGGGTAGCTCGAACATTTTCCCTCCTGATAGGTGTTTTATCGTGCTTCTGCAGCAGCGCGGGCCGCGCGCAGATTGGCTAGAGGTGTGGTCACGCGCGTCACGCAGCCTGTGCCGATGATGTAGCGATGCCCGCCTGTTTGCTTGATGGCATCGGCGATTCGTTCCTTCACGGTGGTGGGTGTGCTCAATAGCATCGTGGCGTCGCGCTCTAGCCCGCCGCACACAGCTCCCTTGATTTTGGGCAGGGCGTCTCGGAGGGTAGGGGGTGTTTCGCGATCATGCCAATTCCACACTTGAACCGGGTAGTCGGTGAGCAGGTCGAACATGACCTCATTGCCGTGCAAGTGAAGCACATTCAGCCACAGGCTTTTGGCCGCTTCGGTCAAGCGCAAGTCGTACAGCTTGCCGAATTCTGTGTATTCGACTTCAGTCATCAAGGCATAACTGGCGTGCTGGATTGCCAAAAAGACGCCGGCGATGCCCGTTTTCTTGGCTTCTTTGATAAAGCGGATAGTTGTTTGGGTGATAGTTTCTAACCCGGCTTTTAGAGCCTGAGGATGGCGGCGCATGTGAATCAATAATTGCTCGCCGCCGGCCAGGTTTTTTGCTTGCGAGAGCGGGTTGAAAACGGTCTGGATGAATGGCGTATCGTTGCCCAATTCTTTCCCAACCAGCTCCAGGCAGCGCAACTGGTCGCCCAATTTGCCCGCGCGTGGGTCGAGGATGGGCATCGCTCGCCAATCTTCGGGCGTTCGCACGGGGCGGCGGGTATAGGCGCGCGTGCCTTCAGACTCGCCCTGCCATACATCTTCTGCCCCCCAATCTTTGATGCAAAAGCTAGAGGCCGGGGTGACTTTGACAAAGTCAAAATCATATTGGCGCTGAAAAGCTATCGTCGAGGCGGCCAAGTCATTTGGGTTTTGATCGTCTATAGGAAAGTGCCGCCACAGCGCCACGGCCAGCCGGTCAGGGGCTTGCCCTTGGATGCTTGCTTCAAGTCGTTCGCGTTTTGTCATTGCCATGTTACTTTTTCCTTGTCAAATGAATAGCCGCGTCCATTCACTTTGAAATTTGCACAGTTGCCAGGTCTATCGCTTGACCATCATCAACTTTTACGCGCACAGTGAATGTGCCGGCAGCAGATTGCTCGCCCAACCACAGACTATAAATGTCACGCACAATTTGGCCGCGTTTCCATTGTGTGGGCGGGTAAATGCCGCCGGCAGGTTCCGATTCAATTTGGGTTGTTGGTTGACCTTGCGCATCAACAAGTGAAATTTGGACACGCGCAGGCATAGATGGCGCGTTCTGGGTGGCTTGCCAGAAAAGCGTGATGCGCACAAACCCCGGCGCGCGGACCTCGGCAGATTCTAGCGTGTGCCCCAATAATGTTGCGCCATTGTAAGCCATATTTTGCCTTTTGTCCATTTCCAGGCTGCTAGGGTCGGTGCGGGCAGGCAAGACACGGATGGTGACTGGCAGCAACAAGCTATCTGCAACGATTTGGCCCGAGGCGTCAAAGATTGGGGCGCGGGCGCCATCGGCCAATGTGTATAGACCTACACCAAGTTGATACTCGCCCGGCGGCGTGCCTGGCAAGATAGTCAGCGTATGGTCATCCCACACGAACTTGTCCAACGGCCAACGGCTGGTGGGAAAGTCACCTGGATTGAGCTTGTCTGATTGCCCCCACAGTGTGGTGATGGGGCGCACCAGGTGCGCGAAAACCTGGTAATTCTTGGGCACAGGTGTGGCGGCTTTCCAGTAGAGTGTCAGCGCCAGCTTGCCGCCTGATTGCACCTGGGTAGAGGGCAGGCCATAACCCAACAGTTCGATGTGGTGCCCAAAATCAACCGGTGCGCTGAGGGTATGTTGAGCGCCAAGCACTTGGCCAGGCGGCGAGGTATAACGAAAGCACGTGTCGCATGGGTCGGCAATGGCGAATTTAAAGAGGATGAAAGCAAGCACAACGACAATTTCAGGCCCAAGTTTCAGGCTTTTAAATTTGAGCGCGCAAGCTTGACCCTGCGGCTCTATCTTGGCTGCGCCAATTTTGAATTTTGAAATTGCGATCCACAAGCCAACAAAAACCAGAGCAAGCAAAGAAATAAATGTGCCGATGGTGCGGGCGGGGGTGCTGCCAAATGACACCACGATATCGTGAGCGCCGGGGGCAATGTCAAACTCGATCAAGCCATGCGGATCGCTGGGGCGAATAGACACTGGCTGGCCGTCTATTTTCACTTGCCAGCCTGGAAAATAAAATGTCAGTACTCGCGCAGCAAAAGACTGAGGGCTGTACACTTGGAAGCGGTCATGGGTTGGACCGTGTTCGATTACCTTGGCAGTCGCTCCACTTGGAAGGGTAGCGCGGTCGAATTTATCAATATTGCCCTGCTGATAAGAGGCGACCAGGTCGCTGTTGGCGGGGGGGTGAGCCTTGACGGTAGCTGGCACAAAGTCGCCCGTGGAGGTGGTGCCCAGATAGTGCCCGGCCAGTTCTACTTGCAGCATACCTAATGGTGTGGTGGGGCCAAAATCTGGCGACCACATGGGGGGGTACATTGCAGGCAAAGCCAATCCCAGGATAAGAAGGATAAAAAATGAGGGATGAAGAATGAGGGATGAAGGACGAAGGATGCAAGAGGCAAGATGCAGGATGCGGGATGCGAGAACGCTGGTTTCCTTGCTCTCTTGTTTCGTCGTCTCTTCTATTCCCCAAATTGCGCCCCCCATGCACATGGCAAGCGTGAGCGCCGCCGGGCCAAGCAGCCGCCATGGGAATTGGATGTAAGACATGAGCGGCACAGCTTCCCAGATAAAGGCCGATGGAGAGAGCATCAGTAAAATCAGCACCAGTGAGCACAAGACAAAAAAAGCCAAAACCTTGCCTTGGGGCTTGTGGCGATAGAGGAAAGCAAGCGGAAGGGCTGGCAGGGCCAAGAGCCATTGAGCCAAACCCAAGTTGTATTGAAATTTAGGTGAGGTGGCGCCCATGTCAAGCGGCTGGCTGGGGCCAAACAAGGTGCGCCAGGCGACAAAGTGGTTGTGAAAGTCAAAGTGCCCTTCGCCTATAACTGTTAGATGAACGGCGCTGCGTTCTGCCACAAAGGGCAGCCAGAAAAAGGCTGAAAGGCCGGCAACGAGGAGCACCAGGCCCAAATTTGAAACGCGCGGTTTGAAATTCAGTTGCCACAGCAGCCAGACTGCCAAGATGGCGCTGAGAATGAGCGCCATGAGGTTGTGGGTGAGGATGAGGGCTGTCCACAGAAAGGCTGAAAGCACAAAGTTTGCAACTTTGAATTTTGAATTTTGAATTTGAAATCTAATCAGCCAGGGCAAGAGTGACAAGGCAAAAAATTCGGGCAGGTCTCCGCGCATGTGTGGATTGACAAAGAGGATGTAAGGTGAAAAGGTAAATGCCGCGGCGGCAACCAAGGCGGCGCGCAGCCCAAACAATTTGCGCCCAAGCGAAAAGGTGCCCAGCGCGCCCAGTAACAATCCCAAGATAAAAACAGCTTTGGTGCCGCTTACAATATCTAGGTTGGGTAGCAGCGCAAAAGCGTTGGCCAGATAATAGCAGAGTGGAGCATAGTAGTTAAAGATAGGATAGCCGTAGCCGTACCAAAAGTTGGGTGCCCACCGCACATAGCCTGCCCCGCCTTGCAAGGCATAACCCAGTTCGGCGGCGCGAAAGACGTGCAGTTCGGCGTCGGTGTCGCGCGGCAGCCCCGGGCGGCTCAGGAAAGGCTGGGCAGCCAACGCAGCCAACAAGATGACCAATATTAACCCAACCAGCCAAGTGTACTGACGCATTGAGTTAAACCTTAATCCGCGAACGAGCGCAGTGATGGGTCTTTTTGCATTCGTTCGCGGACAAATGGTTGGGCTGAACTGCAAGCAGGTTGTGCGTTATTTACTTGCCTTTTTGCGCGTGGTTTTGGCTTTGGCTTTGCTCACAGCCGCTTTGGCGCGGGGAGCAAGTTTCTTTTCCAATGTTGCAACGCGTGCTTCCAGTTTATCTATTCGATCCACCAGAATAGATCGCAAGTCAATAATTTGCTGTTCGAGCTTGCTCATGGGGTCTACGGATGGCTTGCTGGCAGAGGCTGGGGCGGTGGCCGGCGCTGGGGCTTGGGTTGTCACGGGTGTCGGCTTGCCTTGCCGGAAAGATTCAATTTCCTGTTCCATTGCTGCAATTCGCTTGTCGGCCACTCGACGCAGGCGGCGCATTTCTAGCAGCACATCTTCGATGCCGGCTTCAGCCGCCACCGCGGCGGGATGCACACCAAGCGCCTCGATGGGTGAAGGCGGCTCGGCAATGGTGAGAAATGTTCCATCTTTTGCTCGGGCCATCTCTTGCACACGAATGATGGCATTGCGGTTGAGCGGGCCGTAGATGTGTGGAAATAGAATTTCGCCCACAATCTCGTAGCGGATTTCTGGCTCGACCAGGCGCTCGCCAATCACTAACAGCAGGAATTTGCCTGGCACTTTGCGGTAGACGGTGTTGGCGACCAATAGCACGCGCTCTTCACCTTTGGCGCAGTGGATAAAGCCTTCCTCGGCAAAACGCAGTGGTGTATAAGGTTGGTCAGGCGGCATTTTGTCATAATCATCAGCCGGCACAATATGGTAAATGATACGTTCTTCAGTCGCATTTGCGGTCATATTTACCTCCCGCGCTCATTATACTCTAGCTGGTCTGAAAAAATTCTGACAGCAGGCGGACAATGACTAGACACGCTATTGGCCAATCCATTGCTCGACGCGCGAAGGGGTGAGGGGTTGTTCGAGCAGCGTTTGAAAGCGCACAACGCGATCGCCCGCCTCGACATAGTGGCCCAACAGTTCACGCCCGTAATAGTAGTTGAAAATGTAGCTGCGGAACAGGGGGGAGGAAATGACCTTGAACGTTTGGCGGGCCTGTTTTTCGGTGCTGGCTCTGTAGCGTCGAATGTAATTAACCACGCTTTCTTCATTGGCCCCGTCGCGGTGCAGCATAAAGGCCGCGTTGCCGCTCACGGTGCGCAGCTTGCGGCGCGCGTGGCCGATGGCCCGGTCGCGGGTGACCAGGGTGGGGTCAATGCCAGCCAAAGGATAGAGTTCATCGCGCAGCCATGTCTTGAGCTCTTGTTCGGTAAAGATCATTTCCCAGGCCAGGTCGGCAATGCCTTCGCTGATGACGCACTCGGGCGCGTTGATCAGTTGCACGCAGGCTTCGGCATATCCCTGTTGATGGTACAGGCGTTGTTCTTTGATGGCGTGTTCGGTGTGGTGGCCGGGGTAACATTCGTGAGTCATGAGCTGCAGCATGGTGTTGGCGCGCACGGGCAGGTCGGTATTGATGTCTATCCGCGAGCGATAATTGCCCAGATACCAGTTGTAGGCCGACCAGGGCTGGTTTTGGACGATTTGCAGGCTAGTTTCTTCGCCTTCGGGCAAGCGATACAGATGCTTGGTGCGGCGCTGCGCTTCGTCGCGGCAGCGGGCTGCCAGTGGCAGGATTTTTTCAGGGGGCAGTTCAAATTGCTTGTCCCATGCTTCCAATCGCTCGACAAGCGGCTGAGAGCCAGGCAGCAAATCGCTGATGATGCGCAGGGCTTCTTCGAATTCATATTCTGCCGCCCAGGCCGGTTGAATATCGTACATCAGGCGCAGCTCGTCTTCAAAGGTCAGCGTTTCGCCTTGCAGGCGGCGCAGCGTGGCGATCATGGCGTGAATTTGCTTGGTCAGCCATTCGCGGCGCAGCGCATCGAGTTTGGCTATGGCGTTCATTTCTTGCAGCAGCGCCTCGGCTTGGCGGCGCAATTCGGCCGGGGCGGCTCTACCTTCGGCCTCCACCTGGGCCTTCCATTCTGGTGGGCCAAAGTAGGCGTCAATAAAGCCTGGCACATGCTGTTCGATGTGGAGCGCCAGGCGAATGTAGGCCATGCTGAGGGGGTCAGCATGCACGGTTTGGGTGTTCATCACTCGGTTTGCCTTTCTGCTTGTTCCGCATTTTTAGAGGCCATTGTCCAAGAGACTATCTGCAAGATTGCCGACCCTTAGCCGGCATATTTCTGTGGGAGCGTCAAGCCCTTTGAGTTGAGCGCGGGCGCATTCGTAAGGTTTGTCTTGGAGCAACTCGCTGACCCCTGCTTCGCCCACCAAAGCTGTGGTGAAAATAATTTCTCCGGCGCGCGCCTGGTCTTTGATGCGAGCGGCGATGTTGACTGTGGAACCAAAATAATCTAGCCGCTCGTTCAATGTGACGCTGATGCAGGCGCCTGCGTGCAAGCCCACTTTGAGCCGCAGCATTTCATCGGCAGGCAGTGACTTGCTCTGGTTGAAATCGGCGATGGCAAGCTGAGACTGGATGGCCGCGCGCAGGCCGCGCGTGGCTGTGGTAAAGACGCCCATCACACTGTCGCCAATGGTCTTGACGACGGCTCCGCCGCTTGCGTTGACCGAGTCAAAGAGGACCGCATAGTGTTCACGCACCAGGCCAAAAGCGCGCGGGTCGCCTTTGTGGGCATACAGAGCGGTGCTGCCGCCCAGGTCGGTGAATAGCACTGTGGCGCGGGTGACCTGGAGGCTTTCGCTGGAGGGCAGCGGTTCACCCTGGGCCCAATCGCGAAAGGCTTGCACTGTAAGCAGCTCGTGGCCGCTGGTAGGCCCGTGCTGGGCAAGAATTAGCCCTTGGAATTCTGGATTGTCGGCGGCCGGCGAGAGCTGGCGCAGCGAAGGGTGGGCGCTAAAGGTCACCAGCATGTTGTGGTCGAGTTTTACATCAAACGGGCCGCACATGGGGCATGTTTCAGAATGATGCGCATGGCTCAACGAATAATCGGCGCGGCCCATGCACATTGGGCACTGGACTTGCCAGTTGAGTTCAACCACGCCATTAAACATTGCCTCGGCCAGCAGGGCCAGGGTGGCGCGCTCGTCCAGACCCAGTTGGGCGGCTAGGAAGCGGGGCGGAATGCGGTAGACTGATGGCTCGTCGGCCTGCGTGAAGAAAGCGAGGACGCGCTCGCGGGGCGGCAGGTCAGCCAATGTGCTTTGTAGCCCTTGTTCAGATGACATGCAAGCCTCCTTTCTACGTGACCATTGTACCCGCTAACTGGCGGGCTGGCAAGCAGACCACTAGCGTTTTTTTCCCACATAAAGCAAGTGTTCCACCGCGCCGTGGGCGGCCGGGTCTTGGCCAAGCTCGTAATTCAGCTCGACCCAAACTTGCCAGGCTTTACCTTCGAGCGTGTTGATCTGCTCTTCAATCTGGCTGACGACTCCCTCGCAGCCAACCAGGGCCAGGGTCTCAAAGCCGGCTTGCTCTAGCAGCGGCGCGATTTCAGATGCATAGGCAAAGTAGGCGTCGGTAAAGCCGACATCCTCTGGCGCGGCGATGTGTACGCCTGTGGCAAGCATTTGTTCTATCTCTTGGCGGTGCTGAACGAGCCAGAGCGGGTCATTTTTGGCGGCCCAGCGGATCACGGCATAGCGTGTGATAAAGGCCGCAAAAATCAGTCCGCCGGGCCGGAGCACTCTGGCCGTCTCGCTTATGGCCTGATGGCGCTCCTCCGCCTTGAGCAAGTGGTACAGGGGGCCCATCAGAAGCGCTGCGTCGCACTGCGCGTTCCCCAATGGTTGCAAATCTGTGGCGCTGGCGTGGACAAGGTTGGCCAACTCTATCCTGGCTTTTTGCGCTTTGTGGCGGGCAAAATCCAGGCAGCCTTGAGAAAGATCTACGAGTGTGACGGTGTAGCCTTGCTGCGCCAGCGCAATCGAGTAGCGGCCGGGTCCCCCGCCGATGTCGTAAATGGTTGCCGGCGGAGGGGGCAAGTAGTGGCCGAACGCGCAGAGTGTGACGGCGAACTCGGTGCGGTGACGCTCGGCTCGCTCCCATTCGCGTTGGGTGTTTTGATCGTAGAATTTTTCTACTGCGCTCATGGTGTCACCTCACAGAGTGGCTCGGTGTACCCTCCCGCAGGTTGCAAATTTGGCTCTGGCAATCTTGGTCAAGTTGCGTCTGTGTATCCAAAAGTATCTAAACCTGCGGGAGGGTGAGCTGTTATCTAATGGATGGAATAATCTCGCAACAGATAATAGTAATAACCAATAAACTCGCGGGCAATGGAATGGGGTTCGCGCAGTTCAAGCGGCGCTTGGGCATGAACCGCATAGATGGCTTGGAGGCCGAATTTAGAAAATGCCAGCCTGGCCCGCGAAATGTGATAATAGTGCGAAACGATGATAGCCGAGTTCCACTTGTTTTCTAGCATCAATCGCCGCGCGCTTTGGGCGGTGCGGTAGGTGTCGTATCCGTTTGGGTCGAGGAGGATGTCTGTGGCGGGAATCCCCTTGGTCACCAGGTAAGCCTGCATTACCTCGGCTTCCTCATAGCCGTTAGCATCTCGCCCCCCGCTGACAATGATTTTCTTGGCCAGGCCTTGTTGGTAGATATCGAGCGTTTTATCCAGACGCGCTTGCAAGCGCGGCGAGGGGCTGCCATCTGCTTCCACCTGGTTGCCCAAGACCACGGCCACATCGGCCGGCGCGATTTCATCGTGCAGCCCATCCCAGATGATGAGCACCGTGTGCAGCAAGAACCATAGGCCGAAGAGCAGAACAATGCAAATGAGTAATCGTTTTGCCGACTTTATTTCTGGGGGCATCAGGCCAGCATATTGACAGCAGCCAAAGTAAAAATTTTGGCGGCCTCGACCAGTTGGCGGATTTCTACAAACTCGTTGGGCCGGTGCGCCATGGCGGGGTCGCCGGGGCCGCAGATGATGGCTGGCACGCGCAACGCCGGCACAAAAACAGCCGCTTCGGTGGCAAAGCGCACGGTGGCATGAATGGGCGGTTGCCCGGTGGCCTGCGCATAGGCCTGCTCGAAGCGGCAGACGGCTGGGGCATCGGAGGATGTCTCGACGGCAGGATGCTCTTTGACCAGTTTCACAGCGCCACGGAAAGGTGTGATGCGCTTTTCAAGGTCAGCGACCAGTTGTGTCACTTGGCGGATGATGGCGCGATGGTCTTGGCTGGGCAAGGTGCGCATATCAATTGTTGCCAGGCAGTGATCGGGCACGACGTTGGCCTTGACGCCGCCTGTGATGGCATTGATGCTGTGCGTGAAATTGCCCAGGATGGGGTGGGGGATGTAAGGGATGGAGAGCTTTTCAAACTCGGCTAGCAGCGCCATCATCATCAGGATGGCGTTTTGGCCCAGGTGGGGGGTAGAGCCGTGGGCCGTTTTGCCAAAGGTCTCCAATTGCAACCACAGCACGCCGCGCTCGGCCAGGCCAACCTGGTTGTTGGTCGGCTCGGCGATGATAATGGCCTGGAGGGGGCCGAGATCGGTCTGTTGGATGACGGCCTCGGCGCCCGACATGCCGGCTTCTTCATCGGCAGTGGCTACAACGATCAGGTCGCCTTGCAAAGGCAGATTTGCTTCGGCAATGAGCCTGGCGGCGGTGAGGAGAGACGCCAGGCCGCCTTTCATATCAGCCGTGCCGCGCCCCCAAATTTTGCCCTCGGCCACATCGGCGGCGAATGGGTCGCGCATCCACGGATCGGCCCCTGGCGGCACTACATCCAGGTGGCCGTTCAGCACCAGGGCGGGCGCGGCGCCTGCGCCCCGCAGCCGCGCAACGATGCTGGCGCGCGTTTCGGCGATGGGCACTAGGGCAGTTTCAAAACCGGCCTGGCCTAAAAGGCCTGCCACGTATTGGGCGGCGACAAGCTCATCACCTGGAGGGTTGATGGTTTTGTAGCGCACGAGCGCGCGGCAGATGTTGACCACGTCGCTTTCGTTGATGCGATCGAGCAGATTGGTATGATGTGACATTTAAAATTTCCCTCATCGGCTATTATCGAAAATAAACGGATGGGCATAGGGATGCCCATCCTGCTGTTTTCCAATGGAATCTATTACACAAATGTCAGCCCGTGATGCACAAGCTTGGGGCAGTAGACCTCGGCTTGGGTTAGTCCGGCTTGTTGGGCGGCACTTTGCCAGGCGGCCACGAGGCGTTCTTGATCGCCGGGGTTGACCAGCGCAAAGACCGAACCGCCGCCCCCAGCACCAGTGAGCTTGGCGCCCAATGCGCCGTGTTGCAGCGCGGTCTCTATCATCAGGTTGTTGGCCCAGCCGGCGCCCTGGGCAAAGCCACAGTAGGTCATCATCTCGTTGACCAGGCGGTGGTTTTCGTTCATCAATTTTCCAAATGTAGGCAGGTCGTTTTGCAACAGCGCCGTCTTGCCGCGCCAGGCTGTTTGCCATGCGCCGCGCATAAAGCGAACCATCGGCGGCGGGGGGCCACCTGTTTGTAGCCAGTCGTCATGCTCTTGAAGGTAGCGCGGCCTCATTTGGCTGTGCACATCGCCGGAATCTCGCGTGACGCCGGTAGAGATGGCGACCAGGGGCAATGCCTGAACCCAGGGATCAAGCCGCTCGTAGGCGACGAAAGGCTCTTGGTCTAGTTCTTGCTGGTAAAGCTTGCCATGATAATCCAGGTAGGCAATGCCTCCAAAGAGGGGAACGTAGCGGTCGGCATAACCGCACGTGATGCCCAGTTCTTGGGCCTCTACTCGCTGGGCTAGCTCGGCCAACACATAATCGTTGTGCGCGCGCTGATCCAGGTCGTAAAAAGCGCGTAGGCCGGCCAGCGCCAGCAGCACGAAAAGCGACGAGCCGCCCAGGCCGCTCTGGCGAGGCACATTTGTCCAGGTGGCAAGGTGCATGCCCTGATGAAATTTCTGGCGAAACTCGGGGCTAAAGCGGTAGAGGCGATTGAGTGCGCCTTTGACCAGGTCTAGCTGGCCGGTGTAGGGCAGGGGGATGGCATCTAAATCGAAGGCAAGGCGTTGCCTGGTTTGCTGGCCGTCTTGGACTTGTTCGAGCACCAATTGGCTGGCCGGCTCTATTGTGGCATAGGCATATACATCTACTGCGGCCGAGATGGTGGCAAAATCGCCCTCAACGCCGTCGGAGGGGTTGCCCAAAATGTTGATGCGGGCGGGGATGGTGAGTTTGTAGCTATGTTTATGACTGTCCATATTGAAACCTAGAATTTGTTTTGCTGAGGTTTGAGCCAGAGCACGGCCTTGGCGGCGCGCTCTATATCGTCGCGGGCGAAAAGCATTGGGTGATAGTGGCCCTCAAACCACGCTTGGGCCTGGTCATCATAATGCTTGCTGCCAGGCTGGCCCGATTGGCCGGGCGCGAGCAGCCCCCACGAGTTGCGCAGGTCGCCCAGGTCGGCAATGAAACGAAAAGGCGCGCCAACCAGCCCTTTGGCCCCGACGTTTTCTGAGCCGCTCAGGTCGCGGTGGCCAAAGCCGGCGGCGCACACGGTATTGGCATCTCCGCCCACGGGGTAGGGGCCGCGGTTAAAGAGCTTGTCTAGCGGTTTGACGTTACCCAATGGATGGATGTAGCTCAGCGTGTGCAGTTTGCCCCAGGCCCAATCGCTGGGTTTGGGGCCAAGCCTGGCTTGGAGGATATCAAGCGTTTCGCGCAGCGCCAGGCGCAAGATGTCATCGCGGGTTTCGCCGTGCCCGAGATCGAACCAGTGCGAGTTGGGTTCTGCCAGAATTTGTAGCAGCCATTCTACCGCCCTTTCGCCAAAAATACTCCCCTCGTGCAGCACGGGGGTGGGGCCTTGGCCCATATAACGCGCGGTGAGTTGGCCCAGCTTGTCTGCAAGCATCAGGTGAATGCTGCGCTGCACGAAAAGCTCGTACACGGCCGCGGCGGGGTTGTCGGCGGCCAGTTCGCCGTTCCAGTCTTGCATCAATTTGACGACTGCGGCCAGTTCTGGATCGTCGGTTTTTAATTGCCTCAGGTAGCCGGCCACTATCCGGGCGGCGGGCAAGACCAGGTCGAACTGCATCCGTTGAATGTAGGCCAGGTCTATTTTGGGGCGCGCCTCGATCAGTTCGATGATGCGCTGGGCGCGGTCGCTGGTGCAGTGGTCGTGGCCGATGAAGTAGGGATAGTTGTCATCGGTGACGCGGTTGTTGGCTGTGGCAATATAGCCCTGGGGCGGGTTGTACAGGTGCGGCAGTTCTTCAAATGGCACATAGCCCGTCCATTCATACTCGCCGGTCCAGCCGGGCACTGGCACGCGGCCTTGACCCTTGGCGCGGATGGGAAGCTTGCCGGGAAAGCTGTAGCCAATGTTGCCTTGGGTATCGGCATAGACCGTATTTTGGATGGGGGCCATCCAGTGGCGCAGCGCCTGGCGAAATTCAATGCAGTCGCGGGCGCGGTTCATGGCGTAAAGGGCGCAAATCATTGTGTCTGGCTCTAGCGATGTCCATCGCAAGGCCAAAGGCTGCTGGGCGGGCGCGTTTTGCAGCATGGCATTGATAATCGGGCCGTGGTGGGTGACGACGACATCTTCAAAGACCGGCGGGCTGCCGCGCACACCAATTTCTTGGCGGGTAACCTGGGCGTCTAGCCATTCGCCTTTGAATTCGTATTGCACGCGCCCCTCATCGGTGTGGCGCAGGTGTTCGATGTATAGATCTTGCACGTCGGCAAAGCCGTTGGTAAACCCCCACGCTACGTGCTCGTTGTGTCCAGAGATAACACCGGGTATGCCGGGAAGGGTGATACCGGTGACATTCAGTTGTTCGGCAAGGCGGGGGTTGGTTGAGCAGAGATGGTTTTCGTACCAGATGGAAGGCGTGTTGATGGAGAGGTGCATGTCGTTCGCCAGCAGCGGTTTGCCGCTGGCAGTGCGCCAACCGGCCAGCACCCAGTTGTTGCTGCCCAGTCCATCGCGGGCGGGTGGGCCGGTAAAGGGGCGGCTGGCCTGGGCGCGCTCAAGCGCCGCCTGGCCCAAGGCCGAATAATCCACGCCGGGCGGCACAGCATAGGGCCTATTGGCAGGATAATCTGGCTCTAGCTCGGCGGCCTGGTCTGGCCCCAGGTGGGCGATCAGTTGTGCGCGGAGCAGCTCGGCTTCCCAGTTGACCGAAAGCCCCCAAGACATCATCTTGACCCAAGAAAGGGTATCGGCCACGGTCCAGGGTTCCGGCTCGTAGCGCAACAGCGTGAACTCGATGGGCAGACGGCCAAGGGCAATGCGCCTATTGACGCCGGCGGTGTAGGCATGCAGGTTGGCCAGAATTTCACCATCAATCAAGGCCACTTCTTGTTCGGCCACTCGCCGCATCCCTAACGCGCGGATCCAACGGTCAAGCGGCACGGTGGCCGCGCCTACTATTTCCGAGAGGCGACCTGCCACCAGTCGCCTTTGCCAGTCCATTTGCCACAGCCGGTCTTGAGCGTGGACAAAGCCCTGGGCAAACATCAGGTCGCGCAAATTATGGGCGTAGATGTGAGGGATGCCCCAACGGTCGCGCATAATTTCGACCGGCGCTTGCAAGCTAGGCACGCGCATCACTCCCTGCGCTTGGGGAAGTGGCCTGCGAACCAGCCAATAGTACGCCGCGCCAATCAGGCCAGACATGACACCCAAGATTATTCCCAGGGCGCTCCAGCGTTTGTTCATCGTTGCTCCTAGAAGGACACAAAAAGCACCAAGCGGCAGGCATGGGGATGCCTGCCTACGGGTTTTGAAACGCGAACTATTCTAACCCAGGTGTTTTTAGAAAACCCTTATACCCTTGCAGTTGGGCGTGTATGGCTGCATCATCTCGCTTCCACCACGCCAGCCAGCAAAGCCGCAGCACTTGCCATCGAACGCGGGCAGGAACGCGCACGCGGCCATCGCGCCCCAGCACCAGCCCGGTGATTTGTGGCTCTTGATCTGCAGTGTATACCTGCCAGTCTTTGCGCGGCTGGACCTGATAGCCTGCGCTCAACAGTTCTCGGCGCACGGCGGCTTCAAAATAGGCGGGGATGTCGTTGTTGCGCCACGAGAAGGTGAGGTCGTCGCCATAGCGGGTATAGACTGCGCCTGAGCGATTCGCCAACGCGTTCAGTGCCTTGTCCAAATCCAGGTTAACCAGGTTGCTTAGGGCTGGGCTGGTGGGCGCACCCTGGGGCAAGCCGTGTTTGTAGACGCACAGTCGCATGAGGATGCCCAGTGACGGGCCATGCCAGCCTTGCTTTAAAAAGAATGCTCGCACCCGGTCTGCCGAGGTTGATTCGAAAAAGTCAGCCAGGTCTAGCGTGGCAATGACGGCTTGCCCGGCGTGGCGTTGCGCATTGGAAACGATGGAGGCGTTGGCGGTAAAGGCCATAGCGGCAGGGTGGATGGGCAGGCTGGCCAGGTAGTTGTGCAGCAAGCGCCGCTGGAGTTCTTTGAGCGCGGGTGAAGGGGCCAAGATGCGCCGTTCGCGGCCGTCGCGCTTGGCAACTGAAAAGGGCCGGTAGTGGTAGCGCCGGCCCAGGCGAAGGGTGGGCAGTTCTTGCACCGGCAGTTGCAAAATGCGGGCCAGTTTGTATTCGCCTTCCGACGGGAAATTGGAAGGTGATTCAAAGAGCGCGCGTATGAGCCGGGGGAGTTGGAGTATGCTCCTCACAGTTTGCCCGTCTCTCTATTTGCAAATTCGAGCATAATTTCTCGATGCTCGTTTACGTTCTCTAAAAACGAGCGCCGCAGCGCCTCATCGCTTATTTTGGCGGCTCTTTGTTGCAGCAGGTGATGGGCGGTTTGCAAGATAGATTGGGCGTGGGGGTCGTGGTTGGCGCGCAAAACGCGATAGCAGCAAAGATAGATTCTGAGAGGCTCGTCTGTGCCGTCTAGCGTCTCGCTTTCCAGGTGATGCAAAATCTCGTTGACCCGGTCCATAGCCTGGGCGGTGTCTCCTTGAGCTAGCAAGACCCGGGCCAGGCCGGCGGTAGATTCCATTGCCAGGTGATGTTCGCCTAGCTCTAGCCGGGTGGCAGCGGCGTGTTGGTAGGCGTCGGCGGCTTCTGCCCAGCGGGCCAGTCCTTCCAGCGCGTGGCCCATATTGGTGAGGGCATACGCCTGGTGTGTGCGGATGCCGATTTTTTGTGTGAGCTGCAAGGCTTGCTGGCTGTATTCTAGAGCGGGCTGGTTATTGCCCAGGTTGTGCGAAACAAGGCTCAGGTTGATCAGCGCGATGCTTTCGCCGTAGCGTTCGCCTGTCTCTTGGCAGATGCGCAGGCGCTGTTCGTAATAATCCCTGGCCTGGGCATAGCTGCCCTGCGAGCGAGCGGCTTCGCCCAGGTTGCTGAGCGCGCTGGCCTCGCCTGGCCGGTCGCCAATCTGGCGGCTGATGGGCAATGCCTGCTCCCAGTAAACAGCGGCCTGGGCATAATCGCCCAGGTAATAATAGACATTGCCCAAAATGCGCAGGCTGTCTGCTTCCCACTGGCGAGCCTTGGCGGCGCGAGCCAGGGTTAGGGCTTGCTCTAGCTGGGCCCGGCATGCGGCCAGGTCGCCCAAGCGCCACAAGGCTTGCCCCCATTGTAGATAGCTGGCGGCCTCGATGGTGGTGTCTTGGGCCAGGCGGGCCAGGCGGATGGCCTCTTGCGCCGTCACGATGGAGAGGGGATAGTTGCTGATGGTCCAGGCATGGTAAGATTGGCGCAAAGTGGCCTGGGCTTGCCGTTGGCTATCGCCCAGTTTCCGCGCCAACTCGTTCAGTGTTTCCAGGTCTTGGCGTTGGGCTTTACGCGCCCCTTGCAGGTCGTACACTCTTTCTCTGGCCAGCAGCAGGTCATATCGCTCGGACAGCGCGTTTGGCGAGATCAGGTTCAGGGCGCGGTTAAAGTAGGCAATCGCCTCGGTGTTGGCAAATTGCCTGGCGGCTTGCTCTCCCGCCCGGTATAGATAGGTTGCGGCTTGTTGTGGTTGTTTGGCTTTTTCCAGGTGGTCGGCAATCAAGCCCAGGCGTTCGCTGGCATGTTCGTCGCTGCGCGCCATCAGCCAGGCTGCTGCCCGGCTATGGTAGGCCGGCCGTTCTTCTGGCGGAATATCCTCATAGCTCAGTTCTTGAATGGTTAGAGTGCTGAATAGGTATTCTCGATCTCCTGCAATGGTGGACTCGTCTCGTTCCACTATTAATTCTTGCTCGGCCGCCTCGCGCAAGGCTGCCCGCACCGACGAGTGGGCTGATTGCCCTACCTGGGCCGCGCCATCTTCCCAGAAAATCGCTCCCATCACAGCCGCCCATCCCAAAACCTGGCTGGCTTGGGTTGACAATTGCGCCAGGCGCTGCCGCACCACTTGGCGGATGCTTTCGGGCAACTGGGCGGCCTGAAGGGCGTCGTGGTTCACCTGCCAACCGTCGGCTGTCCGTTTCAACACCAGACCATCTTCGGCCAACGAGCGGATCAATTCTTGCACAAACAAGGCGTTGCCTCTGGTTGTTTGCTGCAACTGTTCTGTCAACAGCGAGGGGAGTTCTTTTAGCCCCAGCATCGAGCAGGCCAGGTCTGTGGTGACCTCTGGCTGCAAGCGTCCTAACTCGATGCGCTGCAATCGTTCTCCGCTCAGGGTGGCCAGCAGGTGTTCTGGGCCAATCTCATCGGTGCGGTAGGTGGCACATACCAGCAAGCCGGCCTGACCGGGAATGCGCTCCAGAAAGCTGAGCAATGCCAGGGTGGCCTCGTCGGCCCATTGCGCATCTTCAATCACGATCATCGTTGGCCGCAAGTGGGCGGCTGTTTGCAGC
The DNA here is from genome assembly GCA_041740315.1 of Thermoflexales bacterium. GTDB lineage: Bacteria > Chloroflexota > Anaerolineae > Fen-1058 > Fen-1058 > JBGSMF01. The sequence continues at coordinate 52,760 of JBGSMF010000254.1, forward strand.
ACCTGGACGATGGCATTGTTCAGGCGTTGTTGGGCGGCGGTGGAATCCAATTCGTCCGGCGGCTCTAGTCCGGCCATATAGTCTTGTTTCCACAACTCGGGCTGCACTGTTGACAGCACCGGCCCCATCTCTCGCATGAACTGTTTATCTGCGCTCTCGATGTAATGGGTTAGCACGCGCAGCACCTCGCGCCAGGGGTGATAGGCGCTGCCGCCGCTCTCTACACATTGTCCCCACACTGCGCGCGCTCCGGTCAATTCGACTTGTGTCTCCAATTCTTCCAACAGGCGCGTTTTGCCCACGCCCGTCTCTCCGCCAATCAGTGTCAGCTTGCCCCCGGTAGAGCGGGCCTGCTCCCACAGTGTTTGGAGCAGTTCAAGCTCGGCCTGGCGGTTGACAAAGCTGGCTCGCAGGGCATAGCTGCGGGCGGTTTCTCTTGTTTCCAGCGCATAGTTGCTGCCGATGGCTTTATTCACCGCTTCAATGATTTCATTGGCGCTGGCATAGCGATCGCCGGGCGCGGTGGATAGCATTTTGGCGATGACTGGGGCGATTTGGGGCGAAAGTTGTTGCTGGCCCTCTAGCGCCTCTGCCAACGTGAGCGCAATCAACCTTTCTCTGCCGGGGCCTTGCATAAACTGGGGCAGCTCGCCTGTGAGCAACTGGTACCACATTGCTCCCAGGCTGTATAAATCCGCCCGATGATCCAGGGGATTGTATCCCTTTACTTCTGGGGCCGAATAGTGCGGCGTGTAAAATTGAGATTGCGCTTGGGGCGAGCGGGCTTCTAGCGCCACGCCAAAATCCACAATCTTGACCTGGGGGTCGGCCTCGCCCGTAATCAATACATGCGAGGGTTTCAGATTGCCATGAATGACGCCCCTGCTATGAAGATAGGCCAGAGCGCGGCAAGCCTGCACAATTAACGGGATGGTTCCGGCGGGTTTCAAGGGCGGGCGGGTAGGTTTGAATTCCTGGCCCTGAATCCATTCCATTGTAAAGTACAATGCGCCTTGAGCGGTGACGCCATAGTTGTGAACCGCAACCAGGTTAGGATGCTGCAATTGGGTCAAGATCTTGAACTCGCGTTGAAAGTGTTCTATGCTCTCTGATATTTCTGCTGCGGGGCGATCCAAGTTGACGGTCTTGAGCGCAACGATTTGGCCGTCTCTAGCTTTATCGGACACGCGGTAAACGGTGCCCATCCACCCCGATCCAACTATCGACAAGACACGGTAGCGGCTTTCAATCAACTCTCCAATTTTAAATTCAACGTTAGCCATAGGCACATCCTTGTCATTATGCCAACTTGCTACCCTCGACCAAGTTGATGCTGATGCATCCTTGTCATTGCACAGGCGCGTCAGCGTAAAGTCTACTGACTGTCTGAACCCGCTTTGGGCAGCAAGCCTTGCAAGCCGGGGATGATGAGCACGTTGCCTGCCTTGGATGCCAGCGCCGCGAGCGTTTCCAGTTCTTGCATGCGCAAGATGTTTGGGTTTTCTTGCAGGAGCTTGGCCGTGTTGGCGCGAGTGCGCGCGGCGGCGATTTCGTGGCGGGCGGTCACCAGCGCGGCGCGTCCTTTTAGATCGGCCTCGACCTCTTGCAAGAACACGGCGCGCACAGTGGCTGGCAGCACCATGTCTTTAATGCCAACCCGGTTCAGGGTTATGCCGTACTTTTCTGCGCGGGGGGCCACCTCTTGCAGCAAGTGGGCCGAGAGTGTGTCACGGTCTTGGAGCACTTGTTCCAACGCGCGCCCGGTGACGGCTTCGCGCAGCGTGAGTTGCAAGTCCTGATAAAGTTGGCTGGTATAGCTCTCTACCGTATGCAAGGCTGCCACCGGATCGCTCACTTTGTATTGGGCGATCAGTGTCATGCGCACACCGATTTTGTCACTGGTTAGAATTTCTTGCGCGTCAACGGTCTGGCTGGTTTGGCGAATATCTAGCTTGTAGATGTGGCGATGTTGCCAGGGCCAGAGCACATAGCGACCCGGCTCTAGCAACTTGACGAATTGCCCTTTTTGATAAAGCAAGCCTCGTTCATATTCCCACACTTTGATTACCTGACGTCCAAACATACATCCTCCTAAGTTGTAACGACCTGACGGTCGAGAATTTGCGCGCCAAAAGGTCTATCTGGGGGATACAAGCCGGCAGCGGAGTTGAGATTGATGGCGAGCCGCCCGCCCGCTCAGCGGCTTGCCGGTGGGCAAGCTTGAACGAGCGCTTGTCTTGCCAGGTATCCTCTCAACCGCAAGGCTGCTGGGTTGTAGCGGTCTGCCTGCAAGCAAGCAGATGCGCAGCCAGAATGACCTTTTGGCCGACGATACCCCCGCGGCGCAGCCGCGGGGGTATCAACAAGTTCCCAGGTGCGGTACGCTCTGGCCTACCGGGGAGCGCCGCAGGAACGATACGGCACTATTATACCATTCACACCGATTGGTTGACAAACTGACGTGTGCTCGTACAATAGGTTCAATATATTACACTGGGAGAAAACAATGGAAAAACAACCGGGATCGCGCATGTGCTTTATTTGCGGACGGCAAAATCCAGTTGGGTTAAAAGCGGATATTTACAATGACCTTGACCATCGCCAGGTGAGTTGCGAGCTCGTCATCGGCGAAGAATACCAGGGATATCCGGGCGTTGTGCATGGGGGCATTGTGGCTGCCTTGCTCGATGAAATTTCCGGCCGGGCAATATTATTGGAAAGCGGGCCAGAAAACTTGATGGTGACGCTCAAGCTAGAGATACGCTATCGCAAGCCGACGCCTACCCACACACCGCTGCTGATAGTAGGCACCCTTGTGCAGTTGGGGAAAGCTAGAGCCAAGGTGCATGGCGAGATCAGGTTAGCTGACGGCACGGTGACGGCCGAGGCAGAGGCCGTGGTCGTTCGCCCACCAGATTCAGTGCGGGCCGCCTGGGCAGACGAGCAGCCATATTGGAAAGTGTACGATTCGTAGGCAGCCTATTGCCCTACTTTGGTTCTCAGGTCTTTGTCAGCTTCAATCCAGCTAAAGCACAGGCATAGACCAGGTCTTGGCATTAAAATGGATGGTATCTTTTCAAAAAGCGGGGGCGGCTCCCACGCCGCCTATGGCCGGGTGTAGGAGCCCGGCCTGCTGTCCCCAAAATATTGAAAAGATACATTGATTGTAACTACTCAGCCGGCACCCTTCGACTACGCGCCGCGCATCCTGAGCGAAGTGAAACGCAGTCGAAGGAGCGCGGCGCTCCGCTCAGGATGCTGAGTAGTTACCATTGATTGGGTCAAGCACACAATCTCGTCCATCGCATTTGCCCAAGTGTTGGGTTGGCTCGCTAATGCGTCAACCCGTAGGCCAAGGTGTCAGGATCAGCCTGGCGCTTTAACTCGCGAAAGGAGTGGTATGATGAAGACTAGACGACTTTTTACTTGCCTCGCTATTGTCGTCATTGTCGCCCAATTGATGCAGCCGCTTGCCCAGATAGTGGCTGCCCCGCCAACAAGCCCGGTTCCGCAATCACAATCGCCCCCGGCGCAATCGGGTCTGTCCAGCGCGGAGCTTGACCGCGAAATTGTCATCCCTGTTGTAGAGGGCGAGGCGCAAGCCCCGCCCGTCGCGCCCAGGTTTGTCTTGCCGGCGCCTGTTATTGCTCCTGCGCTGTCGGCATCTCTTCAGCAATCTGTCACGGTTCCCCTGGGGACGGGAAACAACAATTACGGCCAACCGCAGCGCGATACAGACAACCCAGAAAACAGCCCCGGCCATCATTTCGCCGGATCGGTCAACCTGGTCAACGGCAATCTGTTTTTGACCGTCGGCGATTTTTTCATTCCGGGGCGGGGGGTATCGCTGCAACTGGCGCGCAGCTATAACAGCCTGGAGGCCGCCGATGGCCTTGGCGGCGTTTTAGGCCCAGGCTGGACACACAGTTACGAGACCCAGGTCATCAGCGCAACCGGCGGCCTGACGTTGACCGTCCGCGAGGGCGATGGCTCGCTGCACGATTACGGCTCGCCTCATCCATGCCCAGATGGATTGGCGATGTGTTACGATTCGCCGCCAGGGCTATACCGCCAATTGCGCTTGGCGACGCTGCCGCTGCGTTATGAGTTGTACCATAAAAACGGCACGATCCAGATCTTTGATGGGTTGGGGCGTCTGTCTTTTATCCGAGACCGAGATGGCAATGAGATTACGCTGTTGTATGGTATGTGTGGAGCTGTGGAGGAGACCTTGTGCAGGGTCGTGGATCACACTGGCGTGCGCGGGCTAGAGTTTATGTATATCGAGATGCCACCCTTTGGCGCTCGTCTTGCGCAGGTGGCCGAAACCTGGATGGATGGCCGCGTGGCTCACTATCTCTACATTGATGGCCGTTTGACTAACGTGATTTATCCTGACGAGGCAATGGCCAACTATGCCTACGATTTGCAAAATCGCATGGTGAGTTACACCGATCCCCGCCAGCCTGAAGGGGTGCGCCAGGCAGAGTTGATCGAATATGATAGCCAGAACCGGGTGAGCCGCTTTACGGTTGAAAGCTTTTTCGACGTTTTCATCGAGCTTGCTTACGATCAGCCGCCGCTCATGGCGCAGGTGGGGCAGGGGGCGGTCACTAGCGTTTTGGTCACCGATGGGACCGGACAGCAAAGCCGGGTGGAGATGGATGGCTATGGCAATGTGGTTTACGAAGGCGATTGGTTCCCCGAGTACGGCTGGTGGTGGGGCAAGTGGTGGTGGTGGTGGCCCGGCCGCTGGTGGTTGTTGTATAGCAAGGTGGACGCCAATTTGCACACGACCACCTACGACTATGACTTGTGGGGAAACACAAGCTCTGTGGAGAATGCGTTGGGCGCTACCCAGCGTTTCTTGTGGGAGCCGCCTTTTTATGAAACCGACAGCACCTTTGGCAACATTCTCTCTACTACCAATAGCCTGGATGTGACCACACTTTACCAGCACGATTACACAGCGAACATGATGGCCGAGGTTCAGGCCGCCGGCACGCCTGACCAGAGCGTCACTATATACCAAAGCGACGAGTGGGGCCAATTGGTGCATCAGTTGGATGTGGAGAGCGGCCAGATGACGCAGTATGCTTACGACGAGTTTGGCAATACTAGCGTCACCACCGACGCGCGGGGCAATACCACCCGCAATACTTTTGACCTGGCCGGCCGCCCCATTACGACGACTGACCAGGCCGGCAACGACACGGCTTTTGTTTACGATGCCTCTGATCGCCTAATGTCGGTCACAGATGCCGAAGGCTATACCACGCGCTATGCCTACAGCGCCGACGGCCGCGATAACCTGGTGCAGTTGGTCAATGCCAACGACGTCACGACAACTTTTCAGTACGACAGCCTCGATCGTCTCATTACCCAGACCAACAGCCTGAGCCAGACCACGTCTTACAAATACGACCAGGTCAACCGGCTGACCGGCCGCACCGATGCTGATGGCCGTGTGACGCTTTACCAGTACGACGCCAAGAGCCGCATGCGGCGCGCCGAGTATTATGAAGCGGGGGTGGCAGCGCCTTATCAGGTCAACGAGTATCTTTACGATGGGGCCGGCAACCTGATATGGATGGCGAACCAAAACGTGCGGTTGGCATACGAGTATGACGCGATTGACCAGCGCACTCGCATTGATATGTGGACGCCCACCTGGGGCGCAACGCGCACACTGCAATTGCAGCGCGAGCCGCTGGCGGGCAACCTGGTTCAACTTAGTGGCCCGGGCGGTTACGAGGTAGGCTACAGTTACGATCACTTGAATCGCCTGACGACGGTGACGGATGTCGGCGGCGACACAGTGACCTATGCGTATGACTCGGCCGGCCGCAAGCAGCATGTGTCTTACCCTGGCGGAGTCGCCAGCGAGTATGCGTACAACCAGACCAATCACTTGACGGGGTTGACCTATACCTTGTCTATCACAGAGCCTGTTTCTTACAGTTACGATTACGACAGCCGGGGCAACTTGACCTATGAACAAGACAACGGCGAGGCTCTGACTTACGAGCATGACAAGGTTGGGCGGGTTGTCACCGCCACTGGCGAATTGCAAGGCGAGGTTTCGTTCGAGCATGACGGCGTGGGCAACCGGCTGGCGGCTCACGGCCCGGTCAGCGACACGCACTTTGTTTACGACGCCCACAATCGCTTGCTCAGCGCCGGCGACGCCACTTTTGGATACAACGAGATGGGCGCGCGCACCCAAACCCAGGCCAGCGGCGGCTCGATGACAGCCCTGGGCCAGCCGAACGCGGCGGGTGGAATGCAGTCGACTGCCGCCACCCTGGCCTACGAGTACGATAACGACATGCGCCTGATGCAGGTTGACCCTGGCCTGAGCTTTCTCTACGACCCGATGGGCAACTTGATTGGCGTGGTAGGGAGCGACGGCAGCGCGCGCTACTTGCTGCGAGATGGCCAAGACATTTACCTGGAGCTGGACACGAACGGCGATGTGCTGGCCCAATACTATGTTGGCGCAGACGGCGTGTTCAGCATGTGGCGCGACGGCAACCGTTACCTCTTGCTGGCCGATGGCCGCGGCCGGGTGCGCTGGGCTATAGACTGGTTTACGGGCGCGGTGGTCACTCGCTACGGGTCGGCGCTGGATGACCTTGGCACCGGGCTGTATTTCTACAACCCCATTCGCATCCTTGGCGCGTGGTGGTTCCCCGAAGCGCACCTGGTATTGTTTGGCGAAGGCGTCTTTTGGGATCCGTGGTACGGGGTCTATCTAATCAAGGCCTGGCCGTGGTTGTATTGGCCGTTTGGGCCATTCCATCCGTGGCGGCCCATCTTTCGCTTTTGGCCGTGGCCGTGGCCGTGGGCACGCCCCTGGGGTTGGCCCTGGCCGCGCCCGTGGCCCTTTTTGTGGCCGTGGCC